>CAZERM010000060.1:0-2797 GCA_964514555.1 uncultured Lachnospiraceae bacterium | reverse complement strand
GACGTTATCGGTATGAGATATGGTTCTCTCTTCGATGCAACACAGACAATGGTTGCTAAGATCGACGACGATACATACCAGGTACAGGTTGTTTCTTGGTACGACAACGAAAACAGCTACACAAGCCAGATGGTTCGTACAATCAAATACTTCGCAGAACTCAACTAATTTAAGTTTTTCTGAATATTTGACTTATAAAGGTCGCCGATATTTCGGCGACCTTTTCTTTATATTTGATCTTAAGGCATCATAAAGATGCCTTTTTTACTATCATTCTATTGCTTTTTCGCCTTAATATGTTATAATTAAATCAAATCATATAATACTGTGAAAGGTAGATATATTTCATGAACAATTCAAAATTCCCTGCAAATATCGTAGCTTTTGAAAAAGCTGTTCCCGTTTGGCCCTTTGGCAGAGAACAAGAGATGAACCTTTGGCTCTCGTTCAGAAGCATCGCAAGCGGCGCAAATAAAACTGTTTTGCGCCTTACAGGCTCATCTGCGTATAATGTAAAAATAAACGGCAAATTCGTGGCTTTTGGCCCTGCAAGAAGCGCTCACGGCTTTTATCGTGTAGATGATCTCGATATTTCCGAATACATCAAAGAAAAAGCTGTTGTAACCATCGACGTCGCCGGCTATAACGCAGACTCTTACTATCACATAGACCAGCCTTCTTTCCTCTGTGCAGAGCTTATTGAGGATGATAATATCACCGCATTTACAGGCGGCGAAGGATTCATCTGCCGCGTTATGACAGAGCATGAACAGAAAGCTATCCGTTATGCAGGTCAGCGCACATTCTGCGAGACATATAATATGTCCCCCGAAATCGCAAAATGGAGCGAAGATATTGAGATCAACAACCGCGATTTTGCTACGGTACAGTTTGCACCAGTCGATGAAAACAAAACATTTATCGCTCGCGGATGCGATTATAACGTATATTACCGTGTTCCTGCGATCAAGATAGTTTCCAACCTCAGTTTTGAAACTCTTACAGATGCAAGCGGTGTACTTTACCCTGCTTTCATCGTTCCCAGAAAAGTAAACACTTCCCCCAGCGGCAAGCTCTTTTCTCTCGGCGAATCTGAAACAGACGTTTTTATCAAGGCTCGCAATATCAAAGTGAATAATATCGAGCAGATAGACGAAGTTCCCGAAACAAAAACTATCGAGAGCGGCAAAGGTGCCACATATAAGATGGCTATCGATACAACAGGTAAGCTCGAATTTGATATCACTTGTGAAGAAGACACAGAGATCGTTGTTAAATTTGATGAATTTATCGGCGAAAACGGTCTTATAAACTTCCGCCGTATGTACACTGTAAACGCAATGATATACAGATTCAAAAAAGGTTCCTATCATTTTACCACATTTGAACCCTATACAATGAGCGCTATGGAATTTTACGTTACAAAAGGCAAAGCTGATATCTCCAATGTCGGCATCATCTACTTTGGCGACGACAAAACAGACAAAAAATATATTGGCGATGACAAGGATATTGCTAAGATATTCGATGCAGCCGTTGAATCTTATCGTCAGAATGCATTCACGATATTCATGGACTGCCCCTCTCGCGAACGTGCAGGCTGGCTCTGCGACAGCTTCTTTACAGCGAGAGTTGAAAAGATCCTCAAAGGAAACAGCGCTATAGAACACAACTTCCTTGAGAACTATTTTCTCCCCGATGGCTTCAAATCACTTCCCAAAGGAATGTTTGCCGAATGTTACCCCGGCGACCATTTGAACGGCGGATATATCTCCAACTGGGCAATGTGGCTCGTTATAGAACTCGAAGAATACCTTGCCAGAAGCAACGACCGCAAGTTTATAGATGATGCAAAGAGCAAGATATACGATCTTGTTGATTTCTTCAAGCCTTACGAAAACAAAGACGGTCTTTTGGAAAAACTCGATTCTTGGGTATTTGTCGAATGGTCAAAAGCAAACGAACTTACACAGGATATAAGCTATCCCTCCAATATGCTCTATGCAAAAATGCTTATCTCCGCTGCTAATATGTACGGCGACGAAGCACTTCGCGTAAAAGCAGAAAACATCAAACGTAAGATAAACGAGCAGGCTATCACGGAAGAAGGCTTCTATTGTGATAACGCTGTTTACGGTGAAGACGGTATCGCTCATCTTTCCGGTGAATGCACGGAAGCTTGCCAGTATTACGCGTTCTATTGCGACGTGGCAACAAAAGAAAATAACCCCGTACTTTGGGAAAGACTTCTTAATGATTTCGGTCCCGAACGCATCGTTGATGGCAAATGGCCCGAATTCAAGCCTGAAGCAAAATGGCAGAACATCTACCCTGCAAACACATTCATCGGCGACTATTTGCGCCTTGATCTTCTTTGCATGGAAGGCGAAAAGGAAAAACTTTTGGATAATATCAAAGGTTTCTTCTTGAAGATGGCAGAACTCACAGGTACACTTTGGGAAAATGATACTCCCACGGCAAGCTGTAACCATGGTTTTGCTTCTCATGTCATCTATTGGCTCGATAAACTCGGACTCGTAAAATAAATATCAATAAATAGGGTGGGCTTCGCGCTCACCCTATTTTTACAAAAAGCTCAATATTCCTCGCAAAATGAATGAATATTCAGAAAAAGTTACATTTTGATATGGTAAATGCAAAAAATTATCAAAAATGACCGAATTTGTTCAAAAATATCCGCATTTTTGCTCTTGAATATTTTTTTAAATATGGTATAATTATAATCGTAGCAACAAGCTACACGGTGACGGTGCAGTATTCTAGTTAAACACCCCCT
>CAZERM010000059.1:0-9036 GCA_964514555.1 uncultured Lachnospiraceae bacterium | reverse complement strand
TTATACATTTGTTATTCTAGCATATATCACGATCAAAGTCAATGTTGACTTTGGGGCTGTGGCATGGTAAAATATTTTGAGATATAATATTTTATTAAAGGAAAACTTTATGGCGACCCTACTTCTTGTCATCATATTTATCGATTTTATCGGCTTGGGAATACCCGATTCGCTTTTCGGTCCTGCGTGGCCCGCGATATATTCGGAGCTTTCTTTACCTGTTTCGCTCGGCAGTTGTGTCAGCATCATCACAACGGCAGGCACGATAACCGCCAGCCTTTTGAGCGCTCGTTTGATAAGGCGTTTCGGCACGGCGAAGATAACCGCCGCAAGCACCATTTTAACAGCGATATCTTTGCTTGGCTTTTCTTTTTCGAAAAATTTCATTTTTCTTTGCTTGTTTGCAATACCGCTCGGTTTGGGCGGCGGCGCGATAGACTCGGGGCTTAACAATTATGTTGCGCTCCATTACAAGGCAACGCACATGAACTTTTTGCATTGTTTTTACGGTGTCGGTGTTACTGTCAGCCCTTATCTTATGTCGCGCGCACTTTCACACGCGAACGATTGGAGAAGCGGCTACAGATATGCTTTCTATATCCAGATCGTCATCGCGGCGATAACCGTTTTATCCGTTCCTCTTTGGAAAAAAGTATCTCACAGAGACTCGGAGGGCGCGGAGGAAGCACAAGTCAATGTTCCTCTTTTGCACCAAGCAAAGGACAGACGTATCCGCATGGCTTGGCTCATGTTCATCTGCTCGTGCGCGATAGAATGTACTTGCGGCTCTTGGGGAAGCACGTTCCTCGTTGAATCTCGCGGACTCAGCGAAGAATCCGCCGCAAAAGTCATCATGTTCTATTATATGGGTATTGCCGTTGGCAGATTTTTGTCAGGTGTGCTTGCGTATAAGCTTTCTTCCTGGAAGATCATAAAGATAGGCTTCTGCGTTATAGCGGTGGCGCTTTGTATGCTCTTTGTGCCGTACAGTATAACTGTCTGCACGGTGGCACTATTCCTCATAGGACTCGGCAACGGTCCTGTTTTCCCAAACCTTGTTCATCTTACACCCGAACATTTCGGAAAAGATGTTTCGCAAGCCATCGTCGGCTCGCAAATGGCTATGGCTTATGTCGGAATAATGTTCTTCCCGATGATATACGGTCAGTTCGCGCAGAACGTAACGCCCGATATATTGCCTATATATATAACGCTTTTCTTTGTCCTCATGGTATTGGCTTCCGTGATATTCAAGCGCGGAGCAAAGAACGCGGACATTAAAAATAATATTTCATAAAGGAGCTTGAATTATGAAAAAAGGTATATTTATCACTAATTCATCCATGAACCATGTCGAGAATAAATATCCTTGGCAGGTAAAACACGCTGCCATACTCGAAGGCAGAACGATAGACCTTCCTGCGGAGGGTCTGCTCACTTTCCGTCGCAAATTCAAATGCGAAAAAGAAGTAAAACGCGCTATCATCCGCGCAACTGCTCTCGGTGTATTCGATATGGAGATAAACGGCGAGAGAATTGGTAATCGTACAGAAAACGGCGTTGTTTTCGACGAACTCAAACCCGAATGGACAGACTATCGCTTGCGCGTTTTTGAATACGAGTACGATATAACGGACAGCATTCGCAAAGAGAACACATTTATTTCTCGCGTAGGTGTGGGCTGGTGGTCAGGTAGAATAAGCTTTGGCTTCTACGGCTACAAAAAACCTGCTTTCTGCTGCGAGATAGAACTTGAATATGCGGACGGCACGAGCGAAATCATCGCCAGCGACGAAGATTTCGAAACAGCTTTCTGCGGTCCTGTTATGTATGCGGACCTTTGGGAAGGCGAATATTATGACGCAACGAAGAAAGACGAACCCGAAACGGCTGTTTACGAAAAACCTGCTGTTTACACTGAGTTTACAGGCGAGATAGTTCCTCACTTCGGACCCTACGTTCGTGTTCGCCCCGAACTTGAAAGACATCCTCTTTCCGCTGTCGTTTACGATTCCGTAAAGGAAAACGGCACGACATACGGCGAGATAAATGTTACATCTCGTCGCATCGGCAAAAATTGCGAAAAGATGATTCTTAAAGCGGGCGACACGCTCGTGCTTGATATGGGTCAGAACATGGTCGGCAGACCTAAATTCAGAATATCCGCCGAAAAGGGAACAAAGATCCGTCTCGGCGTTGCGGAATTCCTCAACGACAGCGGCGAAAAAGACCGCGGCAACGACGGTGCGAAAGGTTCTATCTATATCCAGAACTACCGCACTGCTTTGGCTCGTATCACATATGTTGCAAACGGCGAAGGCGTTGAAGAATATGCACCCAAGCTTTCTTTCTACGGCTTCCGTTACATCGAATTGCGCGCGGAAAATGACATCGATATCGACATGATCTGCGGCGAAGTTATAGGCTCCGACCTCAAGATGTGCGGCTCTATCGAAACGAGCCACGGCGAAGTAAACAAGCTCATCTCCAACATCAAATGGGGTGCGCTCGGCAACTATTTGTCCGTTCCCACAGACTGCCCTCAGAGAGACGAACGTCTCGGTTGGACGGGCGACACGCAGATATTCTGTGGCGCAGGCTCCTACTTGATGGATACAGATATGTTCTTCCGCAAATGGCTCCAGGATGCAAGAGATGCACAGGTCGGCTTTGACGGACGTTACGACGAGATTATACCCAGACTTTGGACAAAAGAGAGAAGAGGCAGCGCAGCTTGGACAGACGCAGGCGTTATCGTGCCTTACAACCTCTACCTCATGTACAATGATACGGAAGTTATCCGCGAACATTACGATTCCATGGAAGCGTATATGACAGGCATCCTCAACAACGGCTTGCTCGGACCCGATGAACATTACGGCGACTGGCTCGCATACGATGAAACAGACAAGAAAGTGCTTTCTTACTGCTACCATGCATATGATGCACGTCTTATGGCGATCTTCTCCAAGGTATTGGGCAAAGAAGACAGAGCTTCCTATTACAAAGACCTTGCAGAGCAGGTAGTTGCTAAATTCAATGAACTTTTCGTTGACGGCGATGAACTCACGGAAAGATCTCAGTGCGCTTACCTTTGCGCGCTCCACTTTGACATGGTAAAAGGTGCTGTTCGCGAAAACTGCATCAAGAACCTTAAAGCTAAGATAGAAGAGAACAACTATACACTCTCCACAGGTTTCGTAGGCACAGGTATCCTTAACCAGACACTTTCCGAAGTCGGTCTTGACAACCTCGCATATTCTTTGCTCTTGCAGACGAATGACCCCTCTTGGCTCTACAGCGTGCGCCAGGGCGCGACGACTATCTGGGAGCGCTGGAACTCCTATACACTTGCAAAGGGCTTTGGCAGAGTTACTATGAACTCCTTCAACCACTACGCATACGGCGCAGTTCTTGAATGGATGTATTCCAAGATGGCAGGTATCTCTCCCGACCCCGAAAACCCCGGATTCAAGCATTTTGTTCTTTGCCCTCGCCCCGATACGAGAAAAGACAGCGAACTTCCCGAGGGACAAGAACACATCACGTTCGTTAAGGCGCAGTACGATTCCGCTTGCGGCATGATAAAAGCGGAATGGCATTTCGAAAACGGAGAATTTGTATTCTCTGCCGAGATCCCCGAAGGTACGAGCGCAAGGGTTGAATTCCCGTTGCTTTGCGAAAAGAACGCGTTGGAGATCAACGGTCTTATCATGAGCGAAGCAGAGCTTGGCGCTAAAACGGAAAACGGCAAGATGATATTTGAACTCGGAGCGGGAAATTATATTATCAAATAAAATATAATTGGGATTTTTTGTTGATTTTTGCCGCGCCATGTGGTAAAATATATGCATAAAACCTTGCGAGCGATGATTTTTGCCGCATATCAAATAAATCGAAAACGGAGCACTTGGAATGGTTGAACTTAAATTGATTATTGCAAGCAATATTATAAAGCTACGCACAGATGCGGGAATGACGCAGAGCGAGCTTGGCGAAAAGCTTAATTATTCCGATAAATCCATATCGAAATGGGAGCGCGCCGAGGCTTTGCCCGATGCAAATGTGTTAAAACAGATGAGCGAGATATTCGGCGTTTCAATCGACTATCTTTTCAGCACCCACAACGAATGGGAGCCAAAGGATAAGAATGAAAAGCCGGATTCTGAAAAACTGCGCTTTAACCTTAAAGCGGTGGAGGGAATAGCCCTCTGCGGAATATGGACGTTTGCACTCTTTCTCTTTATCTTGTTTTGGATAGTGCTCGACAGACCGCTTTGGATAATCTTCTTTGCGGCGCTTCCGATAGCTTTTATAACGCATCTTGTTTTAAATTCCATTTGGAATAAAGGCAGAAAAAACAGAATGATAATAACATTTATGGTGCTTTCCATATTGTTGTTGATATATATTGCGTTGATAAAATATAATGTGTGGCAGATATTCCTTTTGATGATACCTGTTGTGGCTATAGTTTATCTCACTTCCAAAATCAAGATAAAAGATAATAAATAATTCAAAAATCAGGCACTCTACTATCCGTAGAGTGCTTTTTTTGCCAATTCTATATACTGTAGCGGCTTTTTTGCCAACGAAATGCAAGGAAATGTTTGATTTTTTGCAAAATACAGTGTATACTTATAATGTAAATAAATTTTTTTCAAGGAGTTATAGTTATGGCAGAATATGTACTTAGCTGTTGCTCGACAGCAGATCTGACAAAGGAACATTTTGAAAGCAGAAATATTTCATATATTTGTTTTCATTATTTTTTGAATGGTAAAGAGTATCCCGATGACCTCGGTCAGACGATACCCTTTGACGAGTTTTATAAGAGAATGTTAGCAGGCGAAGAAGCGAAAACTTCCCAGCTCAATATTCAGGAATACCTTGAATATTTCGAAGGCTTCCTTAAAGATGGAAAGGACGTTCTTCATATATCTCTTTCTTCCGGTATCTCCGGCACATCCAAATCCGCAAAAGCGGCGGCAAACATTGCTTCCGAAAGATACCCCGACAGAAAGATATATGTCGTTGACTCTTTGGCGGCTTCCTCCGGTTACGGTCTTATCATGGACAAGCTCGCCGATATGCGCGACGAGGGCAAGAGCATCGATGAACTTCGTGATTGGGTAGAAGAGCATAAACTCGAGATGCACCATTGGTTCTTTACTTCAGACCTTACATTCTTTATCAAGGGTGGCAGAGTTTCCAAAACAGCAGGATTTGTAGGCGGACTTCTCGGCATCTGCCCGTTGCTCAATGTTGACTTTGAAGGTCATCTTATCGCAAGAGAAAAGATCCGTTCCAAAAAGAAAGTTATCAAAGCTATTGTGGAACGCATGAAAGAAAACGCAAATGACGGTCTTGACTACGCGGACAAGTGCTATATGTGCAACTCCGCTTGCTATGAAGATGCAAGAGTTGTGGCAGACCTTATCGAAGAAGCATTCCCCAAGCTTAAGGGCAAGGTAGAAATAAATAATATAGGTACAACTATAGGAAGTCATTCAGGTCCCGGAACGGTAGCGTTATTCTTCTGGGGCAAAAAGAGGGAGGATTGATCAAATGGCACGTAAATTTTTAAATGGTAATCTTTTTGCGAAGATGTTCCGCGGTGGCGTAGCATATCTTCGTTCGCACGTTAAAATAGTAAATAATATGAACGTTTTCCCCGTTCCCGACGGTGATACGGGCGATAACATGATGATGACGATGGAGGGTGGCGCAAAAGCTCTTTCCAAGATCGAGGGCGAATCCCTTGACCAGGTAGCAAAATCCCTTATGGACGGTATGCTCCTTGGCGCGCGCGGTAACTCCGGCGTTATCCTTTCTCAGTTCTTTGCCGGTATCTCCAACGAGTTCCTCGGCAAGGAAGAAGTAAGTGTTGCCGATATCGGTAAAGCGCTTTCCAACGGCGTTAAACAGGCTTATGCTTCCGTAAGTTCCCCTGCAGAGGGTACTATCCTTACGGTTGCGAGAGAATCCGTTGACTATGCTGTATCTCGTATCAACGAAGAAAGCACAGTCGAATCCCTTTTCCAGGACCTTGTAACGGAAATGGATGCTTCTCTTAAACGCACCCCCGAAATACTTACAGTTCTCAAAGAAGCGGGCGTTGTAGACAGCGGCGGTTCCGGTCTTAAATATATCGCAGAGGGCTTCCTCAAGATACTCAAAGGCGAAGAGATCGAAGATATTGCGGCTTCCGAAAGCACTTCTTCTGCGGCTGATATAGATTTTTCCAAGTTCGGCCCCGACAGCGAGATGAATTACGGATATTGCACAGAACTTCTCGTTCAGCTTATGAATGCTAAGACAGACGTTGAAGCGTTTGATGTAAACATCATTAAAGATTTTCTCGCTACTATAGGTGATTCCATCGTTGCGTACAAGACAGGCACTATCGTAAAGCTTCATGTGCACACGATGCAGCCCTACAAGGTTTTGGAATTCTGCCACCAGTTCGGTGAATTTCTCACTTTGAAGATAGAGAATATGTCTGTTCAGCACAACGAAACAGTTGAAAAACCCAAAGAAAAACCGCACAAGAGATACGGTGTGGTTGCTGTTGCAAACGGCGACGGTATCCGTCAGCTCTATGAAACACTCGGCGCAGACGAGATCGTAAGCGGTGGTCAGACGATGAACCCCTCCGCGCAGAACTTCCTTGATGTATTTGAAGAGATAAACGCAGACCATATCATCGTATTCCCGAATAACGGTAACATCATCCTTGCGGCTCGCCAAGCGGCAAAGATATATGAAAAAGCGCAGATACACGTTATAGAGAGCAAGAGCGTTGGCGATTGCTACGCGGCTCTTTCCACCATCGACCTTGAAAACGAAAATGTTGACGAAGTTATAGAGGGCATCAATGCCGCTATGACAGAGGTAGAAACGGGCTTTGTAACGTATGCCGTAAGAAATACGGAAATGAATGGCGTAAAAGTTCACGAAAACGATTATATCTCCTTCTGCGGCAAGCAGATGCTCGCTTCCGAGCCCGATATCCTCGCCGCATCCATGAAGCTCCTTGAGGGCATGAAAGCAAGCGAATGCGATATCGTCAATATCTTCTACGGTAAATCCGTAAGCGAAGACCTCCTTGACGAGTTTGTTGCTCAGATAGAAGAAGCATACCCCGACATCGAGATCCAGACATTCAACGGCGGTCAGGACGTTTACCGCTTTATCGTTGTTGTTGAATGATAGATCGAAGAGAACAAAAATGAGATTTTATTTAAAACAGCACGTTTTTACATTCGGAGATAGATTCAGTATCTATGACGAGGAAGAAAGAGAATGTTTTTTTGTCGAGGGTGAGGTATTCACCTTCGGCAAGAAGCTCCACATATATTCCGCAACGGAAAGGGAACTTGCTTTTATCGAGCAGAGGTTATTCACTTTCTTGCCCAGGTACAGCATAAGCAGAGACGACAACGAGATAGCCGAAGTCGTAAAAGATATTACATTCTTCGGCAGTTCATACAGAGTTAACGGTCTCGGCTGGACAGTCATCGGAGATTTTCTCGACCACGAATATAAGATACATAGCGAAGACAAACTTATCGATTCCGTTTCCAAGCAGTGGTTCACATGGGGCGATGCATATGAGATATATGTAGACGACCACGTTGACCCCGTTATCGCACTTGCGGTCGTATTGGTAATAGATGCGTGCTTGGATGCACAAAGAAATTAAAAATCGTTTCAAAAATGAACATTTTTCAAAAAAGCAACCGACAGTTGACAAATTGACTGTCGGTCTTTATTGTTTTTGGGGCGGTTGCGTGCTATAATCAAGTCATCAAAACACTAAGAGAGGTGCTATTATGAGTTTGGCTGATAAGATAATAATGTTGAGAAAGAAGCAGGGTTGGTCGCAAGAGGAACTTGCGGAGCGTTTGGACGTTACGCGCCAATCCGTTTCAAAATGGGAAAGCGCGCAGTCTGTCCCCGATATATCAAAGATAGTTCAACTTTCGTTGATATTTGGCGTGAGCACGGATCATCTTTTGAAAGACGAGGAAGGGGAGAACGTTTCCCCTAGTAACGAGGTTAAAATTTGTGAGAGCGCGCCCGAAGTCTGCGAAGAAAAAGAGAGCGAAGTGGAAAGCGACACAAAAGCGCACAGATTTTCGTTGAGCGCGGCGATGGATTACTTATCCATTTATAAAGAGAACGCGCGAAAGGTGGCTTTCGGTGTATTTTTGTGCATCATCTCTCCGATATTGCTCTTTATATTGATAGGGCTCTGTTCATCGGGAACACTTACATTTATAAGTGAAGATGTTTGCATCATGATCGGCGTGATTGCGATATTGATAATAGCGGCGTTTGCTGTATTGATATTCGTTTCTTTCGGTTCAAAAACGAGTGAATTTGAATATATGGAAAAAGAATTTGTCGAGCTTGATGCAGAAGCAAGAAATGCGCTCAAATCCGAAAAAGACGATTTCAAGCCGTCATATCACAAAGCAACGATGATGGGCATATTCTTATGCGTTATTGCCGCGGTGCCGATAATTGCGACTGCCATAACGGAAAATGAACTTTTTATTATGATAGGTGTTTCCATGACTCTTTTGCTCGCGGCAATAGGCGTATTTATGATAGTTTCCGTCGGCATGGTGGAGGGCGCTATCGACCGTTTGCTCGAAGAGGGCGAATATACGAGAGAGAAAAAAGAAGCAAACAAAAAAACAGGTCCTGTTGCGGCGATATATTGGTGTGCGGTTACGGCCTTGTTCCTTGCATACAGTTTTGCTGCCAATGATTGGGATAAAAGCTGGATAATATGGCCTGTTGCGGGCATGCTTTTCGGTGTTGTTTGCGCCGCGGTCGAAATACTTGATAAAAAGAATAAATAATATCAAAAGCTGCTGTTTTGAAAAGAAATGGCAGCTTTTACCTTTATGTCATAATGCCCTAATAAAAGTTTCAAAAGCAGACAAAAAATATTAAAAAATTGTAACTTTTATCAAGTTAATGAATTATTTTAATGCAAATACTTGATTTGATAAAAAATATATG
>CAZERM010000058.1:0-9090 GCA_964514555.1 uncultured Lachnospiraceae bacterium | reverse complement strand
TAGAGTGAATAGTCTATGTTTTCAGCCGCTTTCCATTTTTCCGTGTATTCGTTGAGTTTCTTCATTATCTCAAGACCGAGGGCTTCACCTTCGGGTTCTGTAAGCTTCTTCTGGATAAGGCTGTATACGCATTCCCAAAGACCGGCATAGCCCAATGAAAGCGTGGAATATCCGCCGTGGAGGTATTTATCGATGGGTTCTCCTTTTTCAAGACGGAGCAAAGCGCCGTGCTGCCAAAGGATGGGCGCGGCATCGGAAAGAGTGCCTGTCAAGCGTTCGTGGCGGCACTGCAAAGCTTTATGGCAAAGTTCGAGACGTTCGTCGAATATCTGCCAGAATTTTTCCATATCACCGTATGCTGAAAGACCGATATCAACGAGGTTTACCGTTACAACGCCCTGGTTGAAACGACCGTAATATTTCGGTTTGCCGTTTTCATCAACATAAGGTGTGAGGAAGCTGCGGCAGCCCATGCAAGTATAGCAATGACCCTCGCCGTTCTTATCGACTTTGTTTTTAAACATTATCTTTTCGGAGATATAGTCGGGAACCATACGTTTTGCCGTGCATTTGGCAGCGAGCTTTGTAAGGTAGAAATATTTGCTGTCTTCGTGGATATTATCCTCTTCGAGAACGTAGATGAGTTTCGGAAATGCGGGCGTTACCCAAACGCCTTCTTCATTCTTAACGCCCTGATAACGCTGAAGAAGCGTTTCCTCGATGATAAGAGCAAGGTCTTTTTTCTCCTGCTCGTTTGCCGCTTCGCCAAGGTACATGAACACCGTTACAAAAGGTGCCTGACCGTTCGTTGTCATAAGTGTTACTACCTGATATTGGATAGTCTGAACACCGCGACGGATCTCCTCACGGAGTCTGTCTTCGACTATCTTGCTTATCTTTTCTTCGGAGGGAGAAACACCAAGCTCCGCTATCTCTCTCAAAACAGATTTTTTTATCTTTTCACGAGATATCTGAACGAAGGGCGCAAGGTGAGTAAGACTGATGCTCTGACCGCCGTATTGGTTGCTGGCTACCTGCGCGATTATCTGTGTTGCAATGTTGCAAGCAGTGGAAAAGCTGTGCGGCTTTTCGATCTTCGTTCCGCTTATTACCGTGCCGTTCTGGAGCATATCCTCGAGGTTTACGAGGTCGCAGTTGTGCATATGCTGTGCGAAATAGTCGGAATCGTGAAAATGGATGATACCGTCTTTGTGCGCCTGCACGATATCCTCGGGCAAAAGCACGCGCTCCGTGATATCTTTGCTGACTTCGCCTGCCATATAGTCGCGCTGAACGCTGTTGACGGTAGGATTTTTATTTGAATTTTCCTGTTTAACTTCTTCATTATTGCATTCGATAAGGGAAAGTATCTTATCGTCTGTTGTATTGGATTTGCGAGCCAAGGAACGTATATATCTGTATTTGATATAATTTCTGGCTACATTAAAAGCGCCGTGTTCCATTATTCCGTTTTCGACCATATCCTGGATTTCTTCAACACCGAGCGCACGAGCCATGTTGCTGCCCACAGCGCGCACGTGAGCTTCTATATCCACGATATCCTGCTCCGAAAGTCTTTCTTCTTCGGGAACGGTTATATTCGCTCTGGAAATAGCACGTTTAATCTTATCGCTGTCGTAAGATGCCTGGGAACCATTTCTTTTGATAATATTCATATGTAAACACCTCTCAACAATCCAATATTTGATAATCTTTAAGTTAATCTTTAAGTTGCCTTATAAGGATACCACAAATTATGCTATTTATCAAGAGCCAAAACGCAAAAATCCACAAGATACAGTATTTTTGGTGAAAATAAACACAAAATATTCTGTTTTTTTCTATATCGCAAAATTGAAATTTTTTGCCCATAAAGAACGATTTCATGGCTTTTTCGAGGTCAAAAAGCTATATATGCCTCTGATTTTCGGGGTTTTATATGAGCACTGCCAACATAAAGACGAAGACACAGGCGAACACAAGATATTGTGTCTCATGCTTTAATTTGGATATAAAATTTTTATTTTCTCCGTTTTCACCAAACTGACACAGGTTTAAGCTTTTCTTTATCCGAGAGAAAAGCTCGCAAAAGGTTATATCAACTTTTTTTGCTGAAATAAAGCGCCTTGGGTTCAAGCGGCAGGAACAAGCACCTGCCCTACACATTCATTTGTGTTGCCATCCGTAGGGGCGACCTGTGGTCGCCCGTTTCCAATTGCAACAATTTTGTCATTGATAAGATTCAACCATGCATTAAAGGTTCTCGGCTAAAAGCCATAACCATTGATATTTGCCCTGCGGCGCGCTTTGTGAGTGTGGCGCCACTCGGGAAGCCGCATTTGATACAGTAATCATTTTCGATACAGCTCCACCAAGCGGTAAACCTGCAAGCTTTTCTTTCAGATAAAGAAAAGCCACCACAATACGAAAAAAACTAAAGAAACAAAAGTTCCTTTAGTTTTTCTTTCCCCAAATAAAATATCCGCCCATGTTGTCCTCGGACACAAAAACATCCTTCGTGTTCGAGAGAAAAGAGAGCTTACCGCCCTCCTCCGTCTGGTGTGAGATGATATAACCGTCGTAATAATAAAATTCGCCGTATTTATAAAGCGAAGCATATTCTTCAAGCACCGATCTCGTGCGATATATTATCTCCGCGTGCGGCTCACCGACATAGCGCAAATGCCATGGCTCGTAAGTTACGCCTGTTTCGTCTTTGCCCCAATACGGATATCGGATTATAAAACCGTATTCGTGGGCATTGCGAGCAAGCCATTTTCCCGCTTCGGATTTGATAAAATTGACGCTTGCAAATCTTTCCGTTCGAACATCCACGGCAAGACCGCATTGATGCTCGCTCGCGCCCGCAGGCACAGCAAACTGATTCACCGCGTATATAGCCTCCTGCTTTTCGAATGTGCGAAAACTGCTCGTTATGCTGAGGCTCTCGCCCGTCGTTTCAAAACAAGCCTCAAAAAGCTTTAAAAGGCTGTCATATGCCTCTGATGTAACGCTGTGGTTATCGTTGACAGCGATAAGATCTATCTCTTTGCTCGCATCGAGCAGATACTCCGTGTTGACAAGCCATAAGCACGAAGAAAAAGTTGCCGCGCTTCCGTTTTCGGCATCAGCTATGCTTATATCGTAAAGCTCGTCCGCAGAATATTTCGCGCGCTTCAATATCCATGTTTCGGAGATACGCAATCCGTCCACGAAACCGTAAAATTCATAATAATAGTATCTGTAAAAAATAACGCACCAGGCAAAAGATATCAAAAGCGCAAATATCAAGATCAATGCTATTATCTGTTTTTTGCTTAACTTTTTCTTTTTCGTTTCCATGATATTTTCCTCCGATACTTATGTTTTTGCTACCGATATAACTATGATGCGCTTTGCTCCGCATCTCATGACAAGTGTCGCAAGTCTTGCGGCTGTGCTTCCGCTCGTTACAACATCATCGATAATGATGATAGTCTTACCGCTGACATCCGCATTTTTTGTAATATCGAAAACTCTTTCTGCGTTCTGTTCTCGTTGTTCCGAAGAAAGTGTTTTTTGCAATTTTCCCTTGTGTACTCTGCGAAATATCTTCAAAAGAGGTATACCGGATCTTTTTGCGACTGCTGATGCAATTATATGCGCTTGGTCAAAGCCATATTCCTTTATGCCGCTTTTGGAGCGAGGCGGATAAACTATCGCAAAGTCTTCTCCCTTTACCCTATCCGTTTCCTCGCGCACTATATCGTAACATTCATTTGCGAAAAATGCACGTAACGAACGTAAGTTTTTGCGCTTTAATTTATAAATGAGCGTTCGGGATATGTCGCTCTCAAACGCAAAAACATGGCGCTCCGTGATGGGCGATCCGCTTTTGTGAAGCTTTGACGCGATGCATCTGCACTTGCACTCCGCAAGACCGCAAACATCGCATCTCTGCCTTTTTATCATCTCATATTTGGCACGGCAGATGGGACAAAACACGTCTTTTTCGCCGCTTTCCGTCGTCTCGCCGCAGCTTATGCACTTTTGAGGAAAGATAATATTAACTATGCTCATTCGTATTTCGAAAAGATGAATGACAGCCCCGTGTAACGCTTCGTCCTGCGGTTATTCTCTATCATCCTTTTCGATACCTCCTCATCCCCAACGAGTATTACCATCTTCTGCGCTCTCGTAAGCGCGGTATATAGTAGATTTCTCGTGAGCAATCTTTGCGAATAGCGGTAGAGCGGAATTATAACTATCGGATATTCGCTACCTTGGCTCTTGTGTACGGTTATTGCATATGCCAGCTCAAGCTCATCGAGCATGGAAAAATCATAAACAGCTCTTCTGTCATCAAAAAGCACTTTTATACTTTCTGCGGACATATTTATCTCCTCTATTATGCCGATATCGCCGTTAAAGATACCGACACCTTCTCCGCCGTTCGTGCGAGTCCATTCGATATCGTAATCGTTCTTTACCTGCATCACCTTATCGCCCTCACGGAAGACGATATCACGCACACGCTTCTCCCTTTTCATTACATCGGGAGGATTGAGCGCCGCCTGCAAGGAATTATTCAAAAGTTCCGTGCCGTTTATGCCCTTTTTCGAGGGAGTTATTATCTGTATACCGTTGAAAGCGCTCACACCGTAAGTTTTCGGCAGTCGCTTGGCGCAAAGTGAAACGATCGTCGATGCCGTCTCTTCGTCATTTGGGCGCGGCAGGAAGAAAAAGTCCGCATCCTTTTTGGAAAGATCCATATATTTGCCGTTGTTCACCGCGTGCGCATTCGTTACTATCAAGCTTTGGCTCGCCTGACGAAATATGTGCGTGAGCACGACTGTCGAAAAGCGCTCGCTCTCTATGATATCACGGAAAACATATCCGGGACCAACGGGGGGCAACTGATCTGCGTCTCCGATGAGCACAAGGCGAGCGGACGGTTTTATCGCTTTGAGCAAAGCTGACATTAAGAATACATCTATCATCGACGATTCATCTATGATTATTACATCTTCATCGAGCAGATTATTCTCGTCTTTGTTAAAAACGGATTCGTCATCGGGCGTATATTGCATCTCCAGCAAACGGTGGATAGTCTTTGCCTCCATGGAAGCGGCTTCCGAAAGTCTCTTTGCGGCTCGCCCTGTGGGAGCGGCGAGCGCTATGTTCATGCCCATGCTTGAAAATATTCTGATGATAGCTCTAACGACCGTTGTCTTACCTGTACCGGGTCCGCCCGTCAAAACGAATACAGAGTTTACTACAGCCTCTCTTATGGCGCGCTTTTGAAGTTCCTCATATTGGATATCGTTCTCCATCTCGACTTTTTTGACAAGCTCGGAAAGATTTTCGGAATCGAGAGAATGGTTTATTCCCTCCATAACATCGAGTTTTTTTGCAATATATGCCTCTGCTTCGTGCGCCTCGGGCAAATAAATGCATTTAAGCCCCGCCTGTCTTATAAGAAAAAGCTCCTTCGATGCGACCATGACGGAGAGCACATCCTCCGCCTTTTCTCGTGTACAGCCCAAAAGCTTTGCGGCGGTTTCGGTGAGTTTTTCCTCGGGTAAAAATACATGACCGTTTTGGTAAAGATTATGCGAAAGGACAAATTTAAGCCCTGCACCTATCCTCTCGTCCGCTCCTGTCGAAAAACCGAGATTTTTGGCGATAGCATCCGCTTTTTCAAACGAAACGCCGTGTATCTCGTCGCAAAGGATATAGGGGTTCTGCTTTATTATATCGACTGCGGCACAACCCCATCTTTTGTATATCTTAACAGCTGTCGCTGGGCCGAAATATGTGCGACAAAAAGCCATAACATTTCTCATACCGAACTGCGCGCGGAAACTTTCGCCTATCTCTATCGCTTTTCTTGCGGAGATGCCGTTTATATCCGAAAGCCAATCGGGGTGATTTTCGAGCACATCAAAAGTATCGTCGCCATATCTGTCAACTATATGTCGTGCGGTTACGGGACCAATGCCCTTTATCGTGCCCGAGGAAAGATATTTAAGTATCGAAGTAGCGTTGGAGGGCAGCTGCTTTTCGTAATATTCAACGCGGAACTGTCGCCCAAACTGCGGATGGGTAACAAAATCTCCAAGCGCCTTTATCGTTTCACCGACGGCAAGGTAAGGCATATTTCCGCAAACAGTATAGATCTCATCGGAAAAAGCCAACAGCTCGCAAACGACGTAACCGTTGCTCTCGTTATGAAATATGATCTTTTCAACAGTTCCCTCTATTGAAACAAGCTCGTTTTTTTCGTTCGGCATTTTTTATCTTCCCCTTAATTTTTCAGTTTGTGTAATGTATTTCGAGTTTTCTCGCCCTGCGTGAGAGCCTCTGCGCTATAAATTCCTGCTCTTTTGCGTCCGCTCGCCTTCTGTCGATGTTCACAATTATATCAAGCTCGGGCTTGACGGCGCTCGCCATACGGATATAATATTCAAGGTCATTCGCATCCGCATATATTTGAAAAGTACTCTTTCGTTTTCGCACGACCTTGCTTTTGGCTATCTCTCGGCACGCAAAAGCAGAAAAAAGCGCACGGAATATAAAGTACACGCACATTACCGCAAATGCGGAAAAGAAAATTACAGCACAAAGATTCATGATTTTTTCCTCGCATAAAGATCTTGCGGCGATACCGCCGCAAGATAATCATATGAAATATGCTGTTTTTATGTGCGCGTAATTTTCCGTGCGCTCAGTTTATTTTTAGGATCAAAGACCTGCTTTTGCGCGAAGAGTTGCGGCGAGGTCTGTGCTTTCCCAACGAACGCCGAGTTCTTCTCTGCCGAAGTGGCCGTAGGAAGAAAGCGGTTTGTAGATAGGCTTACGCAAGCCGAAGTAGTCGATGATAGCGGCAGGACGGAAGTCCATGGAATCGTGAAGGATAGCCGCTATCTGTTCGTCGGGGATAACACCCGTGCCGAATGTGTTTACGTTTTCGCAAAGAGGACGAGCAACGCCGATAGCATACGCGATCTGAACCTCGCATTTCTTAGCAAGACCTGCTGCAACGATGTTCTTTGCTGCATAACGAGCCGCATAGCTTGCGCTTCTGTCAACCTTTGTCGGGTCCTTACCGGAGAAAGCACCACCGCCGTGTCTGCCGTAGCCGCCGTATGTATCAACGATGATCTTTCTACCTGTAAGACCACTATCACCTGCGGGACCGCCGATAACGAATCTACCTGTGGGGTTTACATATATCTTTGTATCAGCATCGATGAGGTTTGCGGGAACAACGGGTTTGATAACATTTTCGATGATATCGTTTCTGATCTGTTCGAGCGTTACATCGGGGTTGTGCTGTGTGGAAACAACGATGTTTTCGAGTCTGATGGGAGTGTCGCCGTCGTATTCAACAGTAACCTGTGTCTTACCATCGGGACGAAGGTAAGGGAGAGTTTTGTTCTTGCGAACTTCTGTAAGTCTCTTGGACATATTTGTAGCAAGAACATAGCCGAGAGGCATAAGGCAATCTGTTTCATCGCAAGCGAAACCGAACATCATACCCTGGTCGCCTGCACCGATCTCGTATTTGTCATCTTCAGCGCCGCCCTTTGCTTCGAGGGATTTATTTACACCCATAGCAATGTCGGGGGACTGTCTGTGAATGGAGTTGAGAACAGCGCAAGAATCTGCGTCAAAGCCGTATTTTGCTCTGTCATAGCCAACTTCGCGAACTGCGTTTCTGGCGATCTCTTCAATATCAACATGGGCTGTTGTTGTAATCTCGCCCATAACCATAATAAGACCTGTTGTCATGCTTGTTTCGCAAGCAACGCGCGCCATAGGGTCTTTTTCTATGATCGCGTCAAGAACGGAATCCGAAACTCTGTCGCAGAGTTTGTCGGGATGTCCTTCAGTTACCGATTCGGTAGCAAAAAATCTTCTAGCCATTTTTAAATCCTCATTTTTAATAGTTTTTATTTCATCAAAAGAAAATCCCTCGGCAATACCCGAGGGAGAGAATGCAAAACAATCTCATCTATCGGGAATTGGCACCTTGAAAAAAACAGGTTGCCGGGCTTCACAGGGCCTGTCCCTCCGCCTCTCTTGATAAGATAAGATTATTTTATCACATTTGCGACAAAATTTCAATAGTATATTGGCGATTTTTACAAAAATCGATGTGAAAATTTTGTAAACAAAAAAACTCACGGTCAAAAACAACCGTGAGTTTCATATAAGTTTTATCAAACGACTTTTTTATCCGCAAATCTCTGGTTGAATTTATCAAGTGCGATAGAAGCCGCAAATCCGACAACGATGCAAACGATATTGATGATAGCGCTTGATGCGGAAACAGCAAAACTGCTGAACGGGATTATCATGACCGTAGCCGCTATAACTATGCCCACGATAGCGTGGAACGCAATAGAATAGTGGCGCTTGAAGAGCATATCTACAGCTTTTGCAAAAAGGATGACTGTCAAAAGCGCGCCGATGCCGCCGGGAACGAGCACGGAAAGGTCGAAATGACCGATACCGTCAACGAAAGGCGTGTAAAGTCCCAAAGGCATGAGCAAAGTCGAAAAGCTCATACCGGGAGCGATTATGCTGAGTGCCAAGCAAAATCCGCAGAAAAGGTACCAAAAGAAATTGGGTGTGATAGTAACAGAGAAAAGTTCCAAGGATATCAAAAGCGCGAAAATAACTATCATTGCCACCACGAGCGATATGTAAGAGCCTTTGCTTCTGCCCTGTTCGCCTGCCTCTTTAAAGAGCGAGGGGAGCATACCTGCGATAAGTCCGATGAACACGCAAACAGACTGGGCCGGGTATCTTTCCAGCAAGAGCGAAAGCACGTTCGCGATGCCCAAAAATCCGATCATCAAGCCGATGCCGTAGGGCAAAAGTTTGGGGATATGAGTTTTGAATTTTTTTATCGGGTCAGCCAAAAATTCCATTGTCGGCTTATATATGCCGAAAATCACGCAAAGCACGCCGCCGGATATGCCGGGAAGCACCGCTCCCAATCCTACCAAAGCGCCCTGCAAAAGCTTCAAGATAATGCCCAACACCGAGCTGTTTTTTCTTTTTTCCATAGGATATTCTCCTTGTTTTTATAAAGATTCATAT
>CAZERM010000057.1:0-9426 GCA_964514555.1 uncultured Lachnospiraceae bacterium | reverse complement strand
TGAAAACCTTTGGCGCATGGCTCAAATTTTATCAATGACAAAATTGTTGCAACGGTTTTATATTTCAAAAACAGTGCATTTACGCTTGCTACCGTATTAGTGTACCATATGGAATTGATTTTGTCAAGAGGGAATATACACTTTTTCGCGAAAAAGTGTTCAAAACTCTCTCAACTTTTTCTTGTTTAAAGATATATAAGCTTTTCTTTATCTGAAAACCTTTGGCGCATGGCTCAAATTTTATCAATGACAAAATTGTTGCAACGGGAAACGGGCGACCATAGGTCGCTCCTACATATGGTAATATAAATGAGCGTGTAGGGCAGAGCCTTACTCCTGCCGCAAAACCTTCTCTGGCGAGAGAAGGTGTCAGCCGAAGGCTGACGGATAATGAAAAAAGGTCGTTTCTTTACGAAATGACCTTTTAATTTTATTTTCTTTTCCAAAAAGAAGGCACAAGCATCATCAATATCGGGAATATCTCCAACCTGCCAAGGAGCATTGCAAACGAGAGCAATATCTTTGCAGGGATCGAATATCCGGCAAAACTTGCCGCAGGGCCTACCATGCCGAAGCCGGGGCCTATATTATTTAGACACGTTGCAACCGCGGAAAAGTTTGTTTCAAAATTGAACGGTTCGAACGAGATAAAGAAGAATATTATCCAGAAGATCATAAAATACACCGCAAAATAGGTGCTGACACCGTGGCGCGTTTTATCGTCTATCTTCTTTCCCTCAAATTTCACGCTGGAGATAGCGGATGGATGGATCATATGCTTTATGTCCCTGAAGATAGCTTTAACAGCTATTATATAGCGTGAAACCTTTATGCCGCCCGATGTGGAGCCTGCACAACCGCCGATGAACATCAAAATAAGCAATACTGCTTTTGATGCGCTCGGCCAAAGGTTAAAGTCCGCCGTGGAATAGCCCGTTGTGGTGATTATCGATGCCACTTGGAAGAATGCGTGCTTAACAGCTTCTCCGAGTCCGCTGTAGAGCGGCAAAATGTTTATCGTTATCACTGTTCCCGCAAAAACAACTATCGCAAGATAAATCCAAAGTTCCGTGCTTTTTGCAACGGGCTTGAACTGTCTTATGAGGATAAGATAATATAAGTTAAAGTTTATTCCGAACAAGAGCATAAATATCGTTATTACCCATTGCAAATACGAACTGTAACTGCTCAAGCTGTCTACTTTGATGCCGAAACCACCCGTGCCGGCTGTACCAAACGAATAGAGCAAGCTTTCGTAAAGCGTCATGCCGCCTGCAAGCAGGAACATTACCTCTATCGCCGTCATAACGATATATATGAGGTAAAGTATCTTTGCCGTGTCTTTTATCCTGGGAACGAGCTTGCCGACGATGGGTCCGGGCATTTCCGCTCTCATGATGTGGATGTTTCTGCCCGTGTCCTGCGGAAATATCGCCATGATGAACACGAGCACACCCATGCCGCCCAACCAATGCGTAAAGCTTCGCCAAAACAGCATACCTTTGCTGAGTGCGCCGACGTTATCCAATATAGATGCGCCTGTCGTTGTAAAGCCGCTTACCGTTTCAAAAAATGCATCCGCAAATGATTCTATCTGTCCGCTTATCAAAAACGGCAGTGCGCCGACTACGGACAAGCATATCCATGCTATCGCAACGATGGCAAAACCCTCTTTTGCAAAGATGAGTTTATCGTTTTTGCCCAAAATATAGGTCAAAAGCAATCCTGCCGCCAATGCTATTGCGGAAGATATCAAAAACGCTATAACGCTCGAGCTTTCTTGATAGATGATGCTCACTATCATGGGAACGACAAAAAGCGCGGCTTCAAGCTGTAATATTCTGCCTACCGTGTAAGATATGGCTCTGTAATTCATAATATATCCAACCTTTATCTTTCAAGAATGTCCGCAAGATCGCTCAATCCCTGATTTTTTGTGATAACGACCACCTTGTCGCCTGCCAATATTTCAGTATCACCCGTAGGTGTGATCATCTTTCTGCCCCTCACGATGCCGAGCATAAGGATATTTTCGCGAAGTTTAAGCTTTTTAAGCGGCACATTTGCCACTTTGGAATCTTCACGCACGTTAAATTCGAGCGCTTCCGCTTTGCCGTCCATGAGCTTGTAAAGCGTTTCTATGTTGCTTCCGCGCGAGTTTTGTAGCGCACGAGCGTATCTTATGATAACATCCGCAACTATCTTTCTGGGCGAAACTATACATTCAAGTCCGAGCTTCTGTGCAAGCGGCACAAGCTCGCCGCGATTGACTTTCGCTATTACCTTGGGTACATCGTTCATCGTCGCAAACAACGAGATGAGTATATTGGTTTCATCAAGCCCCGTGAGCGACACGAAAGCATCGGTGGAGGTAATACCCTCCTCGAGCAAAAGCTCCTGCTGTGTACCGTCTCCGTTGATTATAACAGCCCTCGGGAACGAATCGCTCATATCCTCGCATATCTTTTCGTCAACATCTATCACCTTTACGGAGGTTCCTATGCTCGTGAGCATCTCTGTAAGATAATATGATATCCTGCCGCCGCCGAGTATCATTATATCCTTCGCCTGCTTCAAGAATATGCCCGTTTCCCTGAAAAATCTTTGAAGCTCCGCATGGGAAGCCGTTATACCTATTCTGTCGCCGCCATGCAAAACAAAGTTACCGTTTGGGATATAGACATCATCGCCGCGCTGAACACAGCCGACAAGCACCTGTGCTTTGAATTTGCTTCTCATTTCGGAAAGAGAAACGCCGTCCAAAACGGAATCTTCTTTAAGATAAAGCTCTATCATCTCCATATTTCTGTGGGAGAATGTCTCTATCTTTGCCGCATAGGGGTATTTCAATATATTAAATATCTCCTGCGCGGCGAGTCGCTCGGGATTTATCGGCATGGAAAGTTCAAGGTCTCTTTTCATTACCTCAAGGCTCGTGTCATTATATTCGGGGGTGCGTATACGCGCAACGGTATTCTTTGCACCCATCTTTTTTGCGATAAAACAGCTCAAAACATTAAGCTCGTCAGAACCGGAAACGGCGATATATATATCTGCGTTCGATATATTGGCTTCTTTTAAGATATCCGTGTCGGCACAGTTGCCGCAGATACCCATAACATCGCACACCGTCGTTATCTCCTCGATAACATCAGGGTTCTTTTCGATTATCAAAATATCATGTCCCTCTGCGACAAGGCTTTCTACGATGGTCTTGCCTATCTTGCCGCAACCTGAAATAACTATTTTCATAAAAACAAATCCTTTTCTCTTTGCTTTTTTGCAAAGAACAAAATATATTACTGTCTGTTGCTTTATTGTATCACCATTTCCAAAAATTTTCAACCCCCTTTGTTTTTTGATATGTTAAAACGAAAAAGGCTACCGAAAAAGCCTCGGTAGCCTTTAAAAAATATCAGTTTTTGCCCTTCATGCACATGACCATAACGGCTTTCTGTGCGTGGAGTCTATTTTCTGCTTCGTCGAAGATCTCGTCTGCGTGTGCTTCGAGAACGTCCGCTGTGATTTCTTCGCCGCGGTGTGCGGGGAGGCAGTGGAGAACCATAGCATCGGGTTTAGCAACGCTCATAAGTTCTGCGTTTACCTGGTAGCCTGCGAAGATCTTCTTTCTTTCTTCTGCTTCGGCTTCTTCGCCCATGGATGCCCAAACGTCTGTGTAGATAACGTCTGCATCTTTAGCTGCCGCAAAGATATCGTCTGTGCAGAGGAATTCGCCGTTTTCGTTTGCCCATTTCATGATATCAGCATCGGGCTGATGTGTCTTGGGGCAACCGATAGCAACGGACATACCCATCTTGATACCGCCGACGATAAGGGAGTTAGCCATATTGTTGCCGTCGCCGATGAAGCAAAGCTTCTTGCCCTTGATAGAGCCTTTGTGCTCGCGGATAGTCATAAGGTCTGCGAGTACCTGGCAGGGATGGCAAAAGTCTGTAAGACCGTTGATAACGGGGATAGAGCCGTATTTAGCGAGGTTTTCAACCTCATCCTGCTCGAATGTTCTTATCATGATACCGTCAAGGTAACGGGAAAGAACGCGTGCTGTATCTTCAAGAGGCTCGCCACGGCCGATCTGAAGGTCGCGAGGAGAAAGGAAGAGTGCACTGCCGCCGAGGTCATACATACCTACTTCGAAAGAAACACGTGTACGTGTGGATGATTTCTGGAATATCATACCCAAAGTTTTGCCTTTGAGGTGGTGATGTTCGATGCCGTTCTTCTTTTCATATTTAAGCTGATCGGCAAGATTGAGTATTTCTATGATCTCTTTTGTTTCGAGATCCATAAGTTTGAGCAAATGTTTCATTCTGCACATACCTCCTTAATGATTTCAACTGCTTTTTTAACCTGGTCGAATGTTATCGTGAGCGGCGGGATCAAACGGATCTTTGTCTTTGCCGTAAGAACGAGAACGCCTTTTTCTCTTACGCCCGCAACTATCTCGGGTGCAGGTTTTTCTGTTTCAAGACCGATCATAAGACCCATACCTGTAACGGATTTGATACCCTTTGCGCCTGTAAGTTCTTTTGCGATATAATCGGCTTTTTTCGTAACATCGGCAAGAAGTTCGTCCGTAAGACGAGAGATAACATTGATAGCACCTGCCGCGCAAACAGGGTTGCCGCCGAACGTGGAACCGTGCATACCGGGCTGATAGATATCGGCAACTTTTTCGCCGAACATCGTAGCGCCGATGGGCAAGCCTGCGCCGAGACCCTTGGCTGTGGATATAATGTCGGGTTTGATGCCGAAGTGCATATAAGCATAGAGTTTACCTGTTCTGCCGTTACCGCACTGAACTTCATCGTCGATCATAAGAAGGTCGTTCTTTTCGGCAAGTTCCGCGATCTTTGCAACAAATTCGGGTGTGAGCGCCTGAACGCCGCCTTCACCCTGAACAAGTTCGAACATGATAGCGCAAACTTTGTTTTCGTTTACTGCTTTTTCGAGCGCTTCGCAATCGTTTGCGGGCGTGTGGATAAAGCCGGGTGTCATAGGTCCGAAGTTCTTGTGGTAAGCTTCCTGACCTGTCGCGGAAAGCGTAGCAAGGCTTCTACCGTGGAAGCTGTTTACGAGAGTGATGATATTGTAATATTCTTCGCCCTTTGTTGTAACGCCGTATTCACGAGCCGCTTTGATAGCACATTCGTTTGCTTCCGCACCTGCGTTAGAGAAGAATACTTTCTTCATGCCTGTCTTTTCACAGAGCATCTGTGCAAGTTTAGCGCAAGGTTCAGCGTAGAAAAGGTTAGATGTGTGCTGTACTTTATCGAGCTGAGCTTTAACTGCGTCGATCCATTCGTCATCTGCTGTACCGAATGTATTTACGGCAACACCTGCGCCCATATCGATATATTCTTTGCCCTGGTCGTCTTTTACGATAGCGCCTTTACCGGAAACTATCTCTACGGGGAAACGGTTATATGTGTGAACTATATATTTATTGTCAATTTCTTTAATATTCATATGTTTTCTCCTGATATAAGCATTGTACCCATACCTTCATCGGTGAGGGTCTCGATCAAAAGCGAATGAGGAACTCTGCCGTCAATGATAAACACTTTCTTGACGCCGCGACGGATAGCTTCCGTGCAACATTCAACCTTGGGTATCATGCCGCCGGAGATAACGCCCTCGGAAACAAGCTCTGCTGTGTCGCTTACATAAATAGTGGAGATAAGCGTTGAGGGGTCATCTTTATCACGAAGGATGCCGGTGATATCCGTCATGGAGATAAGGCTTTCTGCGCCGAGCGCACCTGCGATCTTTGCCGCGGCCGTATCTGCGTTGATATTGTATGTGTTGCCCTGCTCGTCGCAAGCAACCGTGGAGATAACGGGGATGTAACCCTTATCGAGCGTGTCGATGATTATCTGAGGGTCAACATCTGTTATATCGCCTACGAATCCGAGTGCAGGATCCTTAGGCTGTGCTTTTATCATCTGACCGTCGATGCCGGAAAGACCGATGGCTTTACCGCCCTTAACGGAGATGAGGTTTACGAGGTTTTTGTTTATCTTACCTGCGAGTACCATCTGTACTATTTCAACAGATTCTTTGTCTGTTACGCGCAAGCCGTTTACAAATTCCGTTTTTTTGCCTACTTTGGCAAGCATATCTGTGATCTCGGGGCCGCCGCCGTGAACGAGAACGACCTTGATGCCGATGAGAGAAAGAAGAACGATATCACGCATAACGGAATCTTTGAGTTCTTCGTTTATCATTGCGTTGCCGCCGTATTTTACAACGATGATCTTGTCTTTATATTTCTGTATATAAGGGAGCGCGTGTACGATGACTTTCGCTCTCTGTGCGTTATTGATTTCCATGGTCTTTGTCGCTTTCCTGAATTTTATTTTTTGTTTTTTAGATCATTTCTAAGATCAAGTTCTGTAGTCGCCGTTGATCTTTACATAATCATATGTAAGGTCGCAACCCCAAGCTGTAGCGCTTGCGTTGCCGCTGTTAAGAGATATGATAACATTGATCTCTTTTTCGGAAAGGACTTCTTTTGCCGTTTCCTCGGAAAAATCGATGCCTGCACCGTCGCGGCAAACATATATCTTGCCTGCTTTGCTCTCGAAAGAAACATCTATCTTCGTAACGTCAACGGGAGCGCCGCTGTAACCGATAGCGCAGAGGACACGTCCCCAGTTTGCATCGGCACCGAACATAGCCGCTTTGAAGAGCGAGGAGCAGATAACGGATTTTGCAACTGTTTTTGCGATGGCTTCTGTTTCGGCGCCGTCAACGGAACATTCAAGGAGCTTTGTTGCGCCTTCGCCGTCGCCTGCGATCTTGCGGCAGAGGTATACCGTAATAGTATTGAGAGCCTTCATAAATTCATTGAAGTCCTCGCCCTCTGCTGTGATGGTTTCGTTTCCTGCCATGCCGTTTGCCATAACAGCTACCATGTCGTTTGTAGATGTATCGCCATCTACGCTTACCATGTTAAATGTATTTTTAATATCAGCCGAAAGAGCTTTTTTGAGCATTTCGGGAGCGATGGCTGCGTCTGTCGTGATGAACACGAGCATCGTTGCCATGTTGGGGTGTATCATGCCGGAGCCTTTTGCGATACCGCCGATATGACATTCTTTTCCGCCGACAGTGAACTTAACGGCGATCTCTTTGAGTACCGTGTCTGTCGTCATGATGCCTTCTGCGGCGCAAACGCTGTGTTCTTTGCTGTTGCCGAGTTCGGAAACGAGCAAGGGCAAACCTACCGCGATGGGAGTGATGTCAAGTTTCTGACCGATAACACCTGTGGAAGCAACGATAACATCCTCGGGTTTAACGGCGATGTTTTCAGCGAGGAGCTGGCTCATCTTTTCCGCAACCTCAACGCCATCTGCGTTGCAAGTGTTTGCGTTGCCGCTGTTGCAGAGGACAGCCTGTGCAACACCGTTGGATATATGCTTCTTTGTAACCGTAAGGGGCGCGCCTTTTACAAGGTTAGTTGTGTAAACGGCAGCTGCGGAAGCAGGAACCTCGCTGTATATGAGCGCGAGATCGCGTTTTGTTTTATTTTTGCGTATACCGCAGTGTATGCCCGAAGCGCTGAAGCCCTTTGCGGCACAAACGCCGCCTTCTATAATTTCCATCTTATGTACCTCTCCCATTAAACATTCATTCCCTCGGTAAGATCTGCACCGAGAACGATATTAAGACATTCTATTGCCGCGCCGCACGCACCTTTTCCGAGGTTGTCGTATCTTGCGGTGAGCAAAATTCTTTCTTCATTGCCGAAAACGGATATTTCCATAGCGTCCGTACCCGATTTCTTGCCTGCGGAGATGAAGCCCTCCTCGTCGCCGCCGTCAACATATTTGACAACGGGACCCGTATATGCTTTTGCATATATATTTTTTATATCTTCGATGCCGAAGCCGTCCGTAAGTTCGCTTGCGAATATCGGAACGGTAACCTCCATGCCGCTGTAAAAATCGGAAACGATGGGGCTGAATATGGGTGCATTTTCAAGACCCGTTATCTTCTGCATCTCGGGCAAGTGTTTGTGTTTTTGAGTAAGCGCATACTGTCTGGGTGCATCGAGAAGTTTATCTCTGCCCTCCTCGTCGTATGCAGCTATCATTTTTTTACCACCGCCGCTGTAACCTGTGATGGAAAAAGCGGAAAGCTTCGCCGTTGTGGGAAGTGCGCCACTTTCGATAAGCGGATAGATGAGGGCGATAAAGCCGCTCGCGTGGCAACCGGGAACTGCAATTCTTTTTGAAGTTTTGATCTTTTCTTCAAAAGACATAGAAAGTTCGGGGAAACCGTAAGCCCAGGCGGAGTCTGTTCTGTGTGCCGTTGAAGTATCAAGCAACACCGTGTGATCGTTTTCTACCATAGCGGCAGATTCTATTGCTGCCGTATCGGGCAAGCATAGGAAAGCGATGTCCGCGGAATTGAGCGCTTCGCGTCTTGCGTCTGCGTCTTTTCTCTTTTCTTCGGGGAGCGTGATAAGCTCTATATCTTCTCGTCCCGAAATCCTTCTGAATATGTCAAGTCCGGTCGTGCCGGCGCTTCCGTCTATAAAAATCTTCTTTTTCAACGTGAACACCTCTTTCTGGTTTGTCTTCGCGGAATAATAAATTCCGATAGTGGTTTATCTATTATAACACGTTATGCATAATTATGCAATAGTTGTGAGAGATTTTTTTGATTTTTTTCAAAAATATTCATTATATTTAAATATTTTATCGATTTTTGTTCTTCTCTCTTTCGACAATGTTCGGTAACGAGCAGATACTTTATTCAATTCTCAGCAATTTTTTGATCATGAAAACTCGGCAAACGGCAGAAACGCGTTCGCCTCCATGATACAGCCGTAAATTTGGCAATAAGGAAATAAAAAAATGATATATTTCTTGTTTTTCTTCCGAGAGTGTGATAGAATCAATATGTTTATTTTTTATTTGGAGATGATATTTTATGTCTAAAAACTTGCGCGGCGGAGTTCTTTTGCTCCTTACCGCTATCATTTGGGGTTTTGCATTCGTAGCGCAAAGCGAAGGCTCGGATAAGATGGGCGCTCTCACTTTCCAAGCCGCACGAACGCTTCTCGCCGTTATAGTGCTTTTGCCCGTTTCGCTCTTCTCTTTTAATATACGGAAGAAGCTTTATCCCAACGAACGCTTTTTCGACAAGAAAACGACTATCGCGGGCGTTGTCTGCGGCACGATATTCTGCCTTGCCTCCGCTCTTCAGCAGGTGGGCATCGCAAACACGAGCGTTGGACATTCGGGCTTTTTGACGGCGCTTTATCTGCTCATAGTTCCGATAATCGGTCTTTTCTTCGGCAGAAAAGTTTCGCCCAAGCTTTGGGCTTGCATAGCGCTTGCGCTCCGTTATAGTGCTTTTGCCCGTTTCGCTCTTCTCTTTTAATATACGGAAGAAGCT
>CAZERM010000056.1:7005-10279 GCA_964514555.1 uncultured Lachnospiraceae bacterium | reverse complement strand
TGGAGCTGGTGAACGGAGTCGAACCATCAACCTGCTGATTACAAATCAGCTGCTCTGCCATTGAGCCACACCAGCTTATTCAGTACCGTCGGTCGGTTGCCCTCTCGACGGTATTAAGTATATCACAATGCTTTCTTTTTGTCAATACTTTTTTGAAAGTTTTTTAAAATTTTTTAATTATTTTTTTGATAGATGGTAATATCCCGCTCTGCGACTGCATTTTCAGGCTTAAACTCTATCGTAAGATCTGCATCGAGATAGTAAGAAACGTCCTTTATACCGGGATCTATGCCGATATTAACGCCTTTGGGAACGGAATACACGTCTTTAAGTTCGCTTGCCGTGCCTACGTTGGATATCAATGTTACTTTGATGGTTTCGTTAAGCGTGGGAACGTTTTCAAACATATCTCTCGCTATGCTCTTGAAATATTCAAATTCCCTCTTTGCAAGCTTTTCTTCCGAACCGTCGCTGCGCTGAACGCTGTATTCAACGGAAAGATAGAAATTATCATCATCTAATACATAAGTAGAGATTATCTTGTCCGTCTCCGTGATGCCGTATCTGTAAAGGTCCGCCGCTATCATGGGCGTAACTTTCGCGTAATAAGATACTTCTGTCATATCATCATCAAGGCTCTTGGAATATTTCTGATATTTCTCGCCCTGATCGAGAACGTGCGCGCGCTCCTCGTAATCTTTGATATATTCGTAGTATGTGCTCTTGTCCGCTTGGATTATGGCATATGTCTTATCATCGGAGAAAGCGTAAAGCTCGCCCTCGTGTCCGCAAAATGCGTAATCGTCAAAACTTTCATATATATTATAACCGAACTCGTGCGCGGAAGCGTTCTCCATATATATTGAATATTTAAAAGTTTCCTCTCCTTCTTTATAATATGTTATGGTCTCTTTTACCGCGTTGTATTTCTCGAAAACATTTTCGCTGTAATTATCCATAGCCAAATTATAATAAGGTATGGAAACGCCGGAAACACCGCAGGAAGCGAGCATCGCGGCGGATATTGCCAAAACCGAAACGGAGGATATAATTTTTTTCATCATCTTCTGCCCTTTTACAAAAATTATTTTTACCTTATACAGTCAATGATAATCAGTCTTTGTTGAGTACAAGCTGCTCGATAGCGTAACCAACGCCGCCATCGGCGCAATCTATGGAAACGAAATCGGCGATCTTTTTAACATTGGGATGACCGTCGCCCATAACAACGGCAATACCTGCCGCATCAAGCATAAGTCTGTCATTTTCGCTATCGCCCATAGCGATAACGTGATCTTTGTCAACACCGAATCTTTCACGCAAGAAATCCATGCCCTTTGCCTTGTTGCAACCGGGCAAGCCTATTTCGCTGTACGTGGGATGGTTGAATACTTCAAAATGAGGTTCGAGTATCTTTGTTGCCTCGGGTGTGAGCGTCTTTTCGTAAGTCATCTTGGAAATTCTGATATCGGGATAGCGTTCATAAAGCTCTTCGGGAGTCTTTATCTCAAAATCTTCGCCCAAGAAAGAAAGTCCGTGGTAGCTTACGCTGTTCTTTTCGCCTTCGAGAAGCACTCTGTTGTCAAATTTATCCGCAACTTCCATAGAGAGCATGATATTTTCTTTTGATATCGCTTCGGAGAGCAATACTTCGTCGCCAACGCTTATCCAAGCGCCGAGTCCTGCAACGATACCCGAGGGATTAACACCCTCCAACACTTCTTTCGGTATCACGTTTACGGAGCGGCCTGTGTTGATGAACACCATATGACCCTGTTCCTGAGCCTTTTTGATAGCGCTCACGTTGCGAGGGGATATCTTGCCGTCGCTTGTTAGGATCGTGCCGTCTATATCGAGAAAAATCAAATATTTCATATTCCAGCTTATCTTCCTTTTATATATTTTTAGTTATTATAAGTTATTATAACGCACAAAAAGAAAAAAATCAATCATTTTCGCGTTATTTGTGGGCAAACTATTGACCTTTGCCGTTCTTTGGGGATATAATTATTTTAACATAATTATATAATACGGAGATATCATCATGAATATAAACGAATATATCGCATCTATGACAGATGAAAATGAAAAACCTCTTGATAATATGGTATTTGGCGGTGGCATGGTAGGCATACTCAGCACGATAGGTTGCGTAGGCGACAGCCTCTCCTCGGGCGAATACGAGACCATCGACAAAAACGGTATGCACTATTACTATGACCTTTATAAAGATTCTTGGGGTCAGTTTATGGCGCGTATGACAGGCACAAAGGTGTATAACTTCTCTCGCGGAGGATTGACGGCAAAGCATTATCTTGAGCTTTACGCGGATTCTCAGGACTTCTGGAACCCCGAAAAGAAATGCCGCGCGTATATCATCGCACTCGGCGTAAACGACCTTGTAGGCGCCAGAAGACCCGCAGGAGCCATAGAGGACATCTGCCTTGAAGATTCACATATGAATAAGCTCACGTTCGCAGGTTATTACGGCGCCATCGTTCAGCGCCTCAAAGAGATCAACCCCGATGCAAGATTCTTCTTTATGACCATGCCCGAGGAACATAACAACGAGGAAGTTCAGGCTATCAAGGACAGACATGCGGAGCTTATGTATGAACTTGCCGATCTTTTCGACAATTCTTATGTCATCGACCTTCGCAAATACGGTCCTGTTTACGATGACGAATTTAAGAAAAAATTCTATCTCAACGGTCATATGAACACCGCAGGCTATTGCCTCACGGCGCAGATGGTCGTTTCCTACATCGACTACATCATCAGACACAACCTCGAAGATTTCAGCGAGATCGCACTCAACGATATCAACCGCAAAAATTATAAATTATAAGATATAATAGTACAAAAAGCCCCGACAGACCTTTTGATATCTGTCGGGGCTTATCATTTATATCATATTTCGGCGGAAGCCTCTTTATCAATAATTTTTTGCGTTTATTTCAAAATATGCCTTGGGGTGAGCGCATACGGGGCAAACTTCGGGCGCTTTCGTGCCGACCATGATATGACCGCAGTTGCGACATTCCCATATCTTAACTTCGCTCTTTTCGAAAACTTCGTTAAGCTCTATGTTTCTGAGAAGCGCGCGGTAGCGTTCTTCGTGGTGCTTCTCTATCTGAGCCACCATGCGGAATTTTGCCGCAAGTTCCTTAAATCCTTCTTCCTCCGCATCTTTTGCAAAACCTTCGTACATATCCGTCCATTCGTAGTTTTCGCCTGCGGCGGCATTTTCGAGGTTCTTCGCCGTATCAGCAAG
>CAZERM010000056.1:0-6995 GCA_964514555.1 uncultured Lachnospiraceae bacterium | reverse complement strand
GCAAGCGCGCCAAGCTCCTTGAACCACATTTTAGCGTGTTCTTTTTCGTTTTCGGCTGTCTTCAAAAAGAGTGCGGATATCTGCTCATAACCCTCTTTTTTCGCAACGGAAGCAAAATATGTGTACTTGTTGCGCGCTTCGGATTCACCGGAGAAAGCGGCGCGAAGGTTCTGTTCCGTTTTTGTTCCTGCATATTTGTTGCTCATGTTATACCTCCAAAAATTTTTATTTCTACGTTATTCTTTGCCAAACGGAGAAAAATATTCATCCGTAATATGATTTTATCACGAGATTGTGCGAAAGTCAATTCGGCATGGCGCACAAAAATATCCTCTGCAATATGGCTCTGTTGCAGAGGATATTTTTTATTCTAAATTAGCTATGTATTCCAAAAAGCCTTCCGCTGTTCCTCTGTCGCCTACACCATGAGCGTTGAACGGAAATCTTATTCTGTATATCTCGCCGTCTTCACCCGTTGTATATTCGACGATAGACGTGCAAAGGATAAAATCGTATTCGGAGTGTACCTCGTCGGATTGCGTGGGATTAAAATATATCGTTGCACCGCCGCCCGCGCCCGCGGGGTCCTCTTGCTTTCTTTGCGCGATATGATATGGTGTTTCGCCGTCAAGTTCTCCGACAAATCCGCCCTTATAATACAAATATTTATTTTCGGCGCCGAGAAAATCGGAAAAACAGAAGTCTGTTATATTGATGTCGCACGCACGATTATATATATTTGAGGAATAACTTTGCGTCAAGCCAACTGTATATACAGCTAAGGGACCATACATTATATTACCTTGAATATCATTGTAATTGTTTTTACTGTAATTATATTTTATAGGATGTGCCATTTCAATGGTGTATTCTTTGCCATTTATGTCAACGACCATAGAATCTATACGTATATTCCATACCTCCGGCGGGTCAACATCTACCCGAGAATTGAAATATCCTATATTTATATCATTATCAACATTGTAAAGATAAAGATATTTTCCGTTTATATTTTCATCGGTTACATTTTCTATATTTTTCTTGCTGAAGGTGGTCTCCCTGAAATAATCCGTATTTTCTCCATTGAATCTTACAAATTCTATCTCATCATCTTTCAATCGCTTATCGGAAACAAAATATATCGGGAATTTCAAAGTTTCAGAGCAATAATCAAGATCTATTTTTGTCATCTCCGTGTAAACGGATATTCCCGTATTGCCTATCTCATGGGATCCCGGAACATAATTTGAGTTACACGATGTTAATGATAGCATTGCAAAAACCATGCATATACACAAAGAAATGCAACCGAAACGTTTGAATAAAGTTTTATATTTCATATTATCTCAACCTCAATATTTGGCGTATCCGGAGCCACTTGATGTGCTATAAAGAAGCGCATAATACGCGACTCCATTGGGAGTAGGCATATCGCATTTAGCAATAAGAATATCATCTTCCATATAGCCCAATACTTCATGACGATATATATCATGACAAACACCTATTTTATAATATCCAACCTTATCGTCTTTTTCCAAATTAAAAGATATACTATATTCCAAGTCAAAAGAAACTTCCGTTGTACGCGATACTCCTCCTGTAACACTTCTCGTTATTTCAAGAACATCTATTGTTGCATTACCACCCATAGAAGTAGAAAACTCATATGCTGTCTGAGAGCTATATGTCTTGCTCATGGTTTGAGTTATAGATGTTGCCGCCGATCCTTTGTAACAAGGCATACACAAATCAAGATTTCCAAAAATAGCATACCAATTTCCATAATAACGATAAATGTAGTATTTACAAACCAAATCTGTCCTTGTTCCTAATAAATATGTAGAACCAGATGTCGGAGCAACCGGAGAATCGTTGTATACACCAACGACAGGTTCTATGTTCAGTTCCTCTATTGAATCATTCGCCGCATAAGCGCCGGCAGAAAAAACAGATGTAACTAAAAATGACATTACCATGATGACTGAAATAAATTTTTTAACGATTTTTTTCATAAGTTCATCACCTTTTTAATTCTTTATTATAGTGAATCGATTCTTTCATACGCGCAAATATATTCTATCAAACATATTTTACCGTGTCAATATGGTTCCATGTTTATTTAATACTTATTAATAATTTATTTATAATCGCCGTAAAAACAGTTCCCCTTGCCGTGTACGGTACGGCAAGGGGAGAAAATGCTTTATTTCATCAATTCATCTGTCAAACGCAATATTTCGGGCGCTATCTTCGCGCGTTTCCGCTTCATTACTACGTTGTACATCGGATAAGCCATGCCTACCAAAACGCAGCCTATAAGACCTATAACAATGCCGAGGATATTGTTGAGCTGCATGGGCAAGCAGAGCATCTGCGAAATATCCGTCATTATCATACTCATGCCTATGCCGAGGATCAACGCTCCGATTATGCCGAGCGTGAGCGCAACTGTCTGCGCTTTCTGCGTTACACTTTTGTCAAGGCGGCGCAAACGTGCCATCTTATCCTCTTTTTCTTCGGGTTTTTCAATATATTTTTCGCGTATCTTTTCCACTTCGTTTTTGTCCTTGGCGGAATAAGTATAGAAAAATTTATTTTCATCGTTCCTGTTTTCCATATACAGGCTCCTTTGCTTTCAATAATTTCAATTTTTTTGTTCCTGTTATTATCATGTATATTGCCATGGCTATGATAAATGCGGAAACGGCTATGCCGCTCGACATCAAAAAAGCTTTTCGCATCGTGTCGTCTGTCTGTCCTCTGCTGAACGTGCTGAGCATACTTGATTCGAGCGTCAACATGGAAACGCAAGCTGAAGCGAGGCTTATCGCCTTCGATGCGGAATATACGGGGCTGTTATATTTGCGGTAGCGAATTATATTGACCATGGCAACGGTAAACGTGGTAAACGTGAACGCCGCCATAGCTATGGTGATGACTTCGCCGTGATCTACGGCTTGGTTAAGGTACGCCATGTAGAATATCATAACGGATATTGCGATATTCATCGCAAGAAATACCATGCCACAAGCACGGTAGCGCACAAGTTCTGTTTTCATGCGCTCTCCTGCACGATATCTGCGCGTATGAGAGACAAGAAAGAAGCGCATCACCGCAAGCAAGATATAATATATCGCCAAGGAACAGAACCAAAGCGAGCTGTTCTTGAATCCGAGCCAAAGTTGAAGCATTGCATATGCCGCATTCCAAGTAAACGAAGCGCCGAGCGACACACTGACGCGCAAGCGCTCATCTCCGAACCAAAGGCGCGCGTATTTGTTCTCTTTTTTGAATGTGAGGCAAAAACGTACTATCTGCGGTATCCTTACGCACCATATAGTGAGCGTATATGCAGACATAACATATGAACCGTATATGAGCACCTCGCTTGCTACTGTTGCCAGCATTCCATAGGCTAAAAGCGACGCCGATATTGGAAATAATATTATCAATATCGCGATATGAGGAAACAATATCGCCTTAAACAGCTTTTTCCATGTCATTGTCTGTCTTCCCCACTTTAACGGTAAATTCACTTCCCTTGCCCAATGTGCTCTCGACGGATATCTCTCCTTGCATGATATCGACAACTCGTTTTACGAGCGACAAACCAAGTCCATTGCCCTGCGTTGCGTGGGAAGTGTCCCCTTGATAAAACTTTTCGAATATATGCTCGCCGACTTCCTGAGTCATGCCGCATCCCGTGTCCTTCACCTTTACGACAGCATGGTCTTTGTCCGCATAGAGCGAAAGCGAGACTGTACCGCCGTTCGGCGTGAACTTGAACGCATTCGAAAAAAGATTGTTCCAAACGAGCGATAAAAGCTCTTTGTCTGCGGAAACGCGAATATCTTCCGCAATATCCGTTTCTATCTCTATATCTTTATCTTCCCAGACGTTTTCGTATTGCAAAAGGCATTCGCAGAGCTGCTCGCCGAGGTCGAACGTGGAAAGGTTCGGGTATATCTGCTGATTTTCCAAGCGATTGAGCTTCAATATATTCGTCATCATATCCGCGAGCCTGCGAGAAGAATCCGTTATGACTTTTGCGTATTCTATCCTTTTCTCGTCCGAAAGCTCATCAGATTGAAGAAGTGTGCCGTAATTTCTTATAACGGCAAGCGGTGTTTTCATCTCGTGCGAAACATTGGCGATAAAATCCGTTCGCAATGTCTCCACACCCGAAAGCTCCTTTGCCATTTTGTTTATGCAGTCTATTATCTCGTTGAAGGTGTCGTCCGTCAATACCTTTGATGCAGGCTTTATCCTCACGTCAAAGTTGCCGGATATCATGCTCTCCGTCGCTTCGGTTATCTTTTTTATCGGGCGCTGTACCGTTACCTTGCGGCGGATTAGGTCTAGAGTGTAAGCGACTATACTTATAAATATAACATTTATCATCGTGGCTTTCGCCGCCATGGATATATCGTCGCTTGTAAATGTTATACCCATGGTATTTTGAAGCACTGATATAAACAGCATCAAGCAACAGGTTATAACAAAAGCTATCATAGCAAAGAACAAGAAAAAGTTGCTCGCAAGCTTTATCGCTTTTTTGATATCGAATCCTTTTTTCACTTCAATACCGCCTTATATCCCAAGCCGTGTACCGTCTGTATCTCAAGATCCTTGCAATCCGCAAGCTTTGCGCGAAGCTTTGTCATGTAGACATCCACCGTGCGCGTGCTCGTTTGCGTATCCGCATCCCAAAATTCATCCATAAGCTGAGTGCGTGTAAATGTCTTTTTTGGATATGACAAAAGCTTATAGAGCAAGTCAAATTCTCTCGCCGTGAGCGCTATCTCTTCGCCCTCGAGCGTTGCCGTGCGCTCGTCCGCATCCATAACGAAGTTTCCTATCTCCAAACGATGACTCGAAGCTATCTTGGAGCGGCGCAAGAGCGCGCCTATACGCAAAAACATCTCCTCAAGGTCTATCGGCTTTGTCATATAATCATCTATGCCGATGCGAAATCCTCTCTGCTTGGAAGCGAAATCATCTCTCGCCGTCATGAACAATATCGGGATATCGTTGTTGAGCGAGCGCACAGTTTTTGCAAATTCAAAGCCGTCTATATTCGGCATCATTATATCTGATATGATAAGGTCGAAGGTCGTTTTGTACATCTCGTCGTAAGCATCCTCCGCGCAAAGGCAACCCGTGGCTTCATAGCCGTTGCTTCCGAGGAAAGAGCAGACCGAGCGGTTGAGGTCTCTGTCATCTTCAACTACCAAAATTTTAAACATAAAACAGTCCTCCGTTGATATTATTAGAGTTATATATTTTTATTGTACCACGGAAATGTTAAAGTTTTGTTTGCGTTTTCGATCTTTTATTTAAAAAAATATAAAACGGCGCGTTATTATCCGCGCCGCTCTTCACTCGGAAATTATTTGTTGATTATCTTGTCGCTTGCTTCGATGATATCTTTTGCGTATTTTTTGCGGCGAGAAGAAAGTATGCCTTTGTAGATGGGGTAGTTTACGATAGCCGCCGCCATGCCGACAACACCTATAACGATGCCGGGGATCATTGTATCTGTCATGTTGAGCATTGCGCCGATGTCTGTCATAACAAGGCTCATGCCTGCGCCCATAATGATTGCGGATACAGCACCGAATGTATAAGCGAATATGTTAGCGGGACGTTTTACTTTTGCGTCGAGTGCGCGGAGAGCGTCAAGCTCTGTGGACTGCTTTTCCATGTACTGTTCACGGATCTTCTGTGCTGCAAACTGCTGGTCGTTTCTGTTCATAATAAATACCTCTTTATATGTTAATTTTCAAATTTATTTTTGTTTTGTTGTTTTTTTGATGTCTTTATTTTACTATCGTTATTTTTAAATTTTGCTTGCGAAATGTTTGTGTTTTGTTAATTGTTGAATATCGAAGAAAATGTTTTTGCTATATCGCATTCTCTTTCGAATATAAACTCGGTGCATTTGAAAGATATCTTTTCAAAGCCGTCCACGAAAAAGTTTTCCGTTTTCTTATATGCGCCGACTACTGCGCTCTCTATCTTTTCATATATTTCTGTTATCTTCATCAGTTCATTGCTCCTCTCGTTTTGTGAGCTTAGTATACCGCGCAAAAGTTTAAATTTGTTTTGCAAAATATTTGTGTTTTGTTAATCATGCGCTCTTTTTTGAAAAAATAAAAAAGCTCCCACGGACCGTTGATAGGTCTATGAGAGCTTTAGATCCTTTTATTTTCGTTGTGATATTTGCGCTTGACTTCGTACATGGCGGCATCCATGCCCGAGATGAATCTTTCGATCGGCTGACCGTCAAAGCAATCGCTGCCCATTGACACGGAAAGATGAAACGGTTCGTTTCCGCTTTCGTTGAAAAGCGCTATATTTCGGTTTATAGACGTCATCTGCCTACGACATTCTTCGTCGTTGTTTTCCGAAATGAACACTACAAACTCATCGCCGCCCGTTCGCATTGCTATTGCATTATTGAACACGGACTGCGAAAGTATCTTACCCATCGTGCGTATAGCCGTATCGCCCATGGTATGACCGTATGTATCGTTGAATCGTTTGCGTCTATCATGATACCGTGAACTCTTGTGTTATGATGAGCTTTTTGCGAAAGATAATAGTTCATGTATTGGCGATTGAAAAGCCCCGATAGGCTGTCTATATAATAATTCGCCGTCTGCAATTCCATATAGATAAATATCGTTGCCGTGGATGTTGCAAGCCATCATCGCGTTGAATATCTTTTCATGGATCTGACTTGCACGATATTTGTTTCTGGAACGAATAAACAGCAGAAATATGATCATGACCGCACCGGTGCCGTTTGCGACCAATATCTCCTGAATATTCAGAGCCATGTCATACCTCCCCTGTCTTTCTTCAAGCGCCATATTCGTATATGCGAAAAAGGCAGATGCCATTCGGTATCTGCCTTTTCAAATTTGGTTGCGGAGACGGGATTTGAACCACGCGACCTTCGGGTTATGAGCCCGACGAGCTACCAAGCT
>CAZERM010000055.1:0-10441 GCA_964514555.1 uncultured Lachnospiraceae bacterium | reverse complement strand
GAGATATACGGTACAAGAGAACTTTGGTCTGTTTTGCGCGAAGAGGGCAAGCCCATCGTGCTTTACGGCATGGGCAACGGCGCGGATAAGATAATATCGGTTTTGGAAAGCAAAGGCATGGAGTTTGCCGATGTATTTGCTTCCGATGATTTTGTGCGTGGTCAGATGTTTCACGGTAAAAAAGTTTTGCGCCTTTCCGAGGTGGAAGAAAAATATGAAGATTTCAATATACTCGTTTCGTTTGGCTCGTCGCTTCCCGATGTGATGGACAAGATAAAGAGCATCGCACAGCGCCACACGCTCTATGCACCCGATGTGCCCGTTGCAGGCGAAAACCTTTTCGATGCGGAATTTTTCCGCCGCAACGAAGAAAAGATATTGGCGTCCCGCGAACTTTTGGCGGACGAACGCTCCCAGAGCGTTTACGATGAACTTATTCGCTATAAGCTCGACGGCAAGATAACTCATTTTGAAAATACGGACAGAGAGGGAACTCTCTTTGCGCCCTCGCCTCTTTCGGGCGGCTACGAGGTATATTGCGATCTCGGCGCATACAACGGCGACACGGTGAAAGAAGCGCTCGAGGTATTTCCCGAGATAGAAAAGGTGATAGCGTTTGAGCCTTCGCCCAAAACATTTGTAAAGCTTCAAAATAACACGGCACAGTACGAAGAAAAGGATATAACGCTCGTAAACGCTTGCGCTTGGAACGAAAACGGCACAGCCTGCTTTACCGACGGAAGCGGCAGAAACTCAACGCTTGTCGGCGCGAATGCGCAAAACGCAAAAACTCTTTCGGGCGCAAAAACAAAAGAGATAGCGACAGCTGCCCCTGATTCATATCTTGATTTCAGCGGCAAGCCTTTGCTTATCAAGTTCGACGTTGAGGGTGCGGAGCGCGAAGCCATCGACGGAAGCAAAAACGCCATCATACACAATTTGACGGAGCTTTGCGTTTCGCTCTATCACAGAAGCGAGGACATTTTCGAGCTTCCGTTGCTCATACACGATATATTGCCGTACCATAAATTTTTCATAGAAAAAACACCGTATATTCCCGCTTGGGAGATAAATCTTTACGTTTGCGTGCATCAAGAACCGCGAATTCTCGGTTTTTGAGAGTAATTTTCGGTTTGGTGGGTGGTATTCTCACTCTCTGTGAGGTAGAATCAGAGCATAAAGAACGCGATCTTTTGAAAAAATTATTCACCAAGGAGGAATTTTCATGGAAAAGAAGACAATAGGTTCGTTTATCGCTGTATTGAGAAAAGCGAACGGACTTACACAAAAAGAACTTGCCGACAAGCTCGGCATATCGGATAAAGCGGTCAGCCGCTGGGAACGCGACGAGACTGCACCCGACATCTCGCTTATACCGACGGTTGCGGAGATACTCGGCGTTACAACTGACGAACTTTTGCGTGGCGAAAGAATAACGGATATATCTTTTGATGGCGCAAGAACGAGCGAACGATCCGAAAAACAGATAAAAACATTGCTCAAAAACACACGCACGAAGCTCTACACACGTACATTGATCTGCATCTTGATAGCGGTCGTGGGACTTTTCGCCGCTATGATATGCAATTGTGTTTTTTATAAGATGATGCTCGGCTTTATAGTAGCTTGCATATTCATTTCAACATCGGTCGTTCTCGGCATTATATTTACATATCTTGCACGCAGTTCGATAAGCGAAGAGGATATGGAAAGCGCTATTATAGCCGAAACGCGAAAATATATCATCAAAAAAGAAACGCTCGTGTTTTATGTAAATGCGGTAATATTTGCGTTTTGCTTGCCGCTCTGCATTTTCGGAGTAAACACAGGCATCGCTATAAGTGCATGGCTCGTTTTGGGCGGTTTAATGGCTCTTGCAGCACTTTTGATATGTGCCATAGTAAATATATTCATTGACTTCTACGCGGAAAAGCACGGCCTTTATGACGTTGTAAAGGTGAACGCAAAACGCAGGAAGAACGCGAGAATATTCGGTCGTCCCGCTCTCTCTCTTTGCAAAGTATTTGTTCCTTTGTTCGTTGTTGTCTTGGTGGCACAGATCTTCTGTATGTCATCTTTCGATACTTACTATTTTATGGAAAAGAACGGCGGAACCGAATGGAACAACATAGAAGAATTTAAAGAATATATCGAAACGGAAACTTATAATGTAAATTCAGATAATGCGAAGGTAACAAATACTTTTTACGATCAGGAATGGGTCGAGATAGCGACTGAAGTCATCGTTCTGAGCGATGACAGTGAAGAATATTACCCCAAAACAGAATTGTACAACAGCAAAGGCGACGTTATCTGCGAATTTGAATATCGCAACAAAGATGTGTATGTGATGAGCCCGAGCACCGAAGAAAACGGCTTGCCCATCACTACATACACCTGGAACGATTTTTATGTGGCACGAAGCGATACTTATATGATAGTTGTTGTGGCGGTCATTGTGTACATTGTAATGGCGGCGGCGTTCATAGCGCTTTATATATTCAAAACAGTTAAAGCATACAAAAAAGAAAAAGCGAGATAAAATCAAAGCTCCCACGAACCGAAAAGTTCGTGGGAACTTTTTCTTCGTTTAAGAGATGATAAAAAAACCTTTCGTTTTCCCCGCTTTGGAATAGCCTCATCGAAGATTTGAACTGTATCACGTCGGCTACCCACGCACGCAAGGTACGTGGAACCTTGCCGATGCCACTCGATATCGGACTCGAGATTTTAGCTGAAAACTTTAACTTGCTGAAATTAAGTCTATCAACGCCACAACTTCGGCTCAATCGGCATGAGCAAACCACTGTCCTACAAATACGTTATAATTCAACCGTAAAAATCGTGTCATAGACGAGGTCAAAAGCAAAACAGACCGCAGGCTTTGCCTGCGGTCTGTTCGGTTCTTTGTATAAATTGCTGATTTTTTATTTTGACAAGAGATCTTTTACTTTTGAAGTGTTCAATGAGATAAACTTAGCTATTTTTGCATCGACAAGAGATGGTGGCATAGAGAAGAGTACCAGTGAATCCAACCTGTTGAGGCTCTGTACCTTAAATCCGAGATGCAAAACGGAATCCTCTATCTTACATTCCACCGTGGAATCAAGCACATTTGTTTTACGTAGAAATTCAAACTCGAACGATAATTCCGACATAGTGAAATTTAACTTGTTGAAAAGTTCCGCATTTTGCATCTCGTCGCAAAGAGATGTTTTCGTCGAAACATCAATGACGGAATATCCGCTGTCGAGATGGTCCATGGAAAGCTTGATGCAACTGTCGCTCGAGTTTTTGAATGCGATATATATCATTCGCAAAACGACAAAAATGAAATCATTGAGATTTATCTTGCAGAAGCAAGAATCTTTTGCTTCTTTCGATATCTCTGCAGGCATCATTTTAAGCCCCAAAGAGCAAAGCGAGCGGCTCACTTTTTTAGATATCGCAGATACAAGCTCCGCGATATCATAAACATTTCTTTTGGTGAATGCGGGATCCACGAACGATGCATTCATCAAAAGTGTAAGGTCATTATAAAGCCTTGGGGGCGCGCAGGAATCTTTATGCAACAGGCGGTAGCGCTGAGATGTTATATATTCGCTGTACGCGGATATATAGAAATCCCAAAAGTTGCCCTTATATGCTTCGTTTATCCTTTTTATAAGCTGTTTGCTGTCATCGGATTGGATGCGCGAAAGAAAAACAAAAAATATATCACTTGACGGATGAGAAAAAACAAGGGCACGCGTTAAATGCGTGCCCGTTTTTAGCTCTATTTCGCATAGATTCGAAATTTGTGCGTTTTTTATATCGTCAAATGAATGACGCATCATATTTGAACCCTTACGAATTTTCGGGAACAGTTGATACGCAACGAGATTTTTGTATTTTATAACAAACTTTTCGTCAGTAACTATTACGGGAAATTCTATCAGGTCAAATATATCGTATGAAACGCTCATTTATCAAATCAAACAGTGTGGATCTTCTTGTCGAAATCAGCGTTTGCGCCGTCTATGTTGTACATAGCGTTCTTTCTTGCTTCAAAGAACTTAACGGCAACCTGTTCGAAGAGCGCATATGTAAGAACGTCTTCGTCCTGGATAGCCCAAGGTTTAACCTTTTCGCGGAGAGTTTCAAGTTCGGGCTTGAGATCGTCTGCGGGACGGTAAGCGATGGGTTTTTCGGAACCGAGGATCTGTTTTGTGAACGCAGGCTCGATCTTAACGGGTGTTTTACCGTATTCGCCGCGAACGAGACCCTTGAATTCTTTTGTGCACATCTTGTAACGCTCGCCGCCGATTACGTTAAATACAGCCTGTGTACCAACGATCTGGGAGGAGGGAGTTACGAGCGGAGGATAACCAGCGTCTGCACGAACGCGCGGAACTTCTGCAAGAACCTCGTCAAGCATTTCGGATTTGCCTGCCTGCTTGAGCTGAGAAACGAGGTTGGAAAGCATACCGCCGGGAACCTGATAACGGAGTGCATTAACGTCAACTTTAAGAACCTTGGGATCAAGCAAGCCTTCCTTCATGTACTTCTCACGGAGAGGAGTGAAGTGTTTGCATACTTTATCGAGTTCGCCGAGGTCAAGACCTGTATCAAATTCTGTGCCTGCGAGAGTAGCAACCATAGCTTCTGTGGAAGGCTGGCTCGTACCCATAGCAAGGGGAGAGATAGATGTGTCGATGATATCAACGCCTGCTTCGATAGCTTTAAGGAGAGTCATGGAAGCAAGACCAGATGTGTAGTGTGTATGAAGTTCAACGGGAACTTTAACTTTCTTCTTGATCATCGTTACAAGCTCGTAAGCGTTGTAAGGTGTGAGAAGACCTGCCATATCCTTAATGCAGATAGAGTCTGCGCCCATTTCTTCAAGCTGTTTTGCATAAGCTGCAAAGCCTTTGTTGGAATGAGCAGGGCTTGTTGTGTAGCTGATAGCAGCCTGAACATGACCGCCCTCTTTCTTTGTAGCGTCGATAGCTGTTTTAAGGTTTCTGGGGTCGTTAAGTGCGTCAAAGATTCTGATGATGTCGATACCGTTTGCGATAGATTTCTGAACGAAATATTCAACAACGTCATCTGCATAATGGCGGTAGCCGAGGATGTTCTGACCACGGAAGAGCATCTGAAGTTTTGTATTTTTTACTTTGTCGCGGATAGTACGGAGTCTTTCCCAGGGGTCTTCGTTAAGGAAACGAAGGCAAGCGTCGAATGTAGCGCCGCCCCAAGCTTCCAAAGAGTAGTATCCGATTTTATCCATCTGCTCCAAAATGGGGAGCATTTCTTCCGTTGTCATACGAGTTGCGATCAAGGACTGGTGCGCGTCGCGGAGAACGGTTTCACAAATTTTTACTTGTGCCATGTCATTTTTCCTTTCGATAAAATCATTAAATCATAATAATTTATTACATGAACTTTGCAAGGAATACGCCTGCCGCGATAGCGGAGCCGATAACACCTGCAACGTTCGGGCCCATTGCGTGCATAAGAAGGAAGTTGGAGGGGTTTTCTTCCTGACCAACGATCTGAGAAACACGCGCAGCCATAGGAACAGCGGAAACGCCTGCGGAACCGATAAGGGGGTTAACTTTGCCCTTTGTGATCCAGCACATGATCTTACCGCCGAGAAGACCGCCGAGGGTAGAGAGCATAAATGCACAAAGACCGAGAACGATGATGGCGATAGTGGAACCTTTAAGGAAGTTTTCTGCGTTTGCTGTTGCGCCAACGGAAATACCGAGGCAGATAGTAACGATGTTCATAAATTCGTTCTGAGCTGTCTTGGAAAGTCTGTCTGTAACGCCGGAAACAGTAAGAAGGTTACCGAACATAAGAAGACCAACAAGGGGAGCAGCATCGGGAACGAGAAGACAAACGATAGCTGTTACGAGGATGGGGAATACGATAAGCTCTGTTTTGGAAACAGGGCGGAGAGTTTCCATCTTGATAGCGCGTTCTTTTTTAGTTGTAACGAGCTTCATGAGCGGAGGCTGGATCATGGGGATGAGCGCCATGTAGGAATAAGCCGCGATAGCGATAGCACCCAAGAGGTGAGGAGCGAGCTTCGTTGTTACGAGGATCGCCGTAGGACCGTCCGCACCGCCGATGATACCGATAGCTGCTGCTTCGAGTTCATTGAAACCGAGAAGAAGAGCACCGATGAAAGCGGCGAAAACGCCGAGCTGAGCCGCACCGCCGATGAAAAGTGTCTTGGGGTTAGCGATAAGGGAAGAGAAGTCTGTCATCGCACCAACGCCCATGAATATGAGAGAGGGGTAGATACCAAACTTAACGCCGAGGTAAAGGAAGTCAAGGAAGCCGCCGTTGTTGATTACATTGAGGAAGATGTCGGAAAGCGAATGAGAGAAAGAGCCATCAGCCATCTGAACACCGTCAATAAACCAAGTCATATGGAAGATTCCCGTGCCGGGAAGGTTTGCAAGGAGCATACCGAAAGCAATAGGAAGAAGGAGCAACGGCTCAAACTTTTTAACTATTGCGAGGTATACGAGCACACCTACGATAAGGTACATGATAAGTGTTTTCACAAGGAACATGGGGTCAAAAGAACCGTCTGCGCTGGTGAAAAACTGATATATACCTGTTGTTTTGAGAAATTCAATAATAGTATTTAACAAGTTTCATCACTCCTATTTCAAGCTGCATTATTTCTTTGCAATAACTTATCAGTTGAGTGTGAAAAGAACGTCGCCGCTGGAAATGGAAGCGCCAACAGATGTGTTAACTGTTGCAACTGTTGCATCTTCGGGAGCTTTGATTTCGTTTTCCATCTTCATAGCTTCGAATACGCAAAGGATGTCGCCTTTTTTAACTGCTGCGCCTGCGCTTACGTTAACTTTAACGATAGTGCCGGGCATGGGGGCAGAGATCTTTGTTTTGCCCTGTGCGCCTGCGGGAGCGGGAGCTGCTTTGGGAGCCGCAGCGGGAGCGGGAGCTGCAACGGGAGCTGCAACAGGAGCTGCAACGGGAGCCGCAACGGGAGCGGAAGCGCCGCCTGCAACTTCTTCAACGTTTACAACATATGTCTGACCGTTTACTGTGATATTATATGTTTTCATTTCAATCTATCCTCCGGATTATTTAATGTGTTTGAAAGATACAACGCGGAATTTTGTAACAGGCTCTCCGCTATAAGCCGAGATAGCTGCCGCGAGAACGGCAACGAGTTCGCTTTCGTCGTTTGCTGCGGGAGCAGGAGCCGGAGCAGGGGCTGCAACAGGTTCTGCGGCAGGAGCGGAAGCTTTTTCTTCTGCTTTAGCTTCTTTTTTAGCTGTCTTGCGAGCAGGATTGAGAGCAAAGCCGAGCACTTTGATAGCCGTATAGATGATCGCGAGGATCGCGAAGATAGCGAGCATACCGAGCAAGAGCGTCTGACCGCCGAGCAAGAGCTTATCGAGCAAAGTAGAATTTTCGTTTATGATTGTTGTTGTCTGATCGAGCATCATGGAAGTGTCCTCCTATGATCAAAGAAGCATTTCAAGAGCTGCTGCGATTCTCTGACGAAGTTCGTTTGAAGCGATGATGTCATCGATGTGGCCACTCTTTGCAGCCGCAACGGGAGTTGCACATTTTTCTGCCCATTCGTCAGCGATCTTGGCGTGTTTGGATTCGTCATTTACGAGGCCGAGGAAAGCAACGGCAGATTTGGGTTCCATAGCCGCGATCTTTGCGGATTCGAGAGCGATGCAAACATCAGCACCGAGGGATTTGGAGCCCATAGCTGTGTAAGCCGCACCGTAGGAACGACCGAGTGTAACAGTGATCTTGGGAACATAAGAAAGAGCATATGTCTTTGCAAGGTTTGCGATCTTTGCGGAGATGCCTTTCTTTTCGGATTCTTCGCAAGCGGGAACGCCTTCGCTGTCAACGAGTGTTACAACGGGGATATCCTGTGCGTCGCATTTTTCGATGAAGGAAGCAGCTTTTTCAGCGGCACAACCGCAGAGATGACCGCCCTTCTGAGCAGGGTTGTTTGCAACAACGGCAACAACGTGTCCGTTCATTGTTGCAAGACCGCATACCATTGCTTTAGCGCTTTCGGCGTAAAGTTCTGTGAAGGAGCCTGCATCGAATACGTTAGCGATAACGTCGTGAATGTCATAATTTGCGCTTGTTGTGTCAACGTCAACAAGTCTGTTGGGGGTGTCAGCTGTTGCTACTTCACCTGCGAAGTAAGAAACGAGCTTTCTTGCTTTAGCGAGAGCGTCTGCATCGTTTTCGGCAACGAGAGCGGCAACGCCTGCGTCTGCAAGTTCTTCTGCACCGCCGAGTTTTTCGCCTGCGGCAGTCATGTACATCTTGCCTGTGGACTTAGCAGCGATAACGAAATCGAACATCTGAGCGATAACAGCTGCATGACCTGTGCAAGGACCTGCTACGATAGCGATCTGGGGGATCTCTGCGTTAGCGGCGCAAGCCATGATGGAGCCGTAGCCTGCGAGAGCGTCAACGCCTTCGAGAACTTTAGCACCTGCGGAATCGAATACGCCGATGATGGGCGCTTCGGCAACAGTTGCCATTTCATAGATTTTTGCGATCTTTTTCGCGTGCATTTCACCGAGGGCACCGGAGAGTCTTGCGAAATCCTGAGAGAATGCGAAAACGAGTGTGCCGTCGATAGCGCCGTAACCTGTTACAACAGGTTCGAAAGCGTCGTCATTTGCGGAATCGAGCTCCGTTGTTTTTCTGCCAACGTACGCGCCGACTTCAACGAATGTGCCTTCGTCAAACAACGCAGCCATGCGGGAAGCTGCAGAAAGCTTGCCTGCTTTAGCGAGGGCAGCATCTGCGCGAGCCTGTTCATCTGCAAGAGCCTGACGCATTTCTGCTGCAGTCATGCGAGATGAAAAAATGTTTTTTTCAGCCATGTTTATCATTCCTTTCCGACCTTTGGGGTCAAAGCAAAGATAGAATCTTATTTTTCAGAACGAGAAAAAAACAGCCCTTGCATATCGGCTGAATATGTTCAAACTGCTTTATCCCACTCTAAAATCTTATAATAAAATTTTATCACAAACATTTTGAAATATCAATAGTTTTCCGCTTTATTTTGCGTGTTTTTTAATAAATATTAAATATTTTGCATACTCATACTGAACTCAGATTAAAAAACGATACCGCCGCTTTGGGAGCGACGATATCGTTTTGAAAAATTATGTTTAGAGTTGGAAAAGCTGATGTTGATATCAGCCGAGTTTGGAAACGATCTCTTCTGTATCGGAAGCGATCATAAGCTCTTCGTTTGTGGGGATCACATAAACTGCTGTCTTTGTGCCTTCTTTGGAGAGCTTAACGATGTTGGGCTGACGAAGTGTCTTAGCGTTGAGGTCTTCGTCGATCTCGATGCCGAAGAACTGCATATTTTCGCAAACTCTCTGGCGGAGTTCGGGGTTGTTTTCGCCCATACCTGCTGTGAATACAACAGCGTCAACGCCGTTCATGGCAGCTGTGTAAGAACCGATATATTTCTTGATCTCGTAAGCGAGAACTTCTGCTGCGAGTTCGCATCTCTTGTCGCCGTTGAGGATACCTGCTTCGATATCGCGGCTGTCGGAGGATACACCGGAAACGCCGAGGAAACCGCATTTCTTGTTCATGAAGTTATCCATTTCGTCGGGCGTGTAGCCTTCTTTTTTCATGATGAATGTTACGATAGCGGGGTCGATAGAGCCGCATCTTGTACCCATTTCAACACCGTCAAGGGGAGTGAAGCCCATGGATGTGTCGATTACTTTGCCGCCCATAACTGCGGAAACGGAAGAACCGTTGCCGATGTGGCAAGTGATGATCTTTGTTTCTTCAACGGGTTTGTTGAGGAGCTTAGCCATTTCGCGAGAAACGAACTTGTGGCTCGTACCGTGGAAGCCGTAGCGGCGGATGTGGTATTCTTCGCACATTTCATAAGGAAGTGCGTATGTATAAGCCTTTGCGGGCATTGTCTGGTGGAATGCTGTGTCAAATACGAGTACCTGGGGAACTGTGGGCATTACAGCCTTGCAACCCTGGATACCCATGATGTGTGCGCCTGTGTGAAGGGGAGCGAGGTCGCGGCAAAGCTCGAGCTTTGCAAGAACTTCGTCTGTGAGAAGGCAGCTTTCGAAGAAGTAAGGACCGCCATGAACGATTCTATGACCGATAGCCTCGATCTCGTCCATACTTGTAAGACAGCCGTAATCCTTGCTTGTAAGAGCGTCTACAACGATCTTTGTTGCAACGGAATGGTTGGGCATAGCGATATCTTCTGTCCATCTTCTGCCGTCTGCACACTTGTGATCGATCTTACCGTCGATACCGATGCGTTCGCAGATACCTTTTGCAGGAACCTGACCTGTTACTGTGTCGAAAAGCTGATATTTGAGAGAAGAGCTTCCGGCGTTTACTACCAATACTTTCATTTTGAAAAACCTCCGTG
>CAZERM010000054.1:7375-10490 GCA_964514555.1 uncultured Lachnospiraceae bacterium | reverse complement strand
ATTACAGAAAGAAAATACTATGAAAGAGAGAAAATATATGTTTAATAATGTTGGCGGTAAAATCAAAGCAATAGCCAAAGTAACCGCTTGGATTGGTATTGTTATTTGTGTTATATACGGATTTGTTATGCTTATTTCTATGGAAGATATGGCACTGATCGGTTTGCTGATAATGACAGTAGGATCATTGGCTTCTTGGATTTCTGCACTTGTTCTTTATGGCTTTGGTGAACTGATTGAAAACAGCGGTATTATAGCCAATAAGAAAAATACTGATGTTCCTAAAATGAGTGCAAAAGATGAAACGCTTGAAAAATGGCGTAATGACGGATTGATAACCGAAGAAGAATATCAGGCAAAGAAAAATAGTGCAAAGTAAGGAGCTGTAATATGCGTGAGAAAGCATTGACGAAATATAAGATCGGCGCTGTAACTTTACTTGTTGTTTCTGTTGTCTTTAACATTCTGCAAAAGCCGGTGTTTAATTACTTGGTTTTAACCGGACAAGAAATGCAAAGACCTATGCAGATCTTCACATTTTCCTTTTTCCTTTTCGTTATTGAAGCCGTTTTGATTGGGGCATACATACTTTTCACCAACAACAAAGTTATATCAAAGTTCTTTGTAGCGGCGTTGGTTGTTAATGTAGTTTCCCGTGTTTATTCAATAATTAGCTTGATAAAACTGATTGTTGCATATAGCAATTACAATACGGGTATGGAATGGGTAAAACCCATAATTAGCCAATACACAACAAATGTGCTGATCTCTATAGCGTATCTTGCGGCGTTTGTGTTTTTGGTTATAGACGCTCTAAAGAAACACAAATTTTTGAAAGTGTCCCGTATCTTTGTGTTAGTTGTTGCCGCTTTGGGTTTGCTTTCGGTAATAATGAATTTTGTTAATTATAATGTACTGTATGCTCTTGTTTCAAGTTATGGATTTTTGTTTATTGCTGTATTTTTAATTTACTATTTCCGTATAGCCGAAAACAAAAACAAGACTACCCTTGAAAGTGAATTGCATAGACTTAAAGCAGAATATGAAAACGGCAATATTACAGACGAGGAATACACAACAGCCAAACAGAACATATTAAATAATCTTTGATAATAAATGATTAATGTAAATGGCTTGTCAGTAGATATTATTGCAAACTGATACGAGGTATATTATGAAAAGAATCTTTGCATTAATCTGCTCGTTACTTGTTTTGTTCTCTTTGTCTGCTTGTAATACAGAAAATATGGACGATAACAATTCAAGTGATCCGGCAGTAACAAAAGCGGAAGCAGAATATGTCGGGGTATGGAAAGCAAAAGCTCTGAAATTTAATTCAGCAAACACAACCGAATATAGAACATCAGTAATAGAATTGTTTGCTGACGGGAGCGGAACATATGAAGAACGAGATATTATTTGGAATTATGATATAGATACCGAAACAATATCTTTTACTGTTGTTGAAAGTAATGTTGCTTCTTCGTTGTTTATTTCACGAAAAGACGGAAAAGATGTGCTTTTATACAATGTTAATGTTCGTTCCGAAAGTAAATATGATCGCACTTATTACAGAGAAAACGATTACATAGAAGATAATACACCGGAGAACCATTAAAATATCTTGTTTTTCGTGCGAAAAGAATTAAAAACATATCAAACAAGTGATATGTTTGATTGCTCGGACAGCGTATGGAAATCACGCATTTATCCCTCTCCAAGAATATAAAAAAGAGCCGTTTTTTGATGATGTTCGGACGGAAATTCAAAATACAAACTATCCGTGAAACACACGAAAAACAGCTTTTTATGGCGTACCAAAATCGTACCAATATTTTTGAGAGCCATATTTTAATGAGATTTTAGGTGCAAAAAATGAGAATATATAGACTAAATAGACCTATTAAAAGCACCGATAAATCACTCTGTCTTGAATGGGAATAAAACCAACTGAATGACCAAATTATTGCGGCACTTCTGCTTTGGCGGTGGTGCCGCATTTTTATATCCTCTCACACAACCAAACTTAACGCGGAGCATACTTTAATACATCAAAATGACAAGATAGGCAGCACAAAAGTTGCACCGGCGCCCATCGGCAAACACCTTTGGGGCACCATTACGCTCGGAAACAAGGAGCAGATTGTCATCCCAAAAACCGCAAGAGATGTTTTCAAAAATGCAAAAAATGCCGACGGATTTGTGAAAATAACGGATCTGCGCCCAAAATATCGCCGCCTCGATATGCGCAAAATGTAAAACCGTGAGCTTCAAATATTAAAAGAAGCGAGAAGATCGAATGATACTATCAATAACATTTTTTGCCCTGCTTTTTGTGAAATAACTGCATTTTATCGAAAACGATTTTATGATATAATACTAACAGAGATATAGATTCTTTTCATATGAAAAAGAAAATAGTCTCTTTGTTTCTAACCACGTGTTTGCTTGTTTCGTCTTTAGCGCTTACGATATCTTCATCCGATCATGACCCAACGTATTCTCAAAATATCGGGGATTCTTTCGATGGTATCAACATAGAGGATACGCAGCTTCCTAATTCCAATGATACAGAATGAGCAATGCCAAAGGTGAGATCATTCTTACACGTTATTCAGATGGAACAGCTAGTTTACAGTCTTATGATATTTTAATTTCTTGTGCGCATTGTATTGGGAAGCCCGGATGTGCTAATTTTTATAATGATGGTTGGGCAACCGAAATCACTTTCTATGCCGGTCGCACCAGCTCAACCACGTATTCGGATACTTCAAATTATATATATATTATTGATAATGATACTTTCGCTTGGTTGTATTCGGGCGGTGTTAGAATGTTCGATGCTTTGTTTAAACTGATTGTAGATGCACATGAAGAATCTACCGCAAGATGGGAGTAGTTTATGAAAAAATTTAATTTTTTTACATAAACAAAAGACCACCTTGCGGTGGCTACATACTTTCCGTTGGACTCGCTTTTCTGCGGAAAAGCCACGGCGGAAAAAAGCCCATTTAGGGCTTTTTTAGGAACCGCCTTTCGAGTCCTCCATTTTATGAGCCAAAACAAAAGACCACCTTGCGGTGGCTACATACTTTCCGTTGGACTCGCTTTTCTG
>CAZERM010000054.1:0-7275 GCA_964514555.1 uncultured Lachnospiraceae bacterium | reverse complement strand
CCGCCTTTCGAGTCCTCCATTTTATGAGCCAAAACAAAAGACCACCTTGCGGTGGTCTTTTGTTTTGGCTGGGATAGTTGGACTCGAACCAACGAAATGCAAGAGTCAAAGTCTTGTGCCTTAACCGACTTGGCTATATCCCATTAACGGTATTTATTATACACATTTTTTTGACTCTTGTCAAGAGAAACGTATTATTCTTTTTCCTTATATTCAAAAAGCGAATACAAGATTTGGACAGTATCTGCGCGAGAAAGCGCTTTTTCGCCGTCATCGCTGTGATAAATGCCGACATTTGACAAAACCGAGAGCGCATCATATCCGTCATTGTCCATAACAGCGGCGGCAACGTCATGCTCCACGATGTCCAAACCCTCGAGCGCCGCTATACGGCACACTATAAGAGCCGCTTCTTCATCTGTTATCGCCCTGTCGGGCATGAAGCATCTTCCGTTTTCCGTGTCTATGCCGACGGCAAGGTGAAGTTCGCTCGCCGTGGCGATATATCTTTGCTCATAAGGCGAAAACTCAACTTCGTCAGCAAAGCCGCTCTTGCACTCTTTTGCCTTGATACCTGCCGTTTTCATCGCCATGATGAGAAAATCGGAGCGCGTAACGGTACCGTTCGGTTTGAATACTCTTGCCGCGCCATCGAACGAACCGAGCATTATATCATTTTCGAAAAGAACAGCCGCCGCAAGATGGTGAGCGGAGCCTTCCATGTCCGAATAAACTATATTTTTTTCGTTCTTTGCCACATTCACCGTAACCGTCGAAACATTGGAAACATTCCCTGCCGCATCGGTAACGCAAAACGTAAATTTATCTTTGCCGTAAAATCCATCATCGGGAGTATATCTATATGCGCCTGTTTTCACATCGGCTATCTCCACGGTACCGTGGGAAGCGCCCGAAACTATCGAAAATTTCAGCTCGCCTCCGTCGTTATCCTCCGCACAAAGCACTGAAAATACGGTTATACCTGCCATATCGGATATAGTATCCGAGCGAGTCATCGGCGCCAGGTCGATGTTCTCCTTCGTCATCGATATAACGCAAGTAAAACTGCTTTGATATTCACTTTCAATCGGAATAAAGCAAAATCTTGCGTTCACGCCGTTTGCCGACGGCACAAAACAAAGCTTCGATATATCCTCTTTTGCGATGATATCGCCGACGGAGACGATGCTCTCGCCCAGCATGAGCGTGCCTGCGCCCGCTTCAGGCAAAGAGGTTATCTTCAAATCGGAGACCGACCTCACGCCGAGCACGTTTTCAAAATCTTCTTCGGTAAAAGCGATAGTGTTTTTCGCCACACCGCTCTTTTCCATAACGACACTCTGCTGTATCACGGATATCCCGGGCGAGATGAGCGCCGCACCAACGGAAACAGATGTGCAAAGCATCACAGAACTTAAAATTGCAGAAATAAATAGCTTTTTCATTGTATTCATCCTTTCTTTGGCAATATATTGCCTGATAATGTTTGTATTGTTGCCGTTATCCTGCGCCGCTATTCAAAACGCTTATATAATAAGGAAAATATTTTTAGAGGGAATTTTTTCCTCTTTTTTCGCTTGATGCGTATAAAGCAATAAAAACGGCGCAATAATACTCACATAACAAAACAAAAAAGCACGGCATAAGCCGCGCCCGAAAGGAATCATTATCATGAAAGGTCTTACCATCTTCACAAGTCTTGTAATCATTGTTTGCATATTCTGCTCATTCATGCCTCTCGGCAACGAAGCCGAGATATACGACAACACCGTGCGCTTGCACGTGCTTGCCAATTCGGATTCCGAGCATGATCAATCCGTAAAACTTTACGTCCGCGATGAGATATTGGGCTATATCGCCGATATCACAAAAGGATGCTCCACCGTCGAAGAAGCCGAAAGCGTTATCTCTGCCAACATCTCTGCCATCTGCGACAGAGCAAAGGGGGCTTTGGCAAGCATCAACGAGGAAAAAGAAGTGAGCGTTACGCTTTCAAAGGAATATTACCCCACGCGAAATTACGAGGATTTCAGCCTCCCTGCGGGAAAATACACTTCCCTTCGCATAATGATAGGAAAAGCCGAAGGTCAAAACTGGTGGTGTGTCCTTTATCCTGAGCTTTGCACGAGCGGCGCAAAAACGAGCGAGACGCTCGTCAAAACAGGATTTTCCAAAGAACAGATAGAAATACTCACGGGAAAGGACGAACCGAAATATCGCTTGAAATTTAAATTTCTTGAGATCTTTGAGAAAAGTTTCGGTTGATAAAATCGAGCAAAAAGCCCTCGCGCACGCCGCACGCTGAAACAGTGGCATTCTTTGCTCCGAGAAAAGCGAATATCTCCTCATATGCCAAAATGCCCGGCATGACCGTTGTCAATCTGTCCGAAAGGCACTTGCGGATGATGGGTGCGCCGTCCGCTATATCTTTCTCCGCAAAGGCGCGTATCTTGCCGATATCATCCGCGCTGAACGAGTAGCCGTCGAAGTTTTTCACATCCGTATTTTGCATAACGGAGTGAAGCTTCGCTATGGCGCGGCCCGTGCCGCCGATGAGGTAGATATTTTCGCCCTTTCCGCGGAAACTTTCATTTTCGCAAAGCACTTTTTTCGTATATTCTTTTATATCGAACGTCTCTGTTTCTGTCGGGAACAGAGATCTTTTTATATCGGGGATAAATTTTTTGCCTAGCATGACACATCCGAGCTGCATACTCGTAAGCGAAGTTGCGTGTTCACCCTCAAATCGTATCATTTCCGTGCTGCCGCCGCCCATATCTATAACTACACCGCGCGGGAAAACATCTTCGCCAAAGCGATAGCGTATCGCTTCAAAGTCAAACTCCGCCTCCTGCATACCGCTGATGATATCTATCTCGACACCGAATTTTTGCTTTATGGAGGATATTATCTCGTCTGAATTTGAAAGTCCGCGCAAGCTCGCCGTGGCAAATGCCGAAAATTTATCACAAAGCACGCTGTTCGCTCTCGCAAGATAATCTCGTATTATTGCAGTAAGTTTCCCTGCACCGTCCGCAGAGAGCGCATCACCCTCTTTATACGAAGCAAGACCCATAAGGTTGCGTGTCGAATATATCGGCGTAAACTCTCCGCTCTGCGGATCTATATCATATATTATCATCCTGACGCTGTTAGCGCCGATGTCCACAATAGCGTATTTAAAAAGATCCATATATCGCTCCGTTTACTTTTTCTTTCCAAGCTTTTCCATGAGCATCCTTGCGTACTCTCTTCTGGCGCGGACCTCTTCTTCGAGGTATACCGCAGAAGCTATATTTCCGTTCTCGTCAAATTCAACTTCAAAAATATCGCCCTCGTGTACTTCCGTTTTAAACTGCTCACGAGGGATATCGTATGCTCCGTTTCCTTCGTCTTCGAGAAGGACAACAAAACCTTCCTCAAATCTATCTACTACTACCTTCATATTTTACACCGCCTTTTTTAGTAACAACAATATTTTACGGCAAAAATAAGCAAAGCGCAATATTTATTTTTAAAAATATCTGTTTTTTCAAATTAAAATATGTTATAATAGACGCAGAAAGTCTTGTAGAACAAGCCTTATGGCTTCGCCTTGCGTGTGTGGTCGCACACCTGCGCCTTTGACGGCTTCGCAAAAATGTCCGTGCAAGCACACATTTTTGCTTCATGGTAGAATAGATGCAGAAAGTCTTGTAAAACAAGCCTTATGGCTTCGCCTTGCGTGTGTGGTCGCACACCTGCGCCTTTGACGGCTTCGCAAAAATGTCCGTGCAAGCACACATTTTTGCTTCATGGTAGAATAGATGCAGAAAGTCTTGTAAAACAAGCCTTATGGCTTCGCCTTGCGTGTGCGGTCGCACACCTGCGCCTTTGACGGCTTCGAGCAAAATAACAGAAAATACAGGATCGGAGTGTTAGATTATGTCTGAAAAACAGATCTCGGCAAGAATTGCCGAGCTTTGCGAAAAAATAAAAAGAGCTTCCAAGCTCTATTACGTTGACGATTCCCCCGAAATATCGGACTATGAATACGATATGATGTTCCGCGAGCTTAAAGAGCTTGAGGAACAATACCCCCACCTTGCCACGGAGGATTCGCCCACCAAGCGCGTAGGCGGCGAAGCGCTTACAAAATTTGAAAAGGTTACTCATAGCGTTCGCATGGGCAGTCTTTCGGACGTTTTCTCTTTCGAAGAAGCGGCTGATTTCTTGGATAAGATACACTCCTCCCTCGGACACGAGCCGTATTTTTCCGTAGAGCCCAAGATAGACGGTCTCTCCGTCTCCCTCGAATACAGAAATGGTAAGCTCACCGTAGGCTCCACTCGCGGCGACGGTATCGTCGGAGAGGATGTTACGGAAAACCTCAAGACTATACGTTCGATACCGCTCTCTCTCCCTGATGAATTGCCCCTTTTGGAGGTGCGCGGCGAGGTATATATGCCACGAAAGAGCTTTGCAAAGCTCAACGAAGAATGTGAGGAGAACGGCACAAAAACATTTGCAAACCCCAGAAATGCTGCGGCAGGCTCCCTCAGACAGCTCGATTCAAAGATAACCGCGAAGCGTAACCTCGATATATTCGTTTTCAACGTACAGCGATGCGAGGGAAAAGAGTTCTCCTCTCACACGGAAAGCCTTGAATATCTCGCTTCTCAAGGTTTTCACGTTATATCTGACACAAGAAAACTTTACGGCACGGAAAATATACTTAATAGGATATCAGAGCTTGGAAAGCTTCGTCCGAAACTTCCTTATGATATAGACGGCGTTGTCATCAAAGCAGATGACCTTGCCGAACGAGTTGAGATTGGCGAAAACACCAGCACGCCGAAATGGGCGGCGGCGTACAAATTCCCTCCCGAACAGGTAAAAACAAAGGTAGAAGATATCGTTATACAAGTCGGTCGCACAGGCGTGCTCACACCGAAAGCACTGCTCACACCCGTTAAGATAGCAGGCTCCACTGTATCCGCGGCAACGCTTCACAATATCGATTTCATCACAGAAAAGGATATCCGCATAGGCGACACGGTAATACTCCAGAAAGCAGGCGATATCATCCCCGAAATAGTCAGCGTTTGCAAAGAAGAGCGCAACGGTAGCGAAACACCTTACAATATGCCCCTCGTTTGCCCCTCCTGCGGAGAAGCGGTGAGCAAGGACGCGGACGAGGCCGCAACGAGATGCACCAATAACACCTCTTGCCCGGCACAGATAGAGCGCAGTATAGAGCATTTTGCTTCGCGCGATGCCATGAATATAGAGGGTATGGGACCTGCTGTTATAAGATCATTGATAAGCTCGGGACTTATAAACAAAATATCCGATATATACGCTTTGCGCGCGGAAGACATCGAAAAGCTCGACCGTATGGGACCGAAGAGCGCACAAAACCTTATCTCCTCGATAGAAAGATCAAAGGAGCGCGGTCTTGACAAGCTCATCTTTGCACTCGGCATTCGCAATATCGGCGAAAAAGCGGCAAAGAGCCTTGCAACTCGCTTCTCGGATATCGACCTTCTTTTCAACGCGACGGTGGAAAACCTCACGGAAATAGAGGACTTCGGCACGATAATGTCGGAGGATGTTGTGAAATTCTTTGCACATCCGCAAACGCGCACATTCGTTGACGAGCTTAAAGCGCACGGCGTTATAACAAAATACGAAAACGAGAAAAAGGGCGACTTTTTCGCCGGTCTTACCTTTGTTCTCACGGGCACATTGCCCACACTTTCGCGTGCGGAAGCAGGCGCCATGATAGAAAGCTACGGCGGCAAATGCTCAGGCAGTGTCTCCAAAAAGACAAGCTTCGTTCTGGCAGGTGAAGAGGCAGGCTCCAAGCTTACAAAGGCAGAAACTCTCGGAATAAAAATAATAGACGAAGAAAAATTTCTTTTAATGATAGAGGAACAAAAAATATGACATACGACTTTTACGATCACGTTAAAATCTACGTTAAAGCGGGCGACGGCGGCAACGGCGCCATCGCTTTCCACAGAGAAAAATATATTTCTCACGGCGGCCCCTCGGGCGGCGACGGCGGACACGGCGGCAATGTCGTTATCGCTATCGCGCAGGGCGTAAACACGCTTCTCGCGTACAAAAACAAACGCAAATTCATCGCCAAGAACGGCGAAAACGGTATGAGCGAAAAATTCCACGGTGCGAATGCTGAGGACCTCGTTCTCTACGTTCCCGAAGGCACTGTTATCAAAGACGCCGAAACAGGCAAAGTGCTTAAAGACATGAGCGGTTGCGAACCTTTCGTTGTTGCTCGCGGCGGCAAGGGCGGTTTCGGTAACACTCACTTCGCCACACCTACACGTCAGGCGCCCCGTTTTGCAAAAACAGGCTACAAGGGCGAAGAACGCGAAATTTTGCTCGAACTTAAAATGCTCGCGGATGTAGGCTTTGTCGGTCTTCCCAACGTCGGCAAATCCACGCTCCTTTCCATGATCAGCGCGGCAAGACCCAAGATCGCAAACTATCACTTCACAACTCTTGCGCCCATGCTCGGCGTTGTTTCCGTCGGCGACGGCGACGGCTTCGTTGCCGCAGATATCCCCGGTCTTATCGAGGGTGCTTCCGACGGCATCGGCTTGGGACATGAATTTTTGCGCCACGTTGACCGTTGCAGATTGCTCGTTCACGTTGTTGACGTTGCAGGCACAGAGGGCAGAGATCCCATCGAAGACATCAAGACCATCAACTCTGAACTCAGAAAATACAGCGAAGCTTTGGCTTCCCGTCCCCAGATAATCGCCGCAAACAAATGCGACGTTCTCGACGAGGATGCAGACCTTTCCGAATTTGAAGAATTCTGTGCTATGCTCGGCTACGAGATAGTTTACATCAGCGCGGCAACGAAGCACAACACAACTCTCCTTTGCCACAAGATAGCGGAAAAGCTCAAGGAGCTTCCTCCGCTCACTATCTACGAAACAGAACAGGCTATCGATGCACCTAAAGAATATGTTGAACTCGATCCCTGCGATATCACGGTACACCGCGAAAACGGTATGTTCGTTGTTGAAGGCGAATGGCTCGAAAACTTCATGCGCGGTATCAACCTTGACGACAGAGAGTCCCTTATGTACTTCCAGCGCACGCTCCGCACGACGGGGATTATCGAAAAAATGCGTAAGCTCGGCATCGCAGACGGCTCCGAAGTTGACATATACGGTCTTGAATTTGACTTTGTTGACTGATAAAGGCAAAAAACTTTTTACAAAAAATTTAAATAGATATTAAAAAGATGCATCTTGAGTT
>CAZERM010000053.1:0-10772 GCA_964514555.1 uncultured Lachnospiraceae bacterium | reverse complement strand
CTCTTGTACCGTATATCTCTTCTGCCATTTTTCTATCTCCATTGATTTTTATTTTACTATATAATTATAATCTGAAAAACTTTAAAAGTAAATACGTTTTTGGGAGCAAGGCGCAAAAGCTCGCGCCGTTTGACCGTCAAAGGAAAGAAAAACTACTTTTTAAAAGATATTTATTGCGGAAATTGATAATTATTATTGCAAAAATTTACTTTTTGTGATAAAATTATAGAATGAATAAAACGATCTAATATGTAATTCACAACGGAGGAAATATAAAAATGGCTGAGAACGCAAAAGTATTCAAAGAAGTTTTCCGCGGTTATAACAAGAACGATGTAAATGAATATATCGCTTCTGTTGCGGAAGGCGCAAAAAAATCAATCGAGGAGGCGGAAGCACGTGTTGCAAAAGCTGAACGCGAAAAGAACGATGCTATGGCAGAGCTTGAGGTAGCAAACCAGAAAGCAGACCAGATAGCGATCGAAGTATACGGTGTTACCCAGTCGCTTTATGCAAAGGAAGCAGAGCTTGCAAAAGCCAACGCTGACATGGAAGAAGCTAAAAAACAGTTTGAAGATGCAAAAGCTCGCGCGCACGCTTTGGAAGTAGAAGTGCTCGACAAAGACACGGAAGTTCAGAACGCAAACGCAAAAGTTGCCGCCGCGGAAAAAGCTTTGGCGGAAGCAAGAGAAAGAAACTTCTCCAGAGAAAAGGAACTCAGCGCAAAACTCATCTGGACAGAAAAAGATTTTAACTCCAAAATGATGGCAAGCAAAAAGGAAAACGAAAAACTCGAAGCCAAAGTTGCCACATTGACAGAATCCAACGCAGCTAAGGAAGCCGACGTTGCAAAAGCAAGAGCATCTATCGAAAGAGAATTTGCAGATAAGCTTTCAAAACGCGAAAAAGACCTCGCTGTTAAGGCACAGAACAAAGAAAACTCCCTCGTAAGATCCTACGAAACAAAAGAAGCAGAGCTTGTTAAGGCTTATGAAGCTAAAAACGCACAGCTTGCAAATACATACGAAGCTAAGAACGCAGAACTCGCTAAAGCTTACGAAGCCAAAGAAGCAGAGCTCGCTAAAGCTTACGAAGCCAAAGAAGCAGAGCTCGCTAAAGCTTTTGAAACTAAAGAAGCTGAACTCGCTAAAGCTTACGAAGCCAAAGAAGCCGAACTTACAAAAGCAGTTGAAGCAAAGAACGCCGAATTTGATAAAGCTATCGCAGAAGCAAACGAAGCAAAAGCACGCGCAGAGATGATCAAAGAGAAAAACGCCGCTTACGATGAATTTAATTCTCGCATGAACGAGATACTCGAAGCAGCAACAAAGAAAGCAAGCGAAACAGCTGCTCCCGTACAGAACGACGGCGATTTTGCTACATTCACAGCTGAAATGCGCGAAGGCGTTGACAACCTTCTCAAAGGCACAGAAGAGCTCAAGACTCGCTTGGCAACAGTAGAAACAGCTACTGCTAAGAAACCCAGAGCAACAAAGAAAAAAGCTGCCGAAGAAGGTGCAGAAGCAGTTGAGGGCGAAGAAACTCCCAAAAAGACAACAAGAAAAAGAAAAACAGCCGAAACAGAAGTTACAGCTGACGGTGAAACAGTAGAAGCAAAGCCCAAAACAACAAGAAAGAGAAAAACAACAAAGACCGAAGAAGTAGCTGAAACAGCAGAAGCAACAGTTGAAACAACAGCCGAAGCAACAGTTGAAACAGTTATGGAAACGGTCGCAGATAATACAGAAACTGAAAAGAAGGATTGAATCATGTCTGATACGATAAGAGTACATACGGATGATATAAGAGAAGCCGCAAAAACGCTTCGCGCAGGCGACAGCATTTTGCTTTCAGGTACAGTATATACTGCACGAGATGCGGCTCATAAACGCATTTGCGCCCTGCTCGCCGACGGCAAAGAACCGCCCTTTGAGCTTAAAGACGCAGTTATATATTATGCAGGTCCCACGCCCGCACCCGAAGGCAGACCCATCGGCTCCTGCGGTCCCACGACTTCTTCCAGAATGGACGGCTTTGCACCCACTCTCTATGACAAAGGACTTGCCGTAACAGTGGGCAAAGGCGGCAGAAATGAAGCCGTTATCGATGCTATAAAGCGCAACAAAGGTCTTTACCTCTGTGCAGTAGGCGGCGCAGGCGCTATCGCCTCCAAAGCCATCAAAAGCGTTGATATAATCGCTTTCCCCGAATTGGGTTGCGAAGCGGTAAGACGTATGCAGGTAGTTGATTTTCCTCTTATTGTAGGAATAGATTCAAACGGTAACAGCGCATTGAAATAATCATTTCAAAACGCAAGATGCCACGGCGGAAGCGAATGATCGTTTTTCCGTTCGTGGCATTTTTTTCTAATATTGCAGAAAAAATTTCACATTTAGTCTATATAAAATACTTTTTTATATCTTTCTTTTTTGATATAATCATTACAGTACAAATAAGAATTTAAAGAGGTACAACGCTATGGTTGAAAAAGTAAAATACAATCCCGGTAAAAATATTTCCCCCGTGGCATTCATGTTTGCTTGCCCCGGACAAAAAGAGCAACAGGCAGACAAAGTCGTTGCAGGCATAACAGGCAAAAACCTTAATAAGCTCCTCGAGATACTTTCAAAAAGTGAAGATGAAAAAATAAGAGCGCTTTTTCCCTCTACCGACAGGTACGATTATCTTATAACGAACTCCTCTGATAAAATACATTACCCTGCGTATGATTCAACTTCGCTTCCGAAAAAGAGCGAATACAGCGATGACGCAAACCTTAATCGCCTTTACAATGAGCTTGATCATATAGAATATGTCATAGCGTTCGGCGCACAGGCAAAGGACGTTTCAAAGCTTATAGAGTATAAATACGAATTGCGCGAAGTTTTTCCGCGCCCCAAATTCATAACATCGCTTCCGCATCTTTCTCTCCTCTCTCTCAATCAGATAAAGAATGATGTGAACGACATACGCATAGAACACGGCGACCCCAACGCGACATATAAGCGCCTTGAAGTCGTGGCACAAAGACTTAAAAATGCTCTTTTGGAGAAATAATTATGGGCGACCGATGGTCGCCCTTTTTATTTTTAGGCTAATAACATCTTGTCAAAACAAAAAGCCACGGAAAGACCGTGGCTTTTTTGTACTTCCTTGAAAGAAAGCACATTACATCGTTGTTGCGATCACCTGTGCATTTTCTGCTTCGATAGTGATCTTGCCGCTGTTTGCGGGGATGAAATATGTGTCGCCCATGTTCATCGCATAGTCTACACCATCCACTGTCAAAAGCGCTTTGCCCTTGATGCACATAACGTGAAGGAAGCTTTCCGCGCCAACTTCTACCGTCTGAGCGGAGGATTCAAGGTCGTATTTGTTTACCGTGAAATATTTGCACTTGGAGATGACTGTCGCATCGTCGGAAGGCTCGCTCTTTACGTGAGAGGGGTCTGTGCTTGCGATAACAGCAAGAGCATCATCTATGTGCAAGGGACGAAGTTTGCCGTCTGCGCCGACTCTGTTGTAGTCATATACTCGATATGTGATGTTGGAGTTCTGCTGGATCTCTGCGATAAGTATGCCCTCGCCGATAGCGTGAACAAGACCGGAAGGGATGAAATATGCTTCGCCTGCGTGTACGGGAACATAATTCATCATCTTTTCGAGCGTGCCGTTTTCGATAGCCGCACGAAGTTCCTCTGTTGTGTATTCGCCGTTAAGACCGTAGATTATCTTTGCACCGGGCTTCGCATCAACGATGTACCACATCTCTGTTTTGCCGAAGTCCGTTGTATGCGCCGCCGCATATTCATCGTCGGGATGTACCTGGATGGAAAGGTCTTTTTCAGCATCTATGAGCTTTATGAGCAACGGAAAACGTCCGCCGTCCCACTTTGTGCCAACAGCTTCTTTGTGCTCGTCAATATATTCAGCGAGCGTTTTGCCGTCGTATTTGCCGCCGCAGATAGTGTTCACACCGTCTTCGCGGCAAGTGAGCTGCCAAGCTTCCGCAATGTTTTCTCCTGCGTTGCCAAGACCGTATTCACCCGAAAGACGTGTGCCGCCCCAGATGATCTGCTTTGTAACCTGTTTAAGCTTTAAAGGAATAAGTTTTTCCATGATTTTTTCCTCCGTTGTTTTTCAACTTTGTTTTATACCTTATATTTTACCACGCAACAGCGATAAAATAAAGCCCTTTTCTCATATTTTCGACTTTATATATTGAATTATCTCGTTTGCGCGTATATCACAGACAAAAAATACGCAGTCTCCCTCACAAAACACGCGCGAAACGGTGTCAAGCTTTATCGCCGCCCTGCGATACAGCAACGATGTTATCTCCGCCCTGTGCGACCTGTCGTCGAGCTTTATCGCTATCACCTCGGAGCCGCTCACCATATCACGCGCAAGATATATGCTGACGGAAACGATATATGTATATTTTTCCGCGTTATCGCCCAATATCTTTTTCTTCCGCTCGGGCGAAAGGTAAAACGCATCATCTTTTGCAAATTCATCGGAATATATCGTGCCGTATTTGAAAGGAAAATGCTCCGACACATCTCGAACGAGCGAAAGTGTGCTTTTCTCCTCGTTGCAAGACGGCAAAAATGCCGTCGCACCCAAAAGCAAAAATAAAACAAATGTTTTTAATATTATCTTTCTCATGGCTTTCCCGTTTTGTTTTTGCTAGATTATATGCGCGAGCATAAAAAAACATTCGGCTTTTTTCGAGCCGAATGTTTTGCATTTATCTTATTTTACGCTGAAAAGGATCTCGCCGTATGTAGGAACGGGCCAATATTCGGAAGCGCAGATGGTCTCTGCTTCGTCAACAGCCGCACGGAGCGCATTCATGCAAGGAATGATATCGTCCTTGATGAAGAATGCCGCTTTCTTGTAATCTCCTTTTATTGTAAGGAGATTGTCAACTTTCGCTTTGAGGTCGCATACCTGCTTGTAAGCTTCACCTGTGAGCGCGGAAAGTCTTTCGAGCGTTGTCTTTTCAAATGTACTGTCGATGCAAGCTATACCGACGGATGCTTTGGACATGATAGTGTCGGCAAGCGCCTTGGAATATTTGGACATAGCGGGGATAAACTGCTTTTCTGCCATCTCTATCATCGTGAGCGCTTCTATCTTCATTACGTTGCAGTAGTTTTCCATGCGGATATCCGAACGAGATTTGATCTCTGCTTCGGAGAATACTTTCATGGAGGAGAAAAGCTCTACGTTCTTTGCATCTGTATAATGAACGAGCGCTTCGGGAGTTGTCTTGTAGTTGGAAAGACCGCGAACTTCCGTAGCTTCTTTTATCCATGCATCATCATAACCGTTGCCGTTGAAGATTATTCTCTTGTGCTCTCTGATAGTCTTAACGATGATATCGTGGAGCGTTGTCTGGAAATCTTCTGCCGCTTCGAGTTCATCCGCAAAGCCTTCCAAAACCTTTGCAACAGCGGAGTTGAGTACGACATTTACGCTCGCAACAGCGAGAGAGGAACCGGGCATACGGAACTCAAACTTGTTGCCCGTGAATGCCAAAGGAGAAGTTCTGTTTCTGTCTGTTGTGTCTTTCGGGAATTTAGGAAGAACATGAACGCCGATACGCATAAGTACCTGCTCTTTTGCATCGTATACCGTGTCATTTTCAAGAGCATCGAGTATTGCCGTAAGCTCGTCGCCCAAGAAGATGGAAACCACGGCAGGGGGAGCTTCGGAAGCACCCAAGCGATGATCGTTACCTGCTGTCGCAACAGAGATGCGGAGCATATCCTGGTAATCGTCAACAGCTTTGATGACAGCGCAAAGGAAGAGGATGAACTGCGCGTTGTCCTGCGGTGTTTCGCCGGGGTCGAGCAAGTTGATGCCTGTGTTTGTGGAGATGGACCAGTTGTTGTGCTTACCGCTGCCGTTTACGCCCGCAAAAGGCTTTTCATGGAGCAAACAAACAAGACCATGCTTCTTTGCTATGTTCTTCATAAGCTCCATGGTGAGCTGGTTATGGTCGCAAGCGATATTTGTCGTTGTGAAGATAGGAGCAAGTTCGTGCTGTGCGGGAGCGCCTTCGTTATGCTTTGTTTTCGCGAGAACGCCGAGCTTCCAAAGTTCTTCATCAAGCTCTTTCATAAATGCGGCAACACGAGGCTTGATGGAACCGAAGTAATGGTCGTCAAGTTCCTGACCTTTGGGGGGCTTTGCGCCGAAAAGCGTTCTGCCGCAGTAGATAAGGTCGGGGCGCTTATCGTATACAGCTTTATCGATGAGGAAATATTCCTGTTCGGGACCTACCGTCGTTGTAACGCGAACGGAATCGTCATGACCGAAAAGTTTGAGTATTCTTGAAGCTCTGCTGTTGATGGCTTCCATGGAACGGAGCAAAGGTGTCTTTTTGTCGAGCGCTTCGCCGCCGTAGGAGCAGAATGCCGTGGGTATGCAGAGCGTACCGTCTTTTATAAATGCGTAGGACGTGGGGTCCCAAGCTGTATAACCGCGCGCTTCGAACGTAGAGCGCAGACCGCAGGACGGAAAGCTTGATGCGTCTGTTTCACCGTGAACAAGCTCCTTGCCGGAAAATTCCATGATAACTCTGCCGTCGTCGGTGGGGGAGATAAAGCTGTCGTGCTTCTCTGCCGTGATACCCGTCATAGGCTGGAACCAATGTGTAAAATGTGTGGCTCCGTTTTCCGTTGCCCAATCCTTCATGGCATTTGCAACTATATTTGCCACAGAAAGGTCAAGGTGTTTGCCCTCCGCCATGGTGCGGCGAAGCAAGCGGTAAGTCTCCTTGGGGAGGCGCGATTTCATCACCGCGTCGTTAAAAACAAGACTTCCGAAAATTTCCGGTACATTTTTCATCGTAAATAACTCCTAACAGTTGATTTTTATATAGCTAAAAGCAATGCATATCGCTCTTATTTCTTTTTCCTATAAGAGTAATTTTATCATAGCTTCCAAAGTTTTTCAATGCTTTTTGTAAAAATAAAAGCGTCAATCTCGGCATTTTACGTTTTTTGTCGATTTGGGTGAAAAAAAGGCGCCCGTGTGTGCGAACGCCTTCTTAAAATCATTCTTTTTCTGTTGTGTCAGCGTTTGCTTCTGTTGCAGCTTCCGCTTCGGGCTGTGCTTCTGTTACAGCTTCGGGAAGAGCGAGAGGCTCTTTTGCTTCTTCGGGTTCGGCAGCCGCTTCTTCTTTTTCGCTCTTTCTCTTATCTTTGCGAGCTTTAAGAGCTTTGATCTCTTCGTGCAAAGCGTCGATCTCGGCAGCTTTTTCGGCAACTTTTTCTGCGTTGGGGTTGCCTGCTTCAGCTTTCATCTCGTTATAAACGAGCTTGCCGAGCTGTTCGTATTTTTCGCTGAGTTTGAGCTTGAGAGATTCGATCTTGAGTGTATCAGCCGCGTTATCCGCAAAGCCGTTTACCTTTACTGCGGCTTTGTTAAAAGCCTTTTTTGCGCTTGAAAGAAATTCATTCCAGTTAGCCATAATAAAGATTCCTCATTTCACTTTAAAAATTTTTTGATCCTGTTTCTGTACTTATATTCGTAAAGTCTTGTCAAACGAGTGTATGCAATGTCCGTAAGGATGAACACCATATTGAGCATCACGAGCGCCAAAACAAGGAAGAAAGCCAAAAATTCGCTTTCTTCGAAAAAATCGAGCGCCGATGCTATAAAGTAGAAAAGTACCATCTCCGCATTAAATGTTACGAGTTTCAATACCCAAGCAACTATCTTGCCTGTTTTTTCATATATCGTTTTCGTTATTGGCATAAGTCCGAAGAAGAGCGCGAAATATATTGCGACCCATTTCGTCGGCAATACCATAAACGAAAGTATGGTTATAATGCCGTAAACGGAAAGCGCCGCCGCATATCCAAGCTCTATAACGCAAAACATTACGATAAAAGAAGCAATGCACGCCACGGAGAGATCCAATATCTCCAAGAAAGCGCCCACGTAAAGTACCACCACGCCGAGCGAGGCGAGCATTGCACAAATAGTTATTTTTTTAGTAGTTTTCATATCAACAACAAGGGATAAGGTCGCCGCCCATACATTCGCAGCAGCAATCCGCACAGATGAGCGTAGAACAAATATCGCAACCGGAGCAACCGCTCATGTTGCCGCCGTTGTTTCTTCTGTTGTCAAATCCGTTGGCGTTGTTTTTGAGTCTGTTCGAAGCCTCGCGGTATTCGAAATTTTGCGGATCCATGGCGCAAGCCGTGTCATAGCAACGAGATGCTTCGAAAAAGAAGCCTCTGCTTTCGTTGACTCTGCCCTTGAGGAAGAACCATTCCGCACCTCTGTCGCTCTGCTTTACAGCATCAAGACGCACGCCCGCTTCGTAAAAATCGCCCATTTCGATATAACGGCGTATCTCTGCAAAAGCGGAATATGTGTTGCCGTATGACGAACCGTAGCTTTTTGCTTTTTCGCGTTCGCGCTGAATAGTATCGTAAGCCTCGTTTATCTCCTTCATCTTCTCCTGCGCGAGATCTGCCAAGGGGCTGTCTGCATAGTTATCGGGATGATATTTCTTCGCAAGCTCACGATAAGCTTTTTTCACTTCTTCATCTGTGGCGCTCGGATCAACGCCCAGAACCGTGTAGGGGTTTGTCATTCAGTTTCTCCTTTTCGAATTCCGTAAAAAATGCATTCTTTATACCGTACAAGGCTATGTTCTGAACACATTCGCGCGTAAGGTCAAAGCCGCTGTAATCTATAAGTTCGAGCGTGCGGTAAAGCGCCTCCAACTCCAAGAGGACTGCGTTTTTGATGTTCTGCGCGTCAGCATCGCTCATCTCCCCGTCCAAAGCGAGTACGAAAGGATTATATGAGCCGCTTTTTTTGTCCTTCCAAAAATCGCAAGCGGCATCTGCAAGGTATACCGCGCGACCTGTATGAACACCTATCTCGTGCGCCAAACGCGCCGCTCGTTCATCAAGCCCTATGGAAAGACATTCAGCCAAAAGGTCCCCAAACGTCTGCGCCGCCGCATCGGGAGAGGCACATTTGGCTTCTTCAAGCTCCGCAAGAGCCTCGAGATTTCGCTTTATCGCATCCTCGAGCTGCTCATCTGCGTGAGCTTTTCTTTTCATTTTTGCAACAGCAGGCGTTAAAACGCCTGCTGTCATCTTTTTTATCCCGCGTTCATCGGAAATATCATCGCGCACTTTGTAATATACAAGCACCGCGTTTACCTTTGCCGTGTAAACAAGCGAAGGATTTTCCAACATAACGGCGCGCTTTTTTGCAGGATGGACAGCGCACCTTTTTTTCTTTAAAACATATCTGTCGTTCGCGAGCGCGCCGCGGACAAGTGCAAAGAACACCATGTCATAGCTCAACGTCGCGGAGGATGAAACGCCCGTAACCTTGCTCAGTGCGTGGCAAAGACCGCAGTATGCACCGCGATAAAACTCATATTCGCCAACGCGCAAAAGGGGCACAAAGGGCTTTACAAAACCAAACAATGTCTTATTTTTCTCAGCTGATCAACGGAGAAAGAGCTACGCTTGCCATGGAGTATTTGCCTGTAACATCTTTGTCTTCCACAACAGCGTTTACGTATTTTTCAAGGAACTGTTCATACTTGTCGTCTGCAACAGTCTCGTTGTAATTTTCGAAGAGTTCTGCATATTCTGTATCAGTAGCGTTTTCGTATGCATCTTCGTAAGCTTTTTCTTTGAGGTCAACTCTCTTAACGATGTACATAACACTGCCGGATTCGATAGAGATAGCTTCTTCTGTGTAGTCGCCAACTTCGAGAGCGCTGATCGCTTTGATAGCGTTTTCGTCATTGATGAGGTCGCCTTCAACGATGTAACCGTTCTTGAAGTATTCTGTCAAGAAGAGGTCGGAATATTTGAGTGCAAGCTCCTGGAAATCCGTGCCGTTTTTGAGTTCAGCAAGGATAACGTCTGCAAGAGCAGCTTTTGCGGCTGTTCTGTCTTCATCTTCGATCTTTTCTGTTTTGTAAGAATAAGCGAGTGTGTATTCGTTTGCTTTGAGGTATTCCTCGGAAATGTCTGTGATCTCAACGGACTTACCGTCTTTGTCATATGCGAGGTAGATCTTGTTGCCGTCATCGTCTTTTGTGATGTCGTTCTTTGTATCGATCATGATAATCTGATACTGTTTGAAGTTTTCTGTGTAGTATTTTTCAAGTTCTTCATCTGTAACTTTTTCAATACCTGTTTCTTCGTTGTAGAGGTAGTCTTTGATGAGTGTCTGACGTTTGATAGCGAGGTCGTATTCGAACATCTGCTCCCATGTCCAGCCGTACTGTCTCTTGAACACGCCTTTACCGCCGATGTTCTTGATAGCTGTGTCATATGTCTTTTCGAGTTCGCTTATCTCTTTTTCATCGATGGAAAGGTTGAATTTGTCCATGAGGTATTTTTCTGTAACGATAGTCTTAGATGTCTGCTTCATAACATCTGTGAGCTGTTCATCGTCGAAATAAGTGTTGAAAGAGTTATTAAATGTAGATTTGAGGCCGTTTGCATAGAAGAGCTGATATTTTCTGTACATCAAAAGAAATTCATATTCGCTTTCTGTCACTACGTAGTCTTTGCCGTCAGCCGTCAATGTAAAAGCGGCTGATTTCTTTCCGCAGGATACGAGCGCGAGCATTACCATAGCCACGCAGAGTACGAGGGAAAGGATCTTTGTGAGTTTTCCTGTTCTGTTCATTTTTCAATCTCCTGAATTAAATTGTTTTTACCATAATTGCGAGAACGCAAAAATTAGATACATATAATATTATACAT
>CAZERM010000052.1:0-11525 GCA_964514555.1 uncultured Lachnospiraceae bacterium | reverse complement strand
TTATAACATATTTTAAATTATAAATCAACAGTTTTGACCATCTATTAAAAAATAATAAATCTATTCGATTTCCGAGCATTAAGTGCAGTCATTTTATTATAAATTTCACCATCAGTATAACAAATTACAAGATTACCGTTGTCATCAATATATAAGCCTCCATATTGACCGTCTGTAAATTCAAAATATGCAGTCGAATCAAAAATATATATCTTTCGACCATTTGAAATTTCTTTATTTAAAGATGTTATTTCTTTTTTCAAAGATACATCATCGTATGTATATGCTAAAGCCTCAAAAACCTCTTCTTCCGTTAAAACAAAATCAGTAATCTCTTGAGAAGAATTCATTTGAGATTCGTTTTGGATCATTTCTTGATTTATGGACTGACGATTCATCTCGTCTACAGTTCCCAAATAAGTCAGCATATTTGATGTCGTTGCATACAAAAAATTTTGAGCATAAGATGGTATAGAATTCATACACATGATTACCACGAAAAAAACAAGCGAAAAATTTTTTTCGAAAATTTCATAATATCACCTCTTAGTACATCACTCTGATTTTATACTAGCATTTTTTGTCAACTATTATTTTACACTAAAAAACTCTACTCTCCCGCATCTCCTTCTTGTAAACTCAAATAATTGACTTTATTTTTATTCCGTGATACAATGTGCATATAAATATTTTTATTACGAAAAGAGATAATGCTATGACAGACATTTCAAAGCTTGATGAAAATTTTAAAATACAGACTTCTTACGGCAGAAGTGATATAGATTTTTATAATGTACTCGAAGAGCCTATGACGGTCTACGGTGTGATACACGAAAACGGTCAGTTCGTCCGTATGCCCTCCGCCATCTCCGAAAAAGTCAGCAACGGTGTTTTTGAGCTTTCGCGCCATACCTCGGGCGGTCGCGTCTGCTTTAAGACCGATTCGGATCTTATCGCCATAGATGCGCTGACGTGCGGCATCTATATATTGTCCACCATGGGTATGCTCGGTTCGAGCGGCTTTGACGTATATGTCAGAGAAAACGGCAAGCAGAGCTATTGCGGCGCATTCTTGCCCAGCGTAAAGAAAGAACCTCGTATACAAAGCATCATCAACTTCCCCGATCGCAAAATGCGCGAAGTCATCATAAACTTCCCTCTTTATTGCGGCGTGCGTGAACTTTCGATAGGTGTTTTGCAAGGCTCCCGCGTGGAAAAATGGAGCGGATATTCCCGCTCTGTTCCGATGGTACTTTACGGCTCCTCTATCACACAAGGAGGATGCGCCAACGCACCCGGCACTTGCTACGCAAGCCTTCTTTCCAAAAGATTTGACATAGATTATATAAACCTCGGCTTTTCGGGCAACGGCAAAGGCGAAAAAGCCATTTTTGAATATATAGCCGACCTTGATATGAGCCTTTTCATCTACGATTACGATTATAATGCACCATCTCCCGAGCATCTCAAAGAGACCCACTTCGCAGGTTACGAGATAGTCCGCAAAAAGCACCCCGATGTGCCGATCATAATGGCTTCGCGCCCCAACTTCGGCGCCCCCACGGGAGATTCGCTCGCACGCAGAAATATCATCGCGGAATCATATGAACGCGCACAAGCCCTCGGCGACAAAAACATATACTTTGCCGATGGTCAGAAATATTTTGCGGATCTCTATGCGGACGGCGGCACGGTCGATGGATGCCATCCCAACGACTACGGCTTCCGTGTAATGGCGAAAGTTTTCGGCGACATGATGGAAGAAATATTCAATAAATAAAAATTATCCGAGCATACCTTCACGATCGATATGCTCGGATATTTGTTTTTCTATTATTTAACAAACGGAAGTTCCGTCATTCTGAGCTTGGCGCAAGCATAAGGGCAAAGCTTTATGCTCTGTTCCTCGGAAACAGGCTCCGTTGATTCAGGCACCTTGGCGCAAACGCTGTCGTATCCGTCAGCAAAGCCCCAATCTATCTTTTTGACTTTTGCATCTATCACAACAGCAGGCTCCTTGCTCGAAAACGGTATGTCGCTCACACCATTATAGTTTACATGAAGGTCTTTGCTGCTGTAACCGTAAGCCCAATCACCTTTGGTGATAAGCTCGTAATCGCAATAAGGATATCTCTTGTCCGTGTTCTCGTTTACTTCCTCATACATCTTTGCTTCATATTCCACGGGCACTGAATATATGAGCGAACCGCACTGAACAGCAAAGAGATCGTTCGGTCTTTCTCTGAAATAGGGTGTTGTCTCGAAAGAAAGCGTTATCTCTGTCTTTCCCTGTGCGATATCGAAAGAAAGCTCGCTTGCGCTTGCGCTTGCGTTTTCCTTTTTGCCGTTTACGATAAGTTCTTTTGCAAACGAGGGAACACGCACTTTAAACGTGAAGTCATTTTTTGCTTCGATAACATATTTTGCGCTGTTCTCGAAAGGATAATTCGTCGCAAGCTCTATCTTTGCTTCATCGCATTCAAGAACGGAGGGGATGAGTATGCCGTTCGTTATCGTGTTGCCGTCGTGCATAAATGCGGACAAAGCGAACTTCGGCCAACCCTGGTTAAAGTTTGCGGTACAGCAACCGTAATTCGGCTCAAGTCCGAATATATGTGCGGAAGGTCCGTTCGTTCTGAAGAACGATTTACCCGGGAATCTTTTGCATTCCATCTGGTTGCTCATCTGCACATATTGGTGTGTCCACATATCGTCGCTTATCGTTGCGGGCAATGCATTGAACGCAAGCACTTCAAGTCTTTCCGCCCATTTAGCGTCGCCTGTGTAAGCGTACAGTATCTCGTAAGAATACATCTGCTCTACGATGGCGCAAAGTTCTGTACCCTGCACGGGACTTACGCCCGACAAGCATTCGTCTCCCGTGAAGCTTTCATAAACAGTGCCGTTGTATTTATCGAGAAGCTCGCGGAAATATTCCGCTTTATCCGTGTAGCTCTCGCCGAGCATCTTGCAAACGAGCGCTTCCGATTTGAGCATCATCGTAAGGTTTACGATGTGAGTCTGCAAGCGCCATTCGTTCATCGGTCGCTTCCAAAGGTCTATCATCGTGCCGTAGTCCGCGCCTTGCTCCCTCAATATCTTAACAAGCTCCAAAAGCCATTCTTCGTGGCATCTCTCGTAAAGAAAATCTATGGCGATGATCGCTTCGAACCAACGATATTTGCCCCAACGGAAAATATGTATCGTGCCGTCCGACAAAAGATCGTAATAATTCTTCATCGCTCTGTAAAGCACATCGGGTATTCTTTCGTCGCCAGAGCAATCATAATAAACTTTGAGCACCTTTGAGATGAGCTGCAAAGCCCATGTGTCATATTCCGCTCTCTGCTCTTTTGTGCAAGGACAGATCCAACCGTCCTCGTTCTGTGCGGCTATGATAGCATCGATATATCTTTTGCATCTTGATATCATATCCTCGTTTTCAAGCAGATACGCAAGCGGAACGAAGCCGTCGAGCCAATAAGGCACACGCTCCCAGCCCTCTCTGTCGCCGCCTATCCACATACTGTCTCTTACGTCGGGCCATATCTTGTCAAGGTTGCCGCTCAGACCCTCTGCCTGTATCTCAAGCTGTCTTTTGAGCCAACCCTTGGGTCTTAATTGTTTTGATGTATAAAATTCCATTTTATCACCTCGTGCCTTGTTTCTTATTTTTATTTTTTTCATCAAGCAAAACGCTTGCTTTTCAAGGCTTTACTCATATATTCTATCACATTGTTTTTTCAAAATAAATAAACGATTTCACATTATACATTGACAATATCACAATATATCAATATAATTATAGCGGAGGGGATATCATGCTCGGAATAGATATGAACAGCGATATAAGATATCTTTACGCTTCTCTCAGATTTTTCGACAAAAAGGAACATCACATCTCGCGCACTTGCCCAAGTGATGTGCTTTTGCTCGTGTTCGAGGGCACATTGCGCTTTTCAGAGGACGGCGAAGAATACGAGATAGGCGCAAACGAATATTTCATACAAAAAAGCGGCGGCATACAAAAAGGCGAAGCGGAGAGCGATTCTCCGAAATATCTTTATGTGCATTTTTCGGGTGATTGGAAAGAGTGCGGCGAAGATGCCGTTTTGAAAAAGCGCGGCATATTCAATTATCACACGACAAAGCCGCTTATAGATGCACTCGACATCGCCGCGCACGGCAAAGCGCCGTATATCGAAAAAGCGGAGATATTTTACAAGATATTGCTCTCGCTCTATAATGATACGAAAACATCGGATTCGACAGCATCGAAGATAGCCGAATTTATAAAGCGAGAATATGCAAACAACATAACGCTCTCAACACTTTGCGATAGATTTCATTTCACAAAAAATCATATAATCAACATCTTCGAAAAGGAATTTTCCCTTTCGCCGATAGCTTTTTTAAATCAAGTCCGCTTATCCAACGCGGAATATTTGATAGAAGTTACGAACGATTCCGCAGAGAGCATAGCCGCGCGTTGCGGATATCGCAACTATTCTCATTTTTACAGGCAATTTTTGCGTAAAAACGGTATGTCGCCGACAAAATGGCGTGAGGAACACCGCATGGGCAATGTTTATTGAAGATCTGCGCGCATTTCCCATCATTGACAAGCATCTTTGTTCATGGTAGAATATACGCATAAATATTTTTATAATTTTAATATCAAGGAGAAATGTTCTTTGGAAATAACGAGATATACTTTCAATGCCGATGTAACGCAAAAATTAACTTTTGCATTCGTATCCGACCTGCACGACAGCGAAAATGAGCCAATACTCGAAGCGATAGCAAAGATCGCGCCTAGCGCAGTCCTTGTCGGCGGGGATTTCGTTCATGATACGGAGCTTTACGAAAAAGGAATTGATTTTTTGAAGCTCTGCGCGGCAAAATATCCTACATTCTGCTCACTCGGCAACCACGAGATGAAATGCGACAGAGATATCGTGTCCATGGTAAAAGAAAGCGGCGCTGTCTTGCTCGATAACTGCTCGACCCGCTTCGAGGGTGTAAATATCGGCGGTCTTACCTCGGGATACGGCAAGATGAGCAAGCAAGGTCATTTTGATAAGTCCCCCAAGCCCGACCTTGCCTTTTTGGAAAGCTTCTCTCGCCTCGACGGCATGAAGATATTGCTCTCGCACCACCCGGAATATTATCCGAGATATATAAAAGATAAAGACATCGACCTTACTCTTTCGGGTCATGCTCACGGCGGTCAGTGGCGCTTCTTCGGCAGAGGTGTTTTCGCGCCGAACCAGGGCATCTTCCCCAAATATACCTCGGGCATACACGATGGCAAATTTATCGTCAGCCGCGGTTTGGGCAACAAAACGCGCATACCGAGGATAAACAACAAAGAAGAGATATTGGTCATAACGGTTTTGCCGCGCGGCAAGACAAATAAAAAATAAGGCGGTAATTTATTTATGAAAATAGTTTTTCTCGATTTCGACGGCGTTATAAACCGCGAGATATGGACAACGGAAAACGGCAAAAACGTGCTCCGTTACGGCTATCCCGAAGACGGCGCGGTAAACGATACTCAGTCTGTTCAGTGGGTATGTGAATTTTGCGAAAGATTCGGCTATGATGTAGTCGTTACGAGCACATGGAGAATGCACCCCGAATGGGAACAGTATCTTCTCAGTGCAGGCTGGCGCAAAAACGTAAAGATATTGGGCGCCACTTCCTTCTACGAGGATGAGGGCCGCAGAGAGGAGATCGCCGATTACCTTCGCGGATGCGAAAACGTCGAACATTTCCTTATCTTTGACGATAACATGGTGGACGGTTACGAGCGCAATGTCATCCTTTGCGATAAAGCGCGCGGATTTGGCAGACCCGAATATGAAAAAGCGGCTATGGTCGCAACATTTGCAACAAAATAAAAATAAGAGAAAAACGGCGGAAGCATTTGCGCTTCCGCCGTTTTTTCATCACTTGTCAAATTTTTTCAATTTTTCGTATTCTTCCTCCGTTATCTCTACTGCGACTTTTTTGTAACGTCTGTTTGGCGTAACATCAAAATCTCAGTCAGGATCACACAAACGATTGCCGGGAGCATAGACCTTATTATATAGTACCAATTTAATAAGCAGCTCACCTTACTATAAATTAGTTGTTTTTTACCATGTAGAGAGAATGTTGTCAAGCCGAAAGTTTTCTCGTTCGGTAACACATTCCCATTTTGTTTTTATTTGTTGAATATGAGTTTTTCGAGTGCGTATGCAACTCCGCTTTCTTTACAGCTCAATGTTACCATATCGGCAACGGCTTTTATATTTTCCGTGGCATTTCCCATGGCGACACCGATGCCTGCGAATTTTATCATCTCATCATCGTTTCCGCTGTCGCCCATAGCGATGCTGTGTGCGATATCTGTGCCGTAATATTCGCAAACTCGCTCGATACCCGTGGCTTTGTTGTTGCCTCTTGCAGGTATCTCTGCATATCCCGAATGATTGTATACTTTATCGAAATGCTTTTCAAGTTCTTTTACTTCTTCATCATCAAAATGCTTCATAAAAGATATCTTCGAAACATTCATATCCGGGTATCGCAGACGAAATCCTTCGGCATTATCCAAAAAGTTCTCTTGTCCCGAATAAGCGGGACCGTGCATACTCACAAGCTTTTCCACGCTCTCTATAACCACGAAAAGACCGCGCTCATCACCAAATCTTATAAGATATTGCACGTCATCTTCGTCCATGGTAGCGGAATAGATAAGCTTTCCATCGATCACAACAGCCGTTCCCATTGCGGAGATGACACCGTCAGGCTCGACGGCTTCCAATATCTCTTTTGTTACTATACAATCGGCTCTGCCTGTGTTTAGAAAAACTTTGTGTCCCTCTGCTCTTGCGCGGCGAAGCGCCTCTTTGTTCTTTTCGGGAACACTCCTACCGTCAAAAACAGTGCCGTCTATATCAAGAAAGATGATATATTTTCCCTGCTCAATCTTATTTTTCATAAGTTATCCTTATTCAAGCCCCAAGGAATCATATATTGCCTTGCGAAGCTTTGGATGTACCACCCATTCAAAGCTGTTTTGCATATGCTGTGCGTAATATACCGCAAGCTTATTTTCGGGGTCCGCTATTATCATAGCGCCTGCGGCACCGCACCAACCGAATTCACCGAAAGAAAAATGACCGTTTACAAGCTCGGGAATCAGTGCCGTTCTTACGCCGCAACCGTAGCCAAATCCCGTGAGATATTTCCAACCCGACCAAAAATTCTTCATCTGTGATTCATTGAGCTGATTTTTACGCATAAATTCAACGGAAGATTCCGACATTATCCTTTTGCCGTTGTCCGCCATACCCAGGTTTGCGAGCATATTTATAAATTTTATCTGATCTCCCACGCAAGAGATAAGACCTGCGCCGCCGCTCTCGTATTCGGAACCCAGGATGTATCTGTTTCCCGATGTATTGAGAAGCGCTTTTTGCTCATCGTTATTATAAAGATAGAGCGGAGATATATCTTCCGTTACTTTAAAAGATGTCCTGTTCATGCCGAGCGGCTCGAAAAAGCGCGTGCGAAGATAATCACCGAACTTTTCGCCCGAAGCCACCTCTATAACAGCGCCGACAACATCAAGACAAAGGCTGTAATTGAACCTTTCGCCCGGTTGAAATATAAGACCGTCCCTGCCTATCGCTTCTGCAATATCGACCGTGGGGCATCTGCCGTCTGTCTTTCGTTTAACTTCGAGGATGAATGGGCGAGAAAGGTCATAATCCAAGCCCGCTGTCATCGTCAAAAGATCTATTATCTTTACAGGGCGTGATGCAGGCATTATATCAACGGTGCCGTCTTCGTTCCTTTCGTGGACTATTATATCGTTGAAAGAGCGGATGTACTTGCCGACTTCATCGTCAAGCTTTATCTTTCCCTCCTCGGCAAGTAAAACAGCTGCCGCACCCGTTATCGGCTTCGTAGCGGAGAAAAGATAATAAAGCGCATCCGGGGAAACAGGTATCTTTTTCTCTATATCACTGTAACCCGACTGATAGCGAAAGACCATCTCGTTATCTTTCATAACTGCAATATCCGCACCGGGTATGCGCCAAGAGGTCATCTCGTCCAAAGTGTTTTTTAAATAATTAAAATTCATAATTCTACCTAAAAAGGTTCTTTGCAGTAAAGCAAAGAACCTTTTTTCATTTATCAATAATCAATAACTACCATCTGGTGGCAAGAGAATTTGTCAACAGTGTATGTAAGGATGCCGTCTGTGTAATCGAACGGGATCTCTTTCATCTGAGGAGCGAGGTAAACTCTCTTGGGTTTAGAGTACATATTAACGGATACTTCTGTATCGCAGATGGGAACGAGGTCTTCGATAACTTCAACATTCTTGCCGCGTTTAACAGGGGATGCGTAAAGAAGATGGTTTACGTATCTGTGCTCGTTTGCCTGGTCCATAAGAGTTATCACGCCCTGTGCAGGGAGGTTTGTTGTGATAGTCTTATCTTCGCCGAGGAGTACATCCAAAGCATATTTTACTGTTTCTTTAGCGATGAGTGCACCGTTGTTTGCATATTCGGAGAACATATTAAAGGAAATGTACGCGCCGTCTTTGCCGAGCGTCATTGCGGGATATGTCTTTGTGGGGTCATTCGGTGTCTGAGCATGGCTGCAGAAGTGGAGAGCTGAACGGTTGAAGTAGGGGTTTTCTCTGTACGCAAGAACTTCGCCTGTTGCCGTGATATCGCAAGAAGGCTCGTAGATAGCGTAAGCGGATTCCCAAAGACCGTCCATCTCGAATTTAGGATGGATGTATGCGGGAACGAATTCGCAAGGACCGTTGTATTTTGCGCCAAGGTCGAATGCAAAACCTCTGCCGTCCGCATAAAGACCGGATTCACCGGAAGCAAGGATCTTACCGCCGTCGTTTACGAATGCGCGAAGCTTTGTTGCCATAGCATCGTCAAGTTTTGCTGTATCTGTCAAAATGATAAGTTTGTATTTATCAAAATCGCCGTCGCAGTCAACTACGTCAAAGAGGTATTTGCCCTCGAGCAAGATTCTTGATGCGCCGATAGTACCTCTCCAAGATTTCTTTCCGGGAGGACAAACTTCGGGCTTCATGTGGCGGAAGAGCGCCTCCTGAGAAAGGATAGCGATGTCTGCAACGCTTTCAACATTGTCAAGCCAAGGCTCTTTTGCTTCTACTTCTTCGAAAGCAGCGCCGATGAGCTTATATGTTGCAGTGTTCATCTGACCATTGGGGTGGAGCTGGTCGCCGATGGATACCTTTGCACCGTTTGCGATGGAAAGGGATGCTTCATAGCGGAGTGCGTTGGGGTGCTTAAAGCCGCCGAATTCGCCCCAAGAAGCGTGGAACTTACCTGTCATGCCGACAAAGTCCATATCGAGCGTTCTTGCGTAAGCCGCAGAAAGCGGGAAATGGTCGTAGCCCCAACCGCCTGTGGGAAGGCTTTCAAGCTCGAGGTGAGTGTTTGCGTATGCATATTCGCGGTTGCCCACGGGAAGATGACCTGCGTTATGGAATACGGGCAAGCCGGGACGATATTTGTCTACCGTCTCTCTTACGCGCTTTGTGTATCTCATATATGTGTCATATGCAAATTTATATGCGTTCTGTTCATCGAACGGATCCATGCCGAGCGCCATCATATCCTGCGTGCATTTGCTGCAATAGCAAGGGATGATGTGTACCATGTCGAGGAAGATCTCGTCTGCGTCATAGTTTTCGCAAACTTCCGCTATCTGATCGAGAAGGAAATCGAGATATCCTGTGTTATAGCAGAAACGATGGTAACCGGGAGTTGTAAAGTCGGATGTCCACGCTATCGTCTGGTCCTTATTGCGGAGGAGCCATTCGGGGCGAACTCTCGCCATTCTTTCGTCAAAGCCTGCGGAAAGATACACGGGTGTCTTAACACCGATCTCGTGCGCCGCTTCTATCTGCGCGCGCAAAAGGTCGAATTTAAGATGGGGGTGTGTCTTGTTCGCTTTGGAGGGGTGATATGCCCAACCATGGTGGCATTTTGAAAAGAGTGTGATAGAGTCTACGTGGCCGATCTTAAGGCAGGACTGGAACTGTTCCTTGGAAAATTCGCTGCCTATATTTTCGATGTCTTCGCTTGTATGAAAATCGAGATGTACCTGTCTGAATCTCATCTTATACCTCACAATAAAATTTCATTAAGTTCTTTCTACTTCTTCCATGATAAATGCTTCGAGAACGTCGTTTTCCTTGATATCGTTGAATTTTTCAAGACCGATACCACATTCGTAACCGGAAGCAACTTCTTTTACGTCATCTTTGAAACGGCGCAAAGAGGAGATCTTGTCTTCGAATATAACGATACCGTCGCGAACTACGCGGATCTGTGCGGCACGTGTTACCTTACCGTCTGTGATATAAGAACCTGCGATAGTACCAACATTGGGAACGTGGATCGTCTGACGTACTTCTGCATGACCGATAACATTTTCGCGGAAGATGGGTTTAAGCATACCCTTGATAGCCGCGCTTACTTCTTCGATGCATTCGTAAATGATTCTGTATGTGCGGATATCTACGCCCTGCTCTGTTGCGGAGTCCATAGCGGATTTATCGGGACGAACGTTAAATCCGACAACGAGCGCGTTGGAAGCGGAAGCGAGCATTACGTCGTTTTCAGTGATACCGCCGACACCGACATGGATAACATTTACGCGAACTTCTTCGTTCGTGAGTTTTTCAAGAGAAGCTTTAACTGCTTCTGCGGAACCTTTAACGTCCGCTTTAACAACGATGTTAAGGTCTTTAACGCCCTCTTTGATCTGTGCAAAGAGTTCGTCGAGGTTAACTTTTGCGTTAGCCTTGAATGTATCTTCTTTTTCTTTTGCTTTTCTCTGGTCTGCGAGCTGACGAGCCATTCTTTCATCGGCAACTGCGTTGAATTCATCACCGGAAGAAGGAACAGCATCAAGACCCGTGATCTCAACAGGAACGGAAGGACCTGCTGTTTTGAGGTTCTGACCTCTTTCGTTCGTCATCGCACGAACTCTGCCGACAGCTGTGCCGCAGATGATCGTTTCGCCTTCGTGGAGAGTACCGTTCTGAACAAGTACTGTTGCAACGGGACCGCGACCTCTGTCGAGTCTTGCTTCGATAACGATACCTTTTGCACGTTTCTTGGGGTTAGCTTTAAGCTCTTTAAGCTCTGCAACCATAAGAACGCTTTCGAGAAGTTCGGGCAAGCCTTTCTTTGTGTGCGCGGAAACGGGAACACAGATAACGTCGCCGCCCCATGCTTCGGGAACGAGGTCATATTTTGTAAGTTCTGTCATAACAGCATCGATGTTTGCTGTGGGCTTATCGATCTTGTTGATGGCAACGATGATATCAACGCCTGCAGCTTTAGCGTGGTTGATAGCTTCGACTGTCTGGGGCATGATACCGTCATCAGCCGCAACAACGATGATAGCGATATCTGTCGCTTTAGCACCTCTTGCACGCATTGCAGTAAATGCTTCATGTCCGGGAG
>CAZERM010000051.1:0-11693 GCA_964514555.1 uncultured Lachnospiraceae bacterium | reverse complement strand
GTGCTTCATATCGGGATGACCCTGAAGGATGGAACCGAATTTACGAAGCGTTTTGAGCATATCTTTTTCAAAATAGCCCTTTTCAGCAAGAGCGGCATAGAGCGCAGGAGCTGTGTGTCCTTTGGAAAGAACGAGTCTGTCGCGGTTGGGATCCTTGGGGTTCTTGGGATCTACGTTCATTTCCGAAAAATAGAGATACGCAAGGATATCCGCAATAGCGAGAGAGCCGCCGGGATGACCCGAAGCAGCCGCGTGAATACCTTCAAGCGCACCGAGTCTGATATTAAGTGCCTTTTCTTTTAACATTTCGAGTTTTGTTGTTTCCACGAAATATTCACCTCCGAATTTACTTTGTGGAGTCCATGCCCCACAAAAGCGATTTAAAATCGTCTTATATTTAAAATTATACATTTTTTGAAGCTCAATGTCAACATCAACATCATTATAATACGCAAAAAATGAATAAAAATGAATTGAAACGAAAATAAAACCTCTTGTTTTTTTAAAGCATCAAAATAAAAATCACTTTTCATATTGAATTTTATTTCTGTATAATGTATAATATTTTATTATACACTTTCCCTTTGCGTGCGCGAGCGTCCGCTTTGGGAAAAAGATGAATTTAAAAGGAAGAAAACCTATTATGAAAAGAACCACAATCAAAGAGATCTATGCCTCTCCCGAAGCGTTCGCTGATAAAGAAGTAACCGTTGCAGGATGGGCTAAAACTATCCGTTCCAGCAATGTATTCGGCTTTATCGAATTGAACGACGGCAGCACGTTCTCCCGTATCCAGGTAGTTATCGAAGCAGATAAGCTTTCCAACTACGTTGAGATCACGAAGCAGAACGTAGGCGCAGCTCTCGTTATAAAAGGTATCCTCGTTCTTACTCCCGAAGCAAAACAGCCCTTCGAGATCAAAGCAAGCGAAGTTACTGTTGAAGGTGCTTCCACACCTGACTTCCCCATGCAGAAGAAGAAAACTTCTCTTGAATTTTTGCGTACCATCCCCCATCTCCGTCCCAGAGCGAATATTTACACAGCTGTTTTCCGTGTTCGCTCCGAAGCGGCTTATGCTATCCACAACTTCTTCCATGAACGCGGCTTCCTCTACGCTCACACTCCCCTTATCACAACGAGCGACTGCGAAGGCGCAGGCGAAATGTTCCATGTAACAAGCCTTGATATGGAGAACCTCCCCAAAAACGAAGCAGGCGAAGTTGATTATACAAAAGACTTCTTCGGCAAGCACACGAGCCTTACCGTTTCCGGTCAGCTCCACGCAGAATGCTTCGCGCAGGCTTTCGCAAATGTTTACACATTCGGACCTACATTCCGCGCAGAACGCTCTTACACACAGCGCCACGCCGCAGAATTTTGGATGATCGAGCCTGAGATCGCATTCTCCGACCTTGAAGACGATATGGAACTCGCAGAATCCATGACAAAATATGTTATCAACCATCTTCTCAACGCTTGCAAGCCCGAGCTTGAATTTTTCAACAAATTTGTTGATAACACAGTCCTCGAAAGACTTACAAATATCGTTTCCAACGATTTCGCTCGCGTAGAATACACGGAAGCCATCAAGCTCCTTGAAGAAAGCGGCGAAAAATTCGAATTCAAACCCTTCTGGGGCTGCGACCTTCAGACAGAGCACGAAAGATATCTTTGCGAAAAGATATTCAAAAAACCCGTGTTCGTTATAAACTACCCCAGAGAGATAAAAGCTTTCTATATGCGTCTTAACGACGACGGCAAGACTGTTGCCGCTATGGATATGCTCGTTCCCGGTGTAGGCGAACTTATCGGCGGTTCTCAGCGTGAAGAAAGACTTGACTACCTCGCTGCCGCATACAAAAACTTCGGTATCGCAGAAGAAGATTACTGGTGGTACACAGAGCTTCGCAAATTCGGCGGTACTCACCACGCAGGCTTCGGTCTCGGCTTTGAACGTCTTATCATGTACGTTACAGGCGTTTCCAACATCCGCGACGTTGAGCTCTTCCCCAGAACGACAGGCAACGCAGATATCTAATTTCTCAATACAACAAATAACACTTTTATTAAAACACATCATACAACATTGTGCAAAGGAGACAGACAGATGAACAGATCAATTTATCAGATGAGCCGTGATGAACTTCTCGAAGAAAAGGAAGCTCTCGTTGCGGAATATGAAAAAATAAAAGCAGAGGGGCTTTCCCTTGATATGTCCCGTGGTAAGCCCTGCCGCGAACAGCTCGATCTTTCCGACGGCATGCTCACGATTCTCAAAAGCGGCGAAGATTGCGCCGATTCCAAAGGCTTTGACACAAGAAATTACGGCGTTATTTCCGGTATTCCCGACGCAAGAAAGCTTTTTGCCGATCTTTGCGGCGTAAACGTCGAAAAAGTTTTCGTAGGCGGTAACGCAAGCCTTACGCTCATGTATGACACAGTTGCTCGCGCAGAGCTTTTCGGTGTTGCATACGGCGCTACTCCCTGGAGCAAATGTGAAAAGGTCAAATTCCTTTGCCCCGCTCCCGGCTACGACAGACACTTTAAGATCTGCGAAACATTCGGCATCGAAATGATCCCGATCGAAATGAACGAAAACGGTCCTGATATGGACACTATCGAAAAACTCGTTTCCACAGACGATACTATCAAGGGTATCTGGTGCGTTCCGAAACACTCCAACCCCACAGGTGCTGTTTACAGCGACGAAACAGTTAAGCGTTTTGCCGCGCTCAAACCCGCCGCAAAAGATTTCCGTATCTTCTGGGATAACGCATACATCGTTCACGACCTTTACGAAAACACACCCAAGCTCCTCAACATCTTCGACCTCATCCGCGGTACGGAAAATGAGGACATGGTATATATGTTCACATCTACTTCCAAAATCACTCATGCGGGAAGCGGCGTTTCCGCTTTCATCACGAGCGAAAACAATATGAAGCACGCTCTTGAATATCTTAACGCACAGCTCATCTCCTATGACAAAGTGAACCAGCTCCGCCATGTTAAATTCTTCGGCGACGCTAACGGCATTTTGGAACATATGAAAAAACACGCAAACATCCTCCGTCCTCGCTTTGAAGTAGTTCTCGAAGCATTCGAAAAACACTTCGCAGGCAGAGAGATCGCCACATGGACAAAACCCACGGGCGGTTATTTCATCAGCCTTGATATCACAAAGGGCAGCGCAAAGAGAGTTTACGAGCTTTGCCTCAACGCAGGCGTTAAACTCACAAACGTAGGCGCAACATTCCCCTACGGCAAGGACCCCAAGGACGCAAACCTTCGCATCGCTCCCTCTTATCCTCCCATCGAAGAGCTTAAGAAAGCAGCCGAAGTGCTTTGCCTCTGCGTAAAATTGTCCGCTGTTGAAGCCGCATTGGCATAAAACTCGGTACATAAAAACGATTGCATAATTTTTAAAAAATAAAAAACATTTATAAAACGAAAGGGACAGTAAAATGAACAGAAACAAATACGAAAGCGCATTTTCCGGCAGATACGCAAGCAAAGAAATGCAGTATCTTTTCTCCCAGGATATGAAATTCACAACATGGCGCAAACTTTGGATATCTCTTGCGAAAGCAGAAAAATCTCTCGGTCTTGCAATCACAGATGAACAGATCGCAGAGCTTGAAGCACACGCAGAGGACGTAAACTACGAAGTAGCGGAAGACTACGAAAAGAAGCTTCGCCACGACGTTATGTCCCACGTTCACGCATACGGCGACCAGTGCCCCAAGGCGCGCGGTATCATCCACCTCGGCGCAACATCTTGCTATGTTGGCGACAACACAGATATGATCATCTCCAAAAAAGCGCTCGAACTCGTTCGCGAAAAGCTCGTTGCGGTTCTTGCTAACTTGCGCGAATTCGCAATGAAGTATAAGGGTCTTCCTTGCCTTGCATACACTCACCTTCAGCCCGCACAGCTCACAACAGTAGGCAAACGTGCTTCTCTTTGGAGTTATGAACTCTACCTTGACCTTTGCGACCTCGATTTCGTTCTCGATTCTCTCGCAATGCTCGGTCAGAAGGGTACAACAGGTACACAGGCAAGCTTTATGGAACTTTTCGACGGAAACGAAGAAAAGATCAAAACTCTTGAAGCAACTATCGCAAAAGACTTTGGCTTTACAAAAGTAGTTCCCGTTTCCGGTCAGACATACACAAGAAAGTTTGACTCCAGAATCATGAACGTGCTTTCCAATATCGCACAGAGCGCTTCCAAATTCGCTAACGATATGCGTATCCTCCAGTCCTTTAAGGAAATGGAAGAACCCTTCGAAAAGAACCAGATCGGTTCCTCCGCAATGCCCTACAAGCGCAACCCCATGAGATGCGAAAGAATCTGCTCTCTTGCAAGATACGTTGTTGCTGACTCCATCAACCCCGCTATGACAGCTTCCACACAGTGGTTCGAACGCACACTTGACGACAGCGCAAACAAGCGTATCGCAATGAGCGAAGCATTCATGGCTATCGATGCTATCCTCAACATCTATATCAATGTTACGTCCGACCTCGTTGTTTACCCCAAAGTTATCGAAGCGCGCGTTATGGCTGAACTTCCTTTCATCGCTTCCGAAAACATCATGATGGACCTTGTTCGCCGCGGCGGCGACAGACAGGAGATACACGAAAAGATCCGTGTTCACTCCATCGCAGCCGGCAAACGTGTTAAAGAAGAAGGCGAAAAGAACGATATGCTCGAACGTATCGCAAACGACCCCTCCTTCAACATCACTATGGAAGAACTTAAAAACATCCTCGTTCCTTCCCTCTACACAGGCAGAAGCGAACACCAGGTTGAAGAATTTATCGCCGAATACATCGATCCCGTTCTCGGCGATGCAAAGAAAACGACTGTTGAACTTTCCGTTTAAAATATAATTTTCCGCGGCGGCGCAAAAAAGCGCCGCCTTGTGGATGCAAACAGGAGTTTTTATGAAAATAGCAGTTTTAGCGGGCGGTCTTTCCCCCGAACGCGAAGTTTCGCTTTCCTCCGGCTCGCTTATCGCGAACGCACTTTTAAAATGCGGACACGAAGTCGCCCTTGCCGACGTTTATTTCGGCACAGAAGGCAAAACGCCGAATGAACTTTTCGGCACGAACGGTAAATATTCGTACACCATCCCCGAAGATCCGCCCGACCTTGATGCTTTGAAAAAGCAAGCAAATATCGGCGAAAGACTCATCGGCGACGGTATAGCGGAGCTTGTGCAGAGCGCGGATGTCGTATTCCTTGCAATGCACGGCGGAATGGGTGAAAACGGTCAGCTCCAAGCTTACCTCGATTGCCTCGGCATAAAGTATACGGGCAGCGGATATGCCGCTTGCCTTGCCGCCATGGACAAAAACCTTTCAAAGACCATCTTCCGCGCCGCAGGTGTGCCCACCGCGGATTGGATATACGCTTCCGCAGAAGAAGCGCAAAAGATATCCGAAAAGATAAAGCTTCCGTGCGTTATAAAGCCGTGTTCCTGCGGTTCGAGCGTCGGTGTTACCATGGTAGAGGAGCGCTCGCAGCTCTGCTCTGCACTTGAAGCTGCAAAAAAATATGAAGATAAAGTCATCATCGAAGATAAACTCTGCGGCAGAGAATTTTCCGTCGGTATCCTTGGCGGAAAGGCATTGCCGCCTATTGAAATAAAGCCATTGGGCGAGGGCTTTTACGATTTCACAAAAAAATATCAGTCGGGCTTGACGCTCGAGATATGCCCCGCTCCCCTTTCGGATGCGGAATGTGAAAGACTTTCGTTCCTTGCCGAAAAAGCGCATCGCGCGCTCGGTTTGGGCGATTACAGCAGAATAGACTTCATTTTTGACGAAAGCAAGAATGATTTCTTCTGCCTTGAAGCAAACACGCTCCCCGGTATGACACCGATGAGCTTGCTTCCGCAAGAAGCGGCGGCAAAGGGTATTTCCTACGAGGAGCTTTGTGAAAAGATAGCCCTTACGGCTTACAATAAATAAAAGAGGTGCTAAACATTGAAAGTAATAATCGGTATAGACGTTGGCGGAAGCACGACAAAGATAGTCGGTTTTCGCGGAGATAAGGTTTTGGGCGCGACATTCGTCCACGCAACAGACCCTATAACATCGCTCTACGGCGCATTCGGTAAATTCACGGTAGACAGCAATATCGCCCTTGACGATATTGAAAAAGTCATCGTTACAGGCGCAGGCTCATCATATATAAAAGGTTCGCTCTATGGCTTGCCGTGCGTTCATGAATCTGAATTTTCCTGCGTCGGCAAGGGAGGTCTGTACCTTTCGGGACTTTCAGAAGCGATAGTTATAAGCATGGGCACGGGTACCGCCCTCGTTCATGCAAAAAAAGAAGGAGATCTCGTTAAGACGGATTACCTCGGCGGCACGGGTGTCGGCGGTGGTACGCTCATAGGTCTTTCGAAAAAACTTATCGGTATCGAAAATATCGAGCATATCATCGAGGTAGCGGAAACAGGCAACCTTGACAATATCGACCTTCGCATTTCCGATATCGCAAAGAAGACTTCAAGACATATGGAGCTTCCCAAGGATATGACAGCGGCAAACTTCGGTAAAGTTTCCGATATCGCCACAACGGGCGACCTTGCCCTCGGTGTTATCAACATGGTGTTCGAAACTATCGGTATGATAGGTATGTTCGCCTCTCGCAACGCAGGAACGAAGAACATCGTCCTCACGGGCAACATGACAAGCCTTCCCCAGGCAAAGACCATCTTCTCGAACCTTAACGAACTTTTCGACCTCAACTTTATCATTCCCGAAAACGCGGTATTTGCTACGGCTCACGGTGCCGCGCTCTCCAAATGACAGAAGCGTTATAAATGTTTTTTAAAAAGTATATCGAAAAAATTCGATATACTTTTTATTTTTTCGATATTATTCGAGTTTTTTCGAGAAAGCGAGCGTAAGCTCGGCTCACGATTTTTGCTCTTTTTCATATGATATAGCAGGGGCTTTTACCCTTGCAGATCATTGAGAGGAGCTTTTTTATATGGCAAGATTCACGAACTATGCCACGCTCTCCTATAACGGCGGCACAAAAGATTCAAACATCGTTACAGGGGAGCTTTTGGAGGTTTTATCGGCTACTAAAACAGCCGTTACAAATAATTACACCGCGAATGACGATTCAACTTATGTCATATCGATATTGAACAGCGGTACAACTCCTATAACTGCCGTTACTGTTACCGACAACATGGGCGGTTATCTCTTCGACGGCACAACGCTTTATCCGTTGACGTATGTTGACGGCTCTTTGAGGTATTATATAAACGGCGTGCTTCAACCATCCCCTGCCGTTACCTCGGGACCGCCGCTTTCGATAAGCGGTCTGGCTATACCGTCAGGCGGCAACGTAACGCTCATATACGAGGCAAAGATATCAAATTTCGCACCGCTCGGCACGGATGCCGAAATAACAAATACCGCCGTCATAAGCAGCGACAACCTCGCCGCGGAGCTTACCGTAAGCTCTACAATAACGATGGCTTCCGCAGTCGATCTTAACATCAGCAAAGCGATATGCCCTGCCACGATAACGGAAAACGGACAGTTGACGTATACCTTCGTTATCGAGAATATGGGCAATGTAGCTGCAACGGCGGCGGATATGGCAACGCTTACGGACACGTTTGACCCCAAACTTTCGAACCTTTCGGTAACATTCAACGGCGCCGCATGGACGGAGGGAACGCAATATTCATATAATGTGGACACGGGCGTTTTCTCCACAACGGCAGGACGGATAACCGTGCCTTCCGCGACATATACGCAAAATACAAACGGCACTTGGACCATCACTCCCGGCACTTCAACGCTCGTCATAACAGGCACGGTATGACGCCATAATTAAAAGCTCACACAAGCCTTTTTCGGTCTGTGTGAGCTTCTTTTCGTTGTTATTATATTTTTCGCTTTATACAGCGTATTTTTCGGAATATGCTTTGTACATTTCCTTGTAATCCGCGCGGTCTGTCTTGACCTCGTGGAGGTATTCGTGCAAGGAAAGGCTGTCGTGAGCAAGTTCGATAACGCAACCTGCGATATTGGAGCAATGGTCGGAAACTCTTTCGAGGTTCGTCAAAAGGTCGGACCATACAAAGCCAACTTCGATTGAGCAGTTACCTGTCTGCATACGTTCGATGTGATGCAAACGAAGCTCGTCCTTGAGGTCGTCTATTACCTGTTCGAGAGGCTCTATCTTTGCCGCTGTTTCAAGGTTATTTGTCTTATACGCTTCGAGAGAGAGCGTCAATATCTCTTTTACAGCCGCAACTATAACGCCAAGCTCTTTCTGCGCTTCCTCCGAGAAACTTATCTTTTTATCACGAAGCTCTTCTGCGGATTCGAGAATGTTGACGGAATGGTCGGATATTCTCTCAAGGTCGCCTATCATATGAAGAAGCTTTGCAGATTCGCGGATGTCGGAGTCATTGAGCGGATGCGTGTTGAGCTTTACAAGGTAGCTTCCGAGCGCATCCTCGTACTTATCGACGGTATCCTCGGAACGTCTTATAGCTTTTGCTTGGTCATCGTCCACGGAATCGAGCGTTTTCATGGAATCAAGGAGTGAGCTGATCGCGATATCAGCCATTTCGCCCGTAAGTTTGCGGCAACGATCGATAGCGATCGCAGGAGTCGTCATAAGGCGCTCGTCGATAACGATCTCTTTGGAAACGATCTTTTCTTCTTCCGTAACGGGAAGTATCTTGAGCGAGAGTTTTTCAAGGAGTTTGGAGCAGGGGAACATTATCGCCGTGCAAAGAAGGTTGAATGCCGTATGGCAAACAGCTATGGTAAACTGGCTTGCGTTTTCCTGCAAAACAGGGATATCAAAAAGCGCTTGTCCCAAGCAGAAAACAATGAGCCATACTGCCGTGCCTATCACGTTGAACGCAAGGTGAACGACGGAAGCGCGGCGAGCGTTTCTGTTCGTACCTACGGAGGAGATTATCGCCGTAACACAAGTACCGATGTTCTGACCCATGATTATCGGGATGGACATTCCGACGCTTATCGCACCTGTGGATGAGAGCGCCTGCAAGATACCTACGGAAGCGGAGGAAGACTGGATTACAGCCGTCAATACCGCGCCCGCCAAAACACCGAGCAAGGGGTTAGAAAACATCGTAAGGATGCTTGCAAAAGATTCGTTCGTTTGCAAACATTCAACAGCGGAGGACATCGTCTCCATGCCGAACATGAGAGTTGAAAAACCAAGAAGGATAACGCCTATATCACGCTTTTTGTTGCTCTTTGCCATCATATATAATATTATACCGATAAGCGCGAGCACGGGAGTAAACGACGAAGGCTTCAATAATTTAATATACCATGCGCCGCTCGATATGCCAGTAAGGCTGAGTAACCATGACGTTACGGTCGTTCCGACATTCGCGCCCATGATAACATTTATCGCTTGCGACAAGGTAAGCAAGCCAGAGTTTACAAAACCTACGACCATTACAGTCGTTGCGGATGATGACTGTATGATGGCGGTAACGCCAAGACCCGTAAAGAAGCCTGCCATTTTGCCGTTGGTAAGCTTACCGAGAAGGTTCTTTAAGCTTGAGCCCGCCGCCTTTTCAAGATATGCGCCCATAAGGTTCATACCGAAAAGAAACATACAAAGTCCGCCAATGAATTCCAGAATGTCCCAGATTTCCATAGTTTTTTCTCCTTTACAAGAAAATTTTAAGTAACTTTTATAGATATTTCAATTTTATCATATCAATAAATGCAATGTCAATGAATAATTGAATTATTGAGAAATTATTGAGCAAAATGTACACACGATATTTGCCGCAGAAAAAAAATCAAAAAAAATTTTGATTTTTCGAATTTTTTTTGAAATATCTATTGACATTTTTCCCTTTTTCGTGATACAATAATGTGCCGCTTAATATTCGGTCATTAAAAATGCTTAGGCATTTACCGTGTTTAGCGAGTCATATAATGAAAGAGAGGTGCTTTCTGAAATGTTCGCAATTATAGTAACAGGTGGAAAGCAGTACAAGGTTCAGGAAGGCGACGTAGTTTTCGTTGAAAAACTCGAAGCTTCCGAAGGCGAAGAAGTGAAATTTGACACAGTTCTCGCTGTTTCCGGTGAAAAATTCGTAGCCGGCGCACCCACAGTTGACGGTGCATATGTAACTGCAAAGGTTGTAAAGAACGGCAAAGGCAAAAAGATCCATGTTCTTAAATACAAATCCAAGAAAAACGAAAAGAAGAAAATCGGTCATAGACAGCCTTACACTAAGGTTCAGATCGAAAAGATCGTTGGCTGAGTGTTATGATTAAGGTAGTAGTTTACAAAAGCGGTATGCGCTATTACGGATTTCACGTTTCCGGTCATGCCGGTTACGATGAATCCGGTAAGGATATCATATGTTCTGCCGTTTCGGCTATGACGATGCTCGTTATCAATACCATCGAAGTTTCCTTCGGTTGCGATGTTGATTATGAGATCGACGAAAAGACAGCAGATATCAACGTAACAGTCAAATCCGCGCTTCCCGATTACGAGCATGATCCCACAAAGAGATTCGCAGTTTCGGGTGTGATCCAGGGCTATTATTTGCAGCTCATGGATATGTTGGAGGATTACTACGATTATCTTGACGTAAATCTCGAAGACAAAGAATTCTGAGTACATTTTCTAAAAATTTTTATGGAGGTATTTAAAATGTTGAAGTTAAGCTTACAGTTTTTCGCTCACAAAAAAGGTGTTGGTTCTACAAAGAACGGCCGTGATAGTAACGCGCAGAGACTCGGCGTTAAGAAATTTGACGGCGAAAAAGTAATCGCTGGTAACATCATCGTTCGCCAGAGAGGTACAAACGTTCACCCCGGTACAGGCGTTGGCATCGGTAAAGATGACACACTCTTCGCTCTTATCGACGGTACAGTTAAATTTGAACGCATTTCCGGCAACAAAAAACGTGTTAAAATCGTTGCAGCTGCTGAATAATTTTCGTTCACAAGCAAAATCCGCATCATATGATGCGGATTTTTTTGTTTTATGCTATTGTATATTTTTTTAAAACATGATATACTTATAAATAACTACTTCTGCGGAGGAAAAAATGAATAATTCTAACAAAGTAACTGCGTATATCAAAAGCTTTCTCGGTCATATGGGCGTGTATTTCACGGCAATAGTCATGGCGCTCAATATCGTTTTCAAAATGATATTCCCGAGCAATGATGTGGGCATCAATACTTCTATGTCGTTCTATATCTTCCTCTTCTGCGTAATAGCGGCTCTTTGCGATTTTGTAATGAACATCAAGTTTATTCCCTCCTTCGTTGCCAGACTCGCCATACATTTCGTTCTTTTGACGATCGACTTCGCCGTTGTGTTGGCATGGCTCACGGACCGTACAAGAAGCACAAAGACGATTATCTTTGTTGTTGCGGTATTCGCCATCTGCCTTCTTATCGTTGATGTCGTTCGCGTTATCGTTCACAGCGTTAAAAACAAAAAGAACAACGAAGCGCAGGAATATAAAACGATGTTTTCCGAATAAGAAAACAATGAAAATGCCCTTTTCGGGCATTTTTTATTTTTATTTTGATTTTTTTGCATTTTGCTATTGACAAACGGCAGACTTTGTGGTATTATGTATGAGTACGAAAGAGATGCCCCATTAGCTCAGCCGGTAGAGCACATG
>CAZERM010000050.1:0-11774 GCA_964514555.1 uncultured Lachnospiraceae bacterium | reverse complement strand
GGAGATATATCATGAATATATTAAGGAGATATATCATGAATATTAAATTAAAAAAAGTTATTTCGGTATTCGTATCGATCCTTATGCTGTGTATGGCAAGTGTAAGTATATCTGCTCAAAATATTGATAATCATTATGATGCTATGATTGATAGTGAATTGTTGTCAAGAGGATACCCGCAAATTATAATAGATTCTATGTCATTGGTAGCCAAGGAGTCGATATATAATGATAATGAATTAACATATGTATCTGGTACAGTTACTACATACGATGATTCAACAGGAGAATCATATAATTATACGATATCAGAAGACAATATTTTACCTATAGGACAAATTAGCAAATCTGACCTTTCTTTAACATGGGTGGTTTCAAAAAAAGCAAGTCTTCCGGATGTACTGCTTGTAACATACTCGTATGATTGGAAAGATCTTCCGTTGAATAGATGGCAAGATGCTATAGCTGTATCATGGGATCCTAATTTGTTTGAAATGAAGACAGATTCTTTTCATAAAATAGATTTATATGATGGATATTATAAACTTGATAATTTTGGATTGATAAAAATAGAAGAATTTACAGGGAGAATTCAATCTGAAGAATATGGTTATGCTAAAGCAAATGCTGAAGGCGTTACATGGTATGCAGATCTCAGAGGATATTTGGGAGAAGTTATTCAAGAAAAAATAACAAGATTGTATGGTTATGGTGATTTTTATCTTACGAAGAAAGTAGATACCGGTACTGCTACTATCTATGGATATTATGTGCATGAGAAAGTAGGATTTTCTTTAAGTATTGACATTGTAGATGTTGGAAGTTTTAATATAGAGGGTGGTGGCTCAACCAGCGAAATGGGAAATCAGTATACTTTTGATTTCTAATTGGAGGATGAATATATGAAAAACGGAAAATGGAAATGGGAGATATGTACCAATGTATCGGTAATAGCTTTGATAGCCGGAATCGGTGTAAGCCTCTTTCATTCCGGCTTTGGTATAATCACATCGATATGTATAGTAGGTTTTGGAATAATATTTGTTTTAGAGAATAAATTATAAAAACATCGGGTTTTTACCCGATGTTTTTTGTTCAAACTATTTTATTATTTGCTGACATATGCTATAATTATATATATGATATCCGAAAAATAGTAAAAATTAAAAAGGAGCATTTGTATGAGCTATAAAATATTGGAATACGACCCGTATCTTGCTGATTTTGAAGACGATATTGATCTTCGTATGAAAAATTACGAAAGAAAAAAGAACGAGCTTGTCGGCAAAGACGGCAAACTTTGTGATTTTGCGGAAGGATATAAATATTTTGGCTTTCATAAAGCGCAAAACGGTTGGTATTACCGCGAATGGGCACCTAACGCAGACGCAGTCTACCTCACGGGCGATATGGTAAAATGGAACAAGACAAAACTCAAAATGAAGCGCGTCGGAAAAGGTGTTTTCGAGATCTTCCTTCGCGGCAAAGATGCTCTTTACGACGGTTGCCATGTTAAAACGATAGTTCACGCAAACGGAAAGGTGCTTGAACGCATACCGCTTTACGCAATGCGTGTTGAGCAGGATCCGAAAACTTATGTTTGGAGCTGTGTCATCACAGATGAACCGCAATATAAATGGAAAAACCAAAATTTTGTCCCCAAAAAGAACGGCTTGTGCATATACGAATGTCATATAGGCATGGCGCAGGAAAAAGAGGGCATCGGTACATATCTTGAATTTTGCAAAAATGTTTTGCCCAGAGTTAAAAAGCTCGGCTACAACGCTATTCAGATAATGGCGATAATGGAGCATCCTTATTACGGCTCATTCGGCTATCAGGTGTCTTCGTTCTTTGCCGCTTCTTCTCGTTACGGCACACCGAACGAGCTTAAGGAGCTTATCGATACGGCGCACGGCATGGGCATTGCTGTTCTTTTGGACGTCGTTCATTCTCACGCGGTAAAGAATACTGCGGAGGGTATCAACGAATTTGACGGCACGACAAAGCAGTTCTTCCACGAGGGAGAGCGCGGCGAACACCCTGCATGGGGCACAAAACTTTTCAATTACGAAAAGAATGAGGTCATATATTTCCTCTTGTCAAACCTCAAATTTTGGCTCGATGTATATCATTTTGACGGTTTCCGTTTTGACGGTGTAACATCTATGATATACCACAACCACGGCTTGGGTGAAGCTTTCACGGATTACAGCAAATATTTCTCGCTCAATACAGACACGGAAGCCGTTACTTATTTGCAGTTGGCAAATGAGCTTATCCGCGAAGTCGATCCGAATGCCATCACAATTGCGGAGGATATGTCAGGTATGCCGGGTATGTGCCTTCCCATAGAGGATGGCGGCATAGGCTTTGATTATCGCTTGGCGATGGGCGAGCCTGACCTTTGGATAAAACTTTTGAAAGAATGTCCCGACGAAAAATGGGATATGTGGAATATCTGGCGCGAGCTTACCATGCGCCGTCCCAAAGAAAAATATATCGGATATGCGGAATCGCACGACCAGGCGCTCGTTGGCGACAAAACGATAATGTTCCGCCTTTGCGACAGCCATATGTACGACGGCATGAGCATAGATGACGAAAATATATATGTAGAACGCGGTATGGCGCTCCACAAGATGATACGCATGGCTACGATGACGCTCGGCGGCGAGGGCTATCTTAACTTCATGGGCAACGAATTCGGTCATCCCGAATGGATAGACTTCCCGAGAGAGGGCAACGGCTGGAGCCACTTTTATTGCCGCCGTCAATGGCATCTTGCGGATGACAAAAACCTCAAATATCAGTATTTGCAGGCATTTGACGAGGCTATGCTCAAATTTACGCAAAAGCAGGATCTTTTCTCTTGCGTACCGCACAGCCTTTACATAGACAACGACCGCAAAGTGCTCGTATATGAACGTGCGGATATCATTTTTGTGTTGAATTTCCACCCCTACGAAAGCCACGACAGCTATATGGTACCAGTACCCGAAGTTGGACAATACAAAGTTGTACTTTCCACGGACGAAAAGTGCTTCGGCGGCAAGGACAGGATCTCGGAAGAGTATGTTTACACCGCAAAGGTGCAGAAAGACACCGTTGCAAAGTTCCCGATATACCTCCCCTCCAGAACGGGTCTTTGCCTCGTAAGAGTGAATTGAATCAAATAAAACCTCCCAAAAGGGAGGTTTTTCGCTTCTGTTTTAAGTTTTTCTTTCAGATAAAGAAAAGCTTAAAACATCTTTAAACAAGAAAAAGTTGATGGAGTTGATACAATTTATTTCAAATAGTAATTGCCATTTTTCTTTGCGTGTGATAAAATATAATGTAACACTAAAAAAATGATATAAAGGAGATAATAAAAAAATGAATATTTGCGTTTTCGGCGCGTCCAGCGACGACATAGAGAGCATATATTTCGAAGAAGTAACAAAATTGGGCGAGATAATGGCACAGAGAGGTCATACGCTCGTTTTCGGTGCAGGCGCACACGGACTTATGGGCGCTGTTGTTCGCGGTGCGGCGAGCAAAAACGGAGATTCCATCGGCATAGTTCCGAGATTTTTTGACGAGGGTGATGTCGTTTACAAGAATTGCACGGAGCTTGTTTACACCGAAACAGTGTCAGAGCGCAAAAATATAATGACGGAAAGATCCGATGCGTTCATCATGGTCCCCGGCGGTTCCGGTACATACGAAGAATTTTTTGATGTTCTCAACGCAAAACAGCTCGGCAAACACAAAAAAGCCGTAACTATCTTTAACGTAAACGGCTATTACGATAAGTTCGAAGAGCTTATGTGCCATACGATAGACACGGGATTTATGAAAGCTGAGGCAAAAGTATATAAAACTTTTACAGATGCGGAAGAGCTTATATCTTATATAGAAAGCGAAAATACGGCAAGAGGATAAAAGAGCTTTGACTATGGATACGATGACTATTGATACTGAAAAAGCAAAAAAAGAAAAATTTAACAGCAGACTGCTCACCATATATATGCTCGTGTGGTCTGTGGCATTTTTAATAGCAGTTCCCATAGCTTGCGAGCTTAGCGGAGAGAACGAATCGTTCTTGTATGACCTTTACCTAATACTCACATCCCCCTCAAAGCTTGTAACGGACTATTTTAATATAGGCGGCTTGGGAAGCACACTTTTCAATGCGGCGCTCTGCGGTCTTGCTTGTAACCTCGTTATGGTCATTTCCAAAACGAAGCCGACAGCAACGACTCTTGCAGGTTATTTCCTTGTTACGGCACACTGCTTCTACGGTCTTAACATAATAAATATGTGGCCGCCTTTCTGCGGTGTTTACGTATACTGCAAAGTACGCAAACTTAAATTTTGCGACAATGTTCATATAGCGATGTTCGCAACATCGCTTGGTCCGTTTATCAGCGACTTTTTGTTCCGCTATACGATAGGCGACAAATATGTTTTCGGCGAAGTACACATGACCGTGCTCGGCGTAGTGTTGGCGCTCCTTTTTGGTCTTGCAACAGGTTTTATCGTTCCTGCACTCTTGCCCGGAACAACAAAGATGCACCGTGCGTTCAACCTTTATAAGGCAGGTCTTGCCATCGGTATTCTCGGTATGTTCGTTTATGCTTTTATGTATAAGACCCTCGGTATAGAGGCACCCGATGCACTCACGCGCGATAACCCATTGTACCTCAAAAACGGTTCGTCTTACGGCGAATTTATGACGATATTCTTTGCGATAGTTTTTGTGATATCCATAGTTATGGGTTTTTTCCTTAACGGAAGAAGCTTTAAAGGATATAAAAAGCTTTGGAAGAGCACGGGACACAACGCGGATTTCGTCAAAACATTCGGCACACCGCTTTGCTTTATCAATATAGGTATATACGGTCTTTGCATCATAGCATATCTTAACCTTATATTCCTCTCACCTATCGGCGTAGGCTATACAGGTCCTACGGCAGGCGTAACGATCGCCGCCATCACATTCGGCGCTTCGGGTCAGACACCTAGAAACGTATGGCCCATAGTTTTGGGTTATTCATTGCTCAGTGCCATCACGTTCGGCATCTGCACGGTATCGGGCATGACGATGGGTTGGTCGCTCTCCACACAGGGATACATAAACGGTCTTGCCTTTGCAACGGGTCTTTGTCCCTTTGCGGGAAAATACGGTTGGAAAGTCGGTACTGTCGCAGGTATGGTAAACGCGATAATATGCACATCGACCTCAGCGCTTCACGGTGGCTTTGTACTCTACAACGGCGGACTTACCGCAGGACTTACCGCGCTTATACTTATCCCGATATTGGATTTTTACGATTTCAAAGAAAAGTACACGGACGAAGTTTAAATTTTAAAGAAAGAGAATAATAGATGAAAATAATTTCAAAGATATTGGCAATGGCTATGCTCGTTTGCAGCCTTTGTTCGCTTGCCGCTTGCGGCGAACCCGACGAAGCGGAGGGTGTTTCCATTGTTTCGACAATATTCGCCTCTTATGATTTCGCTCGCGAGATAGCAGGGGACGATGCAAACATAAAAATGCTCGTTTCCCCGGGCGCGGATGTTCACTCGTATGACCCCACTATGAAAGATATCATGGCGGTCAACAAATGCGATGTGTTCATATATGTCGGAGGCGAATCCGATCAGTGGGTAGAGAAGATACTTGCCTCTGTCGATAATCCCGATATGAAGATAGTGAAGCTCATAGATTGCACAGAGGAGCTTTACCACGAGGAATATAAAGAGGGCATGGAGCATGACCACAATCACGATGATCACGACGAAGCTGAATATGACGAACACGTTTGGACGAACCCGAGAAATGCTATGCTCATATGCGAAAAGATAGCGGAAGCACTTTGCGAAGTTGACTCGGAAAACTCCGAAGAATACAAAGCAAATCTTGCGGCATACAACGCAGAACTTAAAGCTCTTGATGAAACTTTCAAAGATATCGTTGCGAATGCAAGCAGAAAAGAGATAATTTTCGGCGACCGTTTTCCGCTCATATACTTTGTAAAAGCATACGGCTTGGATTATTTCGCCGCATTCCCCGGTTGCTCAAGTGAAACAGAGCCGAGCGGCGCAACAGTTGCATTCCTCATCAACAAAGTGAAAGAGGATGATATCCCTGTTGTGTTCTACCTCGAACTTTCCAAAGGCAACATCGCAGACACGATATGCGAAGCAACAGGCGCGCAAAAGCTCCAATTCAACGCTTGCCACAATATCTCAAAATATGATTTTGAAGCGGGCATCGGTTACTTGGATCTTATGACGAAAAATATTGATGTTTTGAGAACGGCTCTCAACTGAACAAAAACTCAAATATAAAGATGAAAAATGCTCATTTGTAAACGCAAATGAGCATTTCCTTTAAATTTTTCTTGACAAAACATTAACTTTGTGATATAATATATAGGCTCAATTGAATACGGAGGGATATCGAAGTGGTCATAACGAGGCGGTCTTGAAAACCGTTTGGGAGCAATCCCACAAGGGTTCGAATCCCTTTCCCTCCGCCAGCAAAAAGCCTTGAAAACACTGAGTTTTCGAGGCTTTTCTATTTTTTGCGTTTTCAATTTTTCACCGTTTTTTGCCGGATTTCTCGCATTTTTCTCGCAATTTCACGGCAAATGTAAAGTCCCGAAAAACCTTGTTGCATAAGGCTTTTCGGGACTTTGTTTTAGACATATTTTTAGAAATTTTCCTCGTTTGTGTAGCTCGGCTTGTTTTTCTCCGCAAAGCCGAGGACCGTATTCATATGCTACAGAGATTTATGGACGATCTCAAAGGAGAAGTCGCCGACGAGGAATTCCACGCTCGCACTCTTTGGAATGATATACTTTCCGCTGATCTGTACGGCGAAGATGTGCTTTTGCTGGATATATGCGTAAATCTTCCTGATGACAAGAATATCTTTTTTGTTTGCGAAAGTACATCCCCTATAAGGCGAATATGGGTGGAATGGCTATTTATATATGCAAAAATGCAAAAAAGATCCGCTCTCGTTCGAGAACGGATCCTTCTGTTATCCATCAAGTTATAACAAAGCCGCCGTTTACGGCAAGGACTTCGCCTGTGATAAAGTCTGCTTGTTCGGAGGCAAGGAAATATACCGCATTCGCCACATCCTCGGGGGTGCCGAGGCGGGATAGCGGAGTCTTTTCACGCAAGTCCTCCATCGTGTCCTCGTCATAGCAGGAGTTCATATCCGTATCTATGACACCGGGAGCAACACAATTTACCGTGATATGCGAGGGAGCAAGCTCCTTTGCCATGGCTTTTGTCAAGCCTATCACAGCCGCTTTTGTCGAAGAATACAACGTCTCACAGGAAGCGCCGACCTGACCCCACATGGAGGAGATGTTGATTATCTTTCCGCCGCCTTCGTTTATCATCTCGGGGATAGCCGCCTGAGAAACGAAGAAAGCACCGCCGACGTTCGTTGAAAAGAGTTGAGAGAAATCTTCCTCTGTAACATCTGTCATCAGCGCGGCACGAGCGATGCCTGCGTTGTTTACGAGGACATCTATCTTGCCGAACTCGAACATCGCCTTCGAGATAAGCCTGCGCGCTTCATCTCTTTTGGAGATATCGGCGCAATAGAGGGCGCATTTTACCCCATATGACGAAACAGCGGCAAGAGTTTCCTCTGCCGCCGCTTTGTTTTTGTTGTATCCTATAAGCACGTTATAGCCGTGCTTTGCAAAGGTTACGGCGCAGGCGCGACCGATGCCGCGCGAGCCGCCTGTTATTACAACACTTTTGTTTTCCATCTTGTCAGATCAAAATATCTGGATATATTCGTCGCGTTCAGCGCCGATGGAAACATACTGAATCTTGCATTCAGTTGCTTCTTCGATATATTTGATGTATTTCTTTGCGTTTTCGGGAAGTGCGTCCCATGTGCGGATGCCTGTAAGGTCGCAGTTCCAACCGTCAACATATTCAACAACAGGTGTAGCTCTGTTGAGTCTGTCGCCTGTGGGGAATGTTGTGATCCTTTCGCCGTCTACTTCATAAGCAACGCAAACGGGGATCTTATCGTAGCCGTTCAAAACGTCGAGTTTTGTAAGAGCGATAGCGTCAGCGCCCTGGCACTGGATACCGTACTTGGAAGCAACAACGTCAAAGCCGCCTACACGACGAGGTCTGCCTGTTGCAGCACCGTATTCGCCGCCTGCTTCACGGAGTTTTTTAGCTTCTTCGCCGAACATTTCGCAAGTGAAGGGACCTTCGCCAACGCAAGAAGAATAAGCTTTCATGATACCGAGAGTATAGTCAAGCTTCTTGCCGGGAACGCCTGCACCGATGGGTGCGTATGCAGCGATAGTGGAGGAAGAAGATGTGTAAGGATAGATACCGAAATCGATATCGCGAAGTGCACCGAGCTGAGCTTCGAACATGATGTTCTTGTTTTCCTTAACTGCATTGTTGAGGTATTCGCCTACGTCGCAGATATAGGGTTTGAGAATGTCGCCGAACTCTTCGAGCCAAGCCATGATGCCTTCGATGGTATTGGGCTGTGCGCCGTATACTTTGGAAATGATGAGGTTTTTGAAATCGAGGATGTCTTTAACATGGTTTGTAAGAACCTCTTTGGATTCAAAAAGGTCGCCCATGCGAAGACCTTTCTTCATGTATTTGTCGCCGTAAACGGGGGAAATACCGCGGCGTGTAGAGCCGTATTTCTTATCCGCAAGGCGTTCTTCCTCGAGGATATCCTGGCGAACGTGGTAAGGCATACAGATGATAGCCTTATCGCTGATCTTGAGGTTATCGGGTGTGATCTCGATACCTGCGTTGCGAAGGTTTGTAAGTTCGCCAACGAGGTGTTTGATGTCGATTACCATACCGTTACCCATTACGTTTACTACTTCGGGACGAAGGATACCGGAAGGAAGAAGGTTTAAAATGAATTTGCCGCGATGGTTGATTACTGTGTGTCCGGCATTGTTACCACCCTGGTAACGAACGACAATGTCATTTTTTTCGGCGAGAAGATCGACCATACGGCCTTTTCCTTCGTCGCCCCAGTTGATTCCGACAACAGCTGTAAGCATAAAATCTCTCCTATTCATAATAAAGCATATGTGCTTTATCGTATGTTTTTTTATCCGAAGATGCAAAAAAGCAAGATCAGACATTTTATTAACGAGTGTATTATATCACATAAAATCGATTTTGTACAGTAAAAAAAGCAATCTTTTTATATTTTTATGCTCATTCGCGTTTTTTCATTGACTTATTACCCTGTTTTATGGTAAATTTAATAATACACGCATGAATGACAGAGCAAAAGGAGGTGAAAGAGAATGTTCGGAAAAGCAAAAAGCAAGCGTCCCCGCGCAATAGTGGCGGTGGATTTTGAACATTGGTATATCGCTTTGGAGCGTCAATATGCCATTCGCCCCGACATACGCACATGGAACGAAGAGATAAGAAAAGAATATGACGTTGTGGAGATGGCGTTCTTCGGAGATTTCTCAAACCACGGTCTGCGCGGCGAGCTGGATAAGATACGCAATGTTACGGGGATGGTTATCAACACGCAGAACCAGAGCGAGCATTACGAAAAAGATTTTACCGATTTTATAATGCTCGATTATATCTATCAAAAGGCCATGACGAGCGAGAAGGTCGATACATTCATAATCTTTACGGGCGACGGTCATTTCAGCTCGGTGGTAAGATTTATTACAAATGATTGCCGCAAAAAAGTCGGCATATACGGTGTCAAAAACGCGATAAGCTACCAATTAAAAGAATACGCTTCATGGTACCGCGTGGTACCGGCAAACGAAAAAGCATCAAACGCTTATTATAAAATGATAGCAAATTATATGAGCTACCTTATGGTCCATCCCGCCGACGCAACGGAAAAGAGCATCATCGAAAAGGTCTCCGCTAAAAACAGTGTACACAAAAAGCCCGTTGCCATGGCGCTCGAGCAGATGATACACGACGGATACATAATAAAAAGCAAAACAACGGATAATAAAAACAAGAAAGACAAAAATAACGCTACACTCAGAGCAAATTGGACCCTTTTGCAAAAGGATAAGATATGGGAACAGCCGTGATGGCGGCTGTTCATTTTTTGCTGTGAACAGATGCTTCAAAACGGCGCAGAAATTCACTTTTTAAGGGTAAAACCTCAGTTTATCCCTTTTGAGCTAAAAAATACATTCAATAAATTGTGAAAAAATGACATAGACCTATTGACAATTTGCAATTTTTGTGGTATTCTGTAGATACCTCTGCGGATGCCCATTTTAATTGGGTTATTTTTATTATCCGTGCTGAGGGAGGTACAAAAACAGGGCCGCTATCACTTTTTTATTGGAAAGCGCGCAAGCGCCGTTAATAAAACCAAAGTAAACTGCTTCTGTTTTTATTTTCAAACAGAAGCTTTTTTATGTACGTTTACGTTACATGAACAGCTTCAAATCTTATTAGGAGGTGCCGAAAACATGGCTAGTGATGTAAGAATCAAAGTTACTCTCGCTTGCACAGAATGCAAACAGAGAAACTACGACACAACAAAAAACAAAAGAAACGATCCTGACAGACTTGAGCTTAACAAGTACTGCAAATTCTGCCGCAAGCACACTTTGCACAAAGAAACAAAATGATCGTTAAAACGGACCGCTGTGCGGCCCGCCAAGGAGGAACTAATGGCTAACGAAAAGGACGAAAAACTCGAAAAAGCCGCAAAGTCCGAAAAGCCCGCTAAAGCTGATAAAGCAAGCAAAAAGGGCGACAAGGAAAAAGTCGGTTTCTTCAAAAAGATCGCAAAATTTTTCCGCGACTACAAAAGCGAATTCAAAAAGCTCGTTTGGCCTACACGCCAGCAGCTTCTCAAAAATTGCGCTGTCGTTTTCTCTTCTATTATAGTTTGCGGCTGTGCTTTAGCATTGCTCGATTTCGGTCTTTCCAAAGGCATCCTTGCTATTTGGAATATCTTGGCTGAAATAATATAATGCCTGTATAAATAGGTTTTAGGAGGCAGACGATGAGCATTAGCAGCAACAACGAAGCAAAATGGTATGTAGTTCACACATATTCGGGTTATGAAAACAAGGTAAAAACAAACCTTGAAAAGATTATCGAAAATCGCGGAATTTCCCACCTCATCATGGAGGTAAAGGTTCCTGTTGAAAAGATCATCGAAACAAACGCGGACGGCGTGCAGAAAGAGATCGAAGAGAAGATCTTCCCCAGCTACGTTCTCGTCAAGATGATAATGACGGACGAAACATGGCACGTTGTTAGAAACATTACCGGTTCCACCGGATTTGTTGGCCCCGGCTCGCGTCCCGTTCCGCTTACGGACAGCGAGGTAGAAGCACTCGGCGTTGAAACGCAGGAAGCTCCTTCCAAGTTTGCAAAGGGCGACGAAGTTAAGATAACTGTAGGCCCCATGTCCGGATTTACAGGAAAAGTCGATTCTGTTTCTGAGAACGGCAAAAAGATCACGGTACTCGCTTCCGTTTTCGGTCGCGAAACACCGGTAGAACTCGATTCTTCGAGTATTGAGATCATTGAAGAATAAAAACATTCATATTTAACATTCAACATTTCCTGCAATTTGCCGCAGGTGATGTACGTGGGAGGAAGAAAAATTCTTAATTCTTCCGCAGATTACCACATTCGGAGGTGTAATTATGGCAAAGAAAATAGTAGCTTTCATCAAGTTGCAGATCCCCGCGGGTAAAGCAACTCCCCAGCCGCCTATCGGTCCGGCTCTCGGTCAGCACGGTGTTAAC
>CAZERM010000049.1:0-11790 GCA_964514555.1 uncultured Lachnospiraceae bacterium | reverse complement strand
GAAATAGATATGTCAAACAAACCAAAGCAAATATACCTTGTTCTCAGTCAAACGGGAACTCTCCCCTCAAAGCTTATACGCGCTGTAACGCACGAAAAGTATAACCATGTTTCGATAAGTCTTGACCCTAACCTTGAAACGATGTATTCATTCGGCAGACGAAGACCGAGAAATCCCATCATCGGCGGATTCGTAACGGAATCTCCCGGCAAAGGCACTTTGGCAAGATTCCCCGAAACAAAAGCGGCTGTTCTCTCCCTCGATGTAACGCCGTATCAATATAATAAGATCAAAAAACGACTCGATATCATGAATTGCCGCGCGCCGCTCTATAACTATAATTACATAGGTCTTTTCTGCGCCGCATTCAAGATAAAATATAAAAAGAAAAATTGCTTCTATTGCTCCGAATTTGTAAAAGATATATTGGTTGAAAACAATGTCGCAAGCGAAAACAAATTCGACGATATAACCCACCCTATATACTTCCTCACTATGGAGAACACACACAAGATATACGAGGGCAAGCTCACCTCCTACAGTTTCCCTCAAGTATCGTTTGCAAAATAACTATTAAGATTTTTCTTGACATTAGCGGATTTTGAATATATTATATTTATAAACGGTGAACTTTCATCGTGTTCAAAAAACCACCAAAGGACAACACTAAATGACTGTCATAGATCTCAAAACGGGAAAGGAAGCTTCCCTTCCCACAGGTGCGCGCTTTTCCTGCGCGCTCGGCAATTTTGACGGCGTACATATAGGACACAAAGAGCTTTTGACGGAAGCGGCAAAAAAGGCTCACGGCGAAGATGCAAGCGCCGTTTGGACCTTCCGCATCCATCCCGAACTTTGCCGCCATGTACCGACGGTAAAGATACTCACATCGATCGAGCAGAAGCTTGAACTTTTCGCAAAGGCGGGCATAGAATATGCCATACTCGAGGATTTCGAAAGCGTTGCGGATATGTCTCCGCAGGATTTCGCAAGCGAGCTTCTGATGAAAAAGCTCGGTGTTTACCACGCGGTATGCGGATTCAATTTTTCGTTCGGCAAAAAAGCCGCAGGCAAGCCCGAAATGCTCCGTGAGATATTCGAATCAAACGGCGGCATCGTCAGCATAATCCCCTCGTTCACTTTGAACGGCGAAACGGTCAGTTCGACGCTCATCCGCAAAAAGATAGAGGAGGGCGACGTTGAATATGCCGAAAAGCTTTTGGGGCATCCTTTCTCTATATTTCTCCCCGTTACCGAGGGAAGAAAGCTCGGCAGAAAGATAGGCATACCGACGATAAATCAGATATTCCCCGAAAATTACGCTGTGCCGCGCTTCGGCGTTTATGCCTGCCGTTGCCACGTTGACGGAAAGATATACAACGGTATATCCAATGTCGGTATACGTCCCACGATAATCGAGGACGTAAAGCGCACGAGTTGTGAAACGCATATTCTCGATTACAACGGCTATCTTTACGGCAAAAAGATACGCGTGGACTTTTATAAGTTCATTCGTGCGGAAATAAAATTTCCGAGCGTGGAAGCCCTTTCCGAGGAGATACACCGCAATATCGCCGATATACGCGAATATTTCGGCGAATAAAAAGGATATCCCTTTTTCGATCGTATAAATAAAGGAAAGCGTATGAATACAAAAAAATATGCAAAAAAAGCATTTTCGCTCGTCCTGTGCGTTTTAGTTTTTGCCGTTTTCATATTCGGCACGAGTGCAGGGGCTTCTATGTACAACGAAGAAAAGATCTCTTCGCAATATGCCGCGGTATATAACATAGAAAACGGAACATTCCTTTTTCAAAAAAACGGCGATGCCAAAATATCTTCCGCCAACTGCGCTAAGATAATGACGGCTATCATAGCACTCGAACATTACCAAAACCTCGATAAAGTCATAACGGTCGCTTCATCTCACCTCCAAAACCTTGAGGATGCAACGATATTCGGGCTTCTTTCGGGCGAGAGCCTGACTGTGCGCGACTTGCTTTATACGATGCTCATCGGCAACTGTAACGATTCCGCTTCCGTTCTCGCTTGCGATATATCGGGAAGCAATGCCGCTTTTGCCGAAAAGATGAACGAAAAAGCCGCCGAGATAGGGCTTGAAGATACATTTTTCAAAAACGCAACGGGCTTGGGTGCGGCGGATTCATATACGAGCGCAAAAGATTGCCTTTTGCTCTGCGCCTACGCTTGGAAGATGGGCGGTTTTTCCGACATCGTAAACACAACAAAGTATACCGTCGGCGCTACAAATAAACACAGCGAAAAAACGGTCTATACAAAAAATTATTTCCTTTCTCGCCAAACATATGCCGATTATTATTGGCAGGACGCAAGCGGACTTTCCACCTGCGCTACAAATGAAGGAAACACCGTTATCTCTACATACACCTCGTATTCGATGACATATATATGCATCTGCGCGGGAGCGACAAAAAATTCGCAAGGCAAAAACGCCGCTTACGGTGAAGTAAAAGAGCTTTTGCGTTGGGCTTCCGAGGAATACACAACGCTCAAAATTCTCGACAGCTCAAGGATATTCGGCGAAGTCGGCGTGGAACTTGCTCGCGACAGAAACTATGTTTCCGTTGTCCCCGAAAGTTCGCTTTACGCATATCTCCCTCACGATATAAACATCGACGAGGAGATAGAGGTACGATACGAGATAAACGAAACTAAGCTCACCGCTCCCGTAGATATCGGGACATCGGTCGGCAAAGTTTCTCTTTACAGGGACGGCGAAAAGATCGCCTCCTGTGATCTGGTTACGAAATTTTCCGTTGAAAGAAGCGGTTTTCTCTCTTTTAAAGCTTCACTTTTCAGCGGTAAAATGATTATCGGAACGAGCATACTTTTCATCCTCGCTTGTTCGTTCGGTATTATAAGATTTTTAGTCTTTTTGGAAATATCCAAAAAAGGCTCCTCGGAATAGAGGAAACAAAAAAGCAAATAATATTTTTTGAAAGGAAGTGCTATAATGAGTAAAAACACAGTATCTGCTGCAAAGATCAAAAACGAGGTGGCAAACATGGAAAAAGGTGTTAAAAAATGCATCAAGAACATGAAAGAAAAAGAGATCAACATCAAATGCTCTCAGTATGACGCCATCATCGCAGTTGCAGGTGCAACAGCCGTTGTTGCAGGCGTTTACGTTGTAATGAGCGCTCGAAAAAAAGCGAAACTCAAAAAGAAACTCGTTGAAAAATACGAAAAAAAATGCGACAAAGCTGTTGAAAAAAGAGTTAAAAAAGAAATGAAACAGCTCGCTAAAGCAGAAACAGCAGAAGAAACTCTCTGATATTTTTCTTTGATATCTCGAAAGAAAAACCGCTATCGACCGTTAAAAGCCGACAGCGGTTTTTTATTTATCCATTCTGTAATTTACGTATTCCAAAAATTCAAAGCCTTTTCTTTTGTAAAGAACAGCGGCTCTTTCGTTTTCAGGCTCTGTTTCAAGGCGATATCTTTTTGCAGGGATCTCTTTCATAACAAAATCTATGAAAGCGGAGCCGATGCCGCCGCCGCGACGGGAAGCGTCAACATATATCTCCTCTATCCAAACGACGTTGCCGCCTGCCTCCTGGGAATATGTATAAGCGAGAACACCGTAGCCTATAGTAGTGCCGTCCTCTTCAAAGATAAAAGCGTCGCCGAAAGGCGTGCCGCCGATAAACTCGTCAAAAGAGCGAGTGAGATTTTCGTAGGGTATGTTTTCGAGCACTGCGGGAGAAGCATAAAAATCCTGCGCCATCTCCAAATATTTTTCTCTGTCTTTTGTTTCTATCTTTCTGATTATCACTTATCTTTTTCTCCTTAAAAAGTTAATATCTTCCGCGCTCCAGCTTTTGGCTTCTGACGTCTCTGCCCACGAAAAGGCAGACTTCAAATTCACCGAAAAGTCGGGACGTTATTCTGTCCTGATATTTTTCCATAAGCTCCTGGCGCTTTAAATTCGTGTTTATTATCATAGCTTTTCCCGAGCACATCCTTGTATTAACGATGTTATAAAGGCATGATGTCGTGAATTGGTTCACCATCTCCGTGCCGAGATCGTCTATTATGAGCAGATCGCATTCGAAATATCTGCGTGTTTTTTCGCCCTGCTCCTCGTTGTTGTATCCACGGGAGAAGCGTTCGTATTCGAAATCCGAAAATATATTCTGTGCGCTCTCGTATATAACATCAAAGCCGCGCTCGATTATCGTTTTGGCGCAAGCACTGGAAAGATGCGTCTTACCCAAGCCCGTTTTTCCTATAAACAGCAGGTTTCTGCCGCCGTTTTCGCGGAAAGAATCCGCAAAATCCTTTACCGTGTCATATACTCTGCTCATCTGCTCGCGCTCCGCGCCCTGGTAATAGGAAATATCAAAATTTTCGAAATTTTGCTTGGCGATAAGCTTGCCGATACCGGAGCTTTCGTAGCCTGCCATAACAAGGTCGCGGCGCATACATGAGCACATCTTGCCGTCCACATATCCCGTGTCGCGGCATTTTTCACATTCAAATTTAAGGTCGCTGTAATCCGCAGGGTAGCCGTGAGACACGAGTATCTCTCTGCGTGCCGCCAAAAGCTCATCGTTGGAACGCTTAAATTCCGCCAAACGCTCCTCTATATTTCCCTCGCCCGACAAAGCGGCGGAAAATATTTTTATGCCTGTTTCGGAAAGTGCCTTGTCTATCTCCGCTATCTCGGGAAAGAGCATATGCAATTTTTCTTTGCGTGCTTCGGCTTCTTTCTGCGCCATAAAATTTTTTTCGCGGTATATCTCGGAAATCTTTTTGCAGTTTTCGGCATTGTATCCCATAAATTACGCTCCTTATTTTTCGGGGCATCATTCCCCGTTCTTTATTCCCTCGGCGCGTCCTGCGCCTCTCTTTACGGCAAGCTCGAAAAATTCGTCAAGGTCAAAGCTTGTCTCTTTAGCGCTCTGCTTTTGCGGCGCTTTTTTGTTTTTGGCGTTCAAACCGTCAACGTCTTCCGGTGTCTTGCAACCTGCCTCGTACCATTTTTCAAGTATCGAGTTTTCATATGCGAACGAAGGCTTTTCCACCGTGCCGACACTCATCATCGCTTCGTAAGCCTTTTCTATAAGGCTGAACGGAAGGTTCCATTCTTTTGTCCATTTATCGATGAACGCGCTCTCCTTTTGTGTGAGAGTTCTTTCGCCCAAACCAAAAAGCTTTTTAATCTTGCTTTCGATCTCGTGCTTCTTTTTCTCGCGCTTGATATATTTATCAAGTTCGGGAACGCTTACAACTCCATCATCATAAAGGGATATAGCCACCTTTTCAACATATCTTACGGAGGCTTTGTCCCTGCCCTTGCAATATGTGCAGAGCATCATTATGTATTCATCATCAAGGCGCAGGTGGTCGGCAAGATAGACTATGCTCGATATCTCCGTTTTTGTAAACGTCTTTTCCAATATCATCTGGCAAGCATCTATCAAGAGCGGTATGTTGCTCTTTTCGGCGCATATGCGATCTATCTCCTCCGATGTGTATGCGTCGCGCTCCGTAAAATGCTCTTTGGGAGCAGCAGGCTTTTTCGCCACTGCGACAGGTTCCGCCGCCTCCGCTTTTACTTCGGCAGGTTTTGCCTGCGAGTATACTTCATCTTCCTCGGGTGCATCAACGACACCTGCGCCGCGCCAAAATTCAAGTGAACGAATTACCGCGGACGAGGAAACATCCAAAAATTTTGCTATCTGCGCTTCGTCTGTAAATCTTCCGCTTCCCAAAGCGACGAGCACTCTGAGGTCGTTCTGCGAAGCTTTGCCCAACACATCGAGCGAGCCGCCCGGTATACAGAAAGCGCTTTTTCCAAATAAAAGATCATATTTCATTTTAGCACCGTCAGTTTACTTTCTATAATAATTATTTTTGTTCCGTTTGATGTTTTGCACACTCTTTCCAACGAAAAAACGGCGGTTTTATCCACACTTTCAACATAGTTTTCCACATTGCTGTGTAAAAAATATCCGCTTGGCAAAAGCGTTTTACGGCTTTTCCACATTTTTCGACTCATTCATCGGCAAGATATGCTTTTTCGTCATTCTTCTTCGTCTGCCGCGCTTGCATTGAGGAAGATATCCGCGCGCTTACCTTCGAGATATTCAAATATACCCGCAACGGCAATCATAGCGCCGTTATCGCCACAATATTTGAGTTCGGGGAGGTAAAGGTCTATGCCACGCTTCTTTGCAAGTTCCGTAACAGCCGCGCGAAGATGAGAGTTAGCCGCAACACCGCCTGCAAGTGCGAGCGATCTTATCTCCGGGTGAGCATCGAGTGCGAGCGTAAGCTTCGCTATAACGCCGGAAACAGCGCTTTCAACAAAGCTTGCCGCAATGTCCGCTTTGGGTATCTCTTCGCCTTTCTGCTCTGCGGAGTTGATATAATTGAGAACGGCTGTCTTTATGCCCGAGAAGGACATATCGAGCGTATCGCCCGTGATAGCCGATGACGGAAATTTAAGGTAAGGCTTGCCCTCATATGCAAGCTTATCGAGTGCCGCACCGCCGGGATAAGGCATACCCATAACACGAGCCACTTTGTCAAATGCTTCGCCCATGGCGTCGTCGCGCGTGCTTCCTATCGTCTCTGTTTTCGTGTAATCATGCACGATAACAAAAGAAGTATGACCGCCTGAAGCGATAAGCGTCAAGAACGGAGGTTTAAGCTCGGGATGGGAGATGTAGTTTGCGGCGATATGACCCTTCATATGGTTTACCGCAACGAGCGGAATTCCGTGTGAATAAGCAAGGGATTTTGCAAAATTCACGCCCACCAAAAGCGCACCTATAAGACCCGGGGAAGCCGTTACCGCGATGGCATCGATATCTTTATCGAGGTCTGCGCCTGCCTCTGCCAATGCCTCATATGTTATTTTAGATATCACCTCGCAATGTGCTCTGCTTGCGATCTCCGGTACGACACCGCCGAAGCGAGCGTGTATCTCTATCTGCGAGGCAACAATATTGGATTTTACGTTGAAAACACCGTCCTTGTATTCCACAACGGCGCAAGATGTTTCATCGCATGAACTTTCAAAGCTGAGAATCTGCATTTCAAAACCCCTTTTTATGTTTTATTTGTTTATACTTCTGAAATTTTTATCGGGACGAATACCGTACATCTTAAAAATAAAGATTATACAGCATCGCATCCTCTTTCGGCGCATCATAGAAATTTTTGCGCTTGCCCACAAGCTCAAAGCCCATCTTTTCATAGAGCGCTATCGCCGCCGCGTTGGACTGCCTTACTTCAAGCATCATAACGTAAGCGTTATCCGCTTTCGCACTCTCTATAAGGGCGCTGACGAGGGCTTTTCCCACGCCGTTTCCGCGGAAGGACGGCACAACGGCTATGTTGCATATGCCGCGCTCGTCAAGCACGCAGGTCATGCCGGCATATCCCGCAAAAACTCCGTCGCAGTAAGCCGCTATGAAATATCCGCGCTCCGCTTCTTCGATTATCGCTTTTTCACTCCAAGGGTGAGAAAAACATATCGTTTCAAGCGCGGCGGCTTCCTTTGCGCTCTCTTCGTCTATCTTTTTTATCTCTATGTTCATTTTTTCTGCTCCAACGAGAACATTTCAAATATGCCCTTTTTCAATTTCACATACGCAAGCTGATATTTGACTATATCGCCGCGCGCAAAATCGCCGACATCCTCGGAGAACACTTTCACTTTATCCGCATAATCGGGAAAGAGCCTGTCCAAAACGTCTTTGTGTCCCTTTGTCATGGCAACGATGATATCGTTTTCCTGCATAAGCTCCGCCGTAACGGGGCGTGAACGATGAACGATATAATTGTATTTTGCAATGCCCACGCTTTCGAGCGTGAACGCCGCATCTTTGCATATCGGCGACGAGCCGCAGACGAATGTGCCTGCGCTCGAAGCGATATATCTGTCATTGCCGAATTCGGAAAGTATTGCCGCGGCCATAGGGCTGCGGCAAGTGTTCATGGAGCAAACGAACAATACTTTTGTTTTTTCCATCATTCAAGCTCTGCGCGCATGGGCTGAGCTTCGATAGCGTCCGCGATGGAAGCGGCAATGTCATTGTCGCAAAGTTCGATAGCGCCTGTGTCGCAAAGATGTGCGAGTTTGGGGTCTATCGGCAATTTTGCAAGCACGGGGATACCGTACTGTGCTGCGATGGCATCGATATTGCTTTCGCCGAATATCTTTATCTCTTTGCCGCAATCGGGGCATTTTACATAGCTCATATTTTCAACTATGCCGATTATCGGGATATTCATAAGTTTTGCCATGTTTACAGCTTTTGCAACTATCATGGAAACAAGGTCCTGGGGGCTTGTTACGATGATGATGCCATCAAGCGGAAGCGACTGGAACACCGTGAGCGGAACGTCGCCCGTTCCGGGAGGACAGTCTATCATCATGCAGTCAACATCTCCCCATACAACGTCCGTCCAGAACTGCTGTACTGTGCCTGCGATAACGGGACCACGCCATACAACGGGGGATGTTTCGTCTTCCATAAGAAGGTTTACGCTCATAACATCGATGCCTGTCTGTGTTTTCATGGGCATGATGCCGCCGAGGGGTGCGCCCTCGCACATACCGTGCAAGCCAAACGCTTTGGGGATGGAGGGACCTGTAATATCGGCATCGAGGATAGCTGTTTTGAGTCCGCGTCTTTTAAGTTCTACTGCGGAAAGGCAAGTAACGAGGGATTTACCTACGCCACCCTTGCCGCTCACGATACCGATGAGCTTATTTACTTTGCTGTACTGATTTATCGGAACGAATGCGGGCTTCTGCTGTTTGCTGCCGCAGTTGGAAGCGCAATTGGAGCAATCATGCGAGCATTCGATCTCCTGTTCATATTTCTGTTCTTCAGACATTTTTAAACTCCTTATTTATATTCGAGATGTGCGGTTTAAACGAGTTTAAAACCGAAAAAATCCTTTGTGTTGTTATAGCAGATATCGCAAACCATCTGTGCGAGCGCTTCGATCTCGAGCGGATATTCGCCTCTTTCAACAAAACCTGCGATGAAGGAGCAGAGCGCACGGCGGAAATATTCGTGTCTTGTGTAAGAAAGCGCACTGCGAGAGTCCGTGAGCATACCGAGGAATTTGCCGAATGCGGCAGCGTTAGCGTAAGACTGGAAATGATCTTTCATACCGCTGAGGTGATCGTTGAACCACCAAGCCGCGCCCTGAACAACATTGGGAAGACCCATGAGTCCTTCGCTTTCTTCGCTTGCGTACTGGAAGCAACCTGCAAGGTCTGCGATCTGTTCGTTGTCCGCAGGGTTGAGAGAGTAGAGAACAGTTCTGGGAAGTGCGCCGTCGGAATTGAGTGTATTGAGCATAGCGCAAAGAGCCATCGTGCTGCTCTTACCGCTGATAGTATCGTAACCGTGGTCGGGGCCGAGCTTCTGGAACATAACGCTGTTCGTGTTTCTCATAGCACCGAAGTGTATCTGCATTACAAAGCCGTGTTTAACGTATTCTTTGCCGAGGAAGCGCATAAGAGCGTTCTTGTATGCGGCAGCATCCTCTGTGGAGATCTCTTCACCTTTAAGAGCGCGTTTCAATGTCTTGTCCGCGATCTTTGCTGCTTCTTCTGCGGAAAGTGTGCCATCGAAGATAACTTCGTTATCGAAGCTGTGGTCGGATGTGCGGCAACCCAAAAGTGCAAAGTATTCTACTCTTCTTTCCAAAACATCGCAAAGTTTTTCGAAAGAATCGATCTTGACGCCGACAGCATCGCCGAGGAGCGCCATATAATCTGCAAAGCCCTTGGCTTCAACATTAAGGCTCTTGTCGGGACGGAACGCAGGAAGAACAACCGTAGAGAAGCTCTTATCTTCGCGCAAAGCGATGTGATATTCGAGCGTGTCCGCAGGATCGTCTGTCGTGCAAAGGAGCTTAACATTGGAGTTTTCGATTATCTTTCTTGTGGAAAGACCTTCGGAAAGAGCTTTCTTTGTTACGTTCCAGATCTCTTCGCAGTTTTCGGGGCAGATAACACCTTCGTAGCCGAAGTAACGTTTAAGTTCGAGGTGGGACCAATGATATACGGGATGACCGATCATGCTGGGCATACAGTCAACGAACGCTTCGAATTTTGCGTAATCGTCCGCATCTCCCGTGATAAGGCGCTCGGAAACACCGCAAGAACGCATTGCGCGCCATTTGTAATGGTCAGCCGCAAGCCATACCTGCGTGATATTTTCAAACTTTTTGTCTTCTGCTATGTCCTTGGGGCTCATATGGCAATGATAGTCGATGATGGGCATTGCGGAAGCGTAGTTGTGGTAGAGAAGCTTTGCAAGTTCTGTGTCAAGCAAAAAATCTTTGTCCATGAATTTTTTCATTTTACGTTCTCCTATCTTTGACCGCGCTTGGCGGTGTTATTCGAGTTATTATGTATTTTAATTAACCTTTTAATATAAATTATATACCAAAATTTCATTAAATGCAATAATATATTTTATTACGGCACAAAAAAGCATTTTCTGTTTACATATGGCGAAAATTATGTTAAAATATTATCAATAAACAACCGAAAGGCATCATATGAATTACTTATTTTTTGACATCGAAGGCGCTTGCCCCAAAATAAGCACTATAGCGACCTTCGGATACGTTATTACGGATAGCGAGCTTAATGTTTTGGAGCGAGAGGACATTCTTATGAACCCCGATTCAAAATATGATTGGTATGTCGTTAAAAACCTGCTCTCATATACGAAAGAGCAGCTTGCCGCACAACCCAAGTTTGACGAGCGATACGGCAAGATAAAAGCTTTACTTGAAAACGAGGACAACCTTGTTTGCGGTTTCAGCATAGCAAACGACCTCAAATACCTCAACAGCGAATGTAAGCGTTATTCACTGCCGCCCTTATTATTCCGATATACGGACGTGCAAACGATAACAGACAAATTTTTCGAAAGTAAAAACCAGATAGGCATAGAGCGCGCATACACCATGCTCGAGATAGAGGACGAGATACTCCTCCACAGGAGCGACGAGGACGCTCTGGCTGCAATGAAAGTGGCAAAAAAGCTTTGTTCCATCAAGCAAAAGAGCCTTTATGAGCTTGCTGTGGAATATGCTTGCCTCGGAAGAAACGACGGCGTGATACCGCAAAAGGTCGTTAAAAAGCCAACGCGAAAACCTGCAAGATAAACTTTCAATCATCGTTTTTATTTGAAGAAAAAGGAGCAGTCATGCCTCAACAACCGAAAAACGCAAAAAACGCCATGCTTAATGCGTTTGAATATTTCATATCAAAAAAGCCGGTCTCCAAGATAACCGTAAAGGATATCGCGGATTACTGCTGTGTAAACAGAATGACGTTTTACTATCATTTTAAGGATATATATGACCTTGTGGATCAAAGCATAGAAGAAAAATCAAAAAGCTGCGGATATCGCATGGATAAAGCCGATACATGGCACGAAAAATTATTTTGCATATTCAAAACCATGTCTAAGGAAAAGAAATTTTTTTTAAATTTATATCGTTCCATCGGCAGAGAATATTTTGAAAAGAAGCTTTTGGATTATTTTTACGAAGTTTCTGTCGATCTTATCGACGAGGAAGCGACATGGCTTGACATATCCACACCAAACAAAGCTGTTTTGGCGGAATATTACAGGTATGCATTGATGGGTTTTGCGCTCTATTGGCTCAACTCGGGCATGAGTGAAGACCCCGAATATATGGTGGCGCACATACGCTTGCTTATAAAGCACGGTTTGACCTCCACCATTACCGAGA
>CAZERM010000048.1:0-12041 GCA_964514555.1 uncultured Lachnospiraceae bacterium | reverse complement strand
AGGCAGAATCAGCACTGCAGAAAGAGCGGTAAAACTTTTGTTATCATCCTCAAAAGAAGAAGCTGAATATCTTTCCGAAGAATTTTGTCAGATAAATAAAGAAAGACAAGATACGGAAACTGCCATATTTCTTGAAGCTGTTAAGCAGATAGAAGAAAAAAGGATGACCGAGAAAGACACCATTTTAGTTCTCGCAAGTGATACTTGGCACCATGGTGTTATCGGAATAGTTTGTTCCAGAATAACGGAAAAATATAATTTACCTTCTGTACTTATTTCTTTTGACACTTGCAAAGATGGCGTTCGCAGTGATGACAATGTCGGAAAAGGTTCCGCAAGAAGTGTAAAAGGGCTTAATATGGCAGAACTTTTTGCAGAAAATGAAAGTTTACTCGAAAAGCATGGCGGTCATGAGCTCGCGGCAGGTCTTTCCATAAAGAGAGGAAATATCGATATTTTTCGTGAGAAAATAAATGAAAGTGCAAGAAGAATATTGGGCGGCAAGAAGCCAGAGATAACCCTTGATATAGAAGCAGAGCTTACGCTTGACGATGTTACCATTCCAAATATTGAAGATACAATGCAGCTCGAACCTTTCGGGGCGGAAAATCCGTTGCCGTTGTTCGTTTTCAATAACTTGAAAATAAAAGACATGATATTATTGAGCGCAGGCAAGCATACGAAAATGCTTTTATCTTCAGGCGAGCAGAACATATCAGCTTTATTCTTCGGAACAAATCTCGAGAAAACAGGAATAAATGTAAACGACCTTATAAGTGTTGTGGGCTCGATGAACATAAATGAATTCAGGGGCGAACAATCACCTCAGATAATTTGCAGAGATATTGAACTTATCGAACATTACACTGATGAAGCCAGAAAAGCTCGCAGAAATTTCGAATCGATAATGCTTGGAGAAACACTTATATATAAAGAAGATATTCCGATACGAGCAGATTTTGCCACAGTATATAAGTTTTTGTGCAATATATTTCCTTACGGAACAGGTGTTGTATCAATAAAACGAATAGCAACGGAATGTGAATTATCTTATATAAAAATATTTTGTATACTTCGCGCTCTTTATGAAGGCGATATTATAAAATATAATCAAACATCTGAGTTTGACCTCAGAATAACAATTTTGCCAACAGAAGGCAAATCGGATCTCACAAAGACCGAAACAATGAAAAAAATTTTAAAGCAATACAGATAAATTATCTGTGGAAGGAGCGACATTATGGCTACCATCGGCATTGAACATTTATTGGACACTTTAAAACAATCAGGCAAAAATTACGATTTTGACAAAATACAGCGTGCTTACGAATACGCCAAAGAGTTACACACAGGTCAATTCCGTAAAAGTGGGGAAGAATATATTATACATCCGATAGCCGTAGCCGAAATAGTCGCAAGTTATGGTTTAGATACGGATTCAATCTGTGCTGCGTTTTTGCATGATACGCTCGAAGACTGCTTTGATAAAGTAGACACCGCAAAAATGAAAAAGGATTTTGGTCCGGATGTACTTGAATTAGTAAACGGTCTTACTAAATTGGTTCGTTTCCATTTCGAGGATAAAGACGAAGAAACTATGGAAAACCTTCGAAAAATGTTCCTCGCAATGGCAAAAGATATCCGAGTTATCTTAATAAAACTTGCCGATCGTCTTCACAATATGCGTACATTACAGGCACAGCCCGAAGAAAAAAGAAGAAGGATCGCATTGGAAACAATGCACGTTTACGCTCCTCTTGCACATCGTCTCGGTATGCAAAGAATAAAACAGGAATTTGAATCTCTTTCTCTTTCTTATTTGGATCCCATTTCTTTCAACAAGATAAGTGCCGATATAGAAAGCAGATATGGTTCCAACAAGGATTTTATCGAAGATATCAAAACTCAGATAAAAAACAGGATGGAGGAATTTGGCATAAACTGCGAGATAACGGGTCGAGTAAAATCCGTATACAGCGTGTATAACAAGATTCGCAAACAGGGCAAAAAATTCGAAGAGATATATGACTTTTATGCTGTCAGAATAATCGTTAATACCGAAACGGAATGTTACGCGGCATTGGGTCTTATTCACGAAATGTACACTCCCGTACCCGGAAGATTTAAAGATTACATCGCCGTTCCCAAGCAAAATATGTATCGTTCACTTCATACAACGGTAATGGGCAATGATAAATACACAACATCTTCCAAACATGATGCAGGTATTCCTTTTGAAGTTCAGGTAAGAACTTGGGAAATGCATCAAGTTGCGGAATACGGTATCGCGGCACATTGGAAATATAAATCTGGAGACACAGCAAGTGAAGATATAAGCAAAAAGCTCGAATGGGTATCTAAGCTTGTTGAAAATGAAGCAAGTGTTAAAGACCCTGATGAATTCCTTGAAGCTTTGAAGATAGATATCTTCCAGGATGAAACATTCGTGTTCACACCCAAAGGAAAGGTTATTTCTTTGCCGCAAGGCTCAAACTGTATCGACTTTGCGTATCATATCCATACAGAAGTTGGCAACAGGATGCTCGGCGCAAAAGTCAATGGTATAATGGTGCCGATAGATAAAGTTCTTGAAAATGGCAATATCGTCGAGATATTGACATCTCCTTCGATAAAAGGCCCCAGCCGAGATTGGCTCAAGATAGCTAAAACGAGCGATGCAAAATCGAAGATTCGTCAGTGGTTCAAGAAAGAAAAATATGCCGAAAATGTTGTCGAAGGCAAAGCTCAGATATTAAGCGAAGTTCGTCGTTTCGGAAAAACATTCACGGAAGAGCAGTTTGAACAGATAGTAAATGCAACCGCTTCTCGTGTCGGCATGACATCGTCAGATGACCTTTACAATATGATTGGTTACGGCGGTCTTTCCGTTACAAAAGTTTTGCCCAAATTGCGTGATGAATTTGACAAGACGGTAAAAGAACCCGAAACTCCCATAACAAGTCCCGAACAGATAAAAATTTCAAAGAGCAAAACTACACAGAGCAACGGCGGCGTTATCGTTGACGGAATCGACAGTTGCCAGGTTAAATTTGCAAAATGTTGTAATCCGCTTCCCGGAGATAACATCAGCGGATTTATAACAAAAGGATACGGCATATCTATTCACAAGAGCGATTGTCCTCATTTGCTCCGCGCAATGCAAGAAAATGTAGATAGATTTATCCGTGTTGCATGGTGTTCCGACGCTGAAGATTCACGCGAAGATAAATTTGAAGCCACAATGAAAGTTTATGTTCAAGACAGAATTTCTATGCTTGCCGATATAAGCGTAGCTTTGGCAGATATGCGCGTTCCGATACATGATATAAACACGCAGAAAGTAAGCAACGATATGACGACCATCAATATAACTATCGGTTGCAAAAATCTTTATCATTTCAACAGCATCGTTTCTAAGATAAGATCGATAAAAGGCGTAGAAGATATTCAGAGAGGTAATAGTTAAACATGATAGCAGTTATACAGAGAGTGAAAAGTGCATCCGTTATTGCTGACGGAATCCCGACAGGCAGCATCGAGCAGGGTCTTATGATCTTGCTCGGTGTGAGAAAAAATGATGACGAAAATGATGCACTTTTGCTTGCAAATAAAATAGCAAAGCTAAGAATTTTTTCAGATAAAGATGATAAAATGAATTTGAGCTTGCAGGATATAAACGGCGGCGCTTTGATAGTTTCCAACTTTACACTTTGCGCTAATTATGCTCACGGAAACAGACCTGATTATATGGATGCAGAAAAACCGCCGCGCGCATCCGAACTCTACGAATATTTTGTTTCGCTTATGAGTGAGAGAATTTCAAGCATTGGAACAGGCAAATTCGGAGCTGACATGGAAATAAGCATGAAGGCAGACGGTCCGGTAACGATAGTTATGGATAGTGAAATTTTAAAAAACAAAGGAAAATAATATTATGCGCCTTAAAATCAACGGAGATATAAGTGAATATTATGTGCAGACTCTTTGCTTGCTCTTTTTTCAAGGATCTAAATTTTCCTCTAAAATTGAGCAAAAAGAAGATGAACCTTCTGCCGAGATCAATATTACAGAAGATGCGGACAATGTCATAGTTTCCGTTGAGCTTTCTCATCTCGGAAATACAACTTCGGCTGTTTGCAAAGAAGCTAAAAATAAATATCCCACGAAAGAAAGAAGTGTAAATGTTGCTTGCGGCAAAGCTTTTTTTGAGGCAGGCAAAAATTTAAGAGGCATAACACCTCAATGGGGAATACTTACGGGAATTAGACCTTCAAAATTTATAATGGACCTTATGAACGCAGGCAACACTTGCGCTCAGGCAACAAATATTTTGAAAGAAGATTTTCTCGTAAATCCCAAAAAAGCAAATATTGCAGCAGAGATTGCTTGCGGTGAACAAAAACTCATTGAAAATCTCGGCAAGGACACTTGCAGTTTGTATATATCGATACCGTTCTGTCCCTCGAGATGTCATTATTGTTCATTTGTTTCATATTCATCGCCTAAGTTATTGTCTTTGGTGAATGATTATCTTACAAAACTTTGCCAAGATATCTCAGAGACGATCGATATAATTAATTCGCTCGGAATGAAGTTAACAACTATATATATAGGCGGCGGAACTCCTACTACTTTAAACGAAAAACAACTTCATAAATTGTTTTCAACTATTTTGGAAAAAGCCGATATGTCTACAGTTGAAGAATTTACACTTGAAGCAGGCAGACCCGATACTATCACGGCAGAAAAACTTTTCGAAGCAAAAGAGGCAGGTGTAACACGAGTAAGCATCAATGCTCAGACATTCAATGACGAAGTTCTTGAATTGATAGGCAGAAAGCATACATCAAAAGATTTTTATAATGCTTTTGAGATTGCACGAAATTCGGGAATACCGATAATTAATACAGACTTGATAGCAGGTCTGCCAGACGAAGGTTTTCTCAGTTTTTCTTATTCTGTTGATCGTTTGGTCAAACTCAGACCCGAAAACATTACAATACATACGCTCTGCATAAAGAATGCGGCAGATTTTTCTAAGATAAAAAGCGAAATATATCGCAAAAATGTGCGCGATGTTACAAAATGCATCGACTATTCTCAGATTGCTGCAAAAAATGCAGGATACGATCCTTATTATATATATAGACAAAAAAATGCCGTCGGAAATCTCGAAAATGTAGGTTTTGCGCTTCCTGGTACAATAGGTAAATATAATATATATATGATGGACGAATTACAAAGTATTTTTTCTGTAGGCGCAGGCGCTGTTTCCAAACTCGTTTCTTTAGAAAAATCTAAAATACAACGAATATTTGAATATAAATATCCATATGAATATCTATCAGACACCAAAGGTCAAAAGCGACGCGAAAAACGCGAAACAATCGAGAAATTTTATGCTGAAATCAGAGGAGTATAATGGTAGTATACGATAAACAATTTCAAAACACATCCGAAATGGAACATTTTATACTTGAGCGCGAGAATATTTATCGCGCTCAAGTTGAAGCAATAGCAAAACTTATCGCGCAAAATGATAAGATAAAAATAATCACTTTGTGCGGTCCGTCTTGTGCAGGAAAGACGACTTCTTCGTATATTCTCGAAAAAACGCTTGAAGCTATCTCCAGCATAGACTTGAAAATAATATCTATAGATGACTTTTTCAAAAACAGAGATGAAGTTGAAAAACAACAAAATCCTGATTATGAAACTATCGAATCTATAGATTTTGACTATTTTAAGATTTGTGTAGATAATATTTTGGAAGGCAAGGAAACAAAACTTCCATCATTTGATTTTGTTACAGGAAACAGAAGAGAAGAATACGAAACATACATTCCACATGAAAAAGGAATCGTTGTTTTCGAAGGAATACAAGCTATGTATCCCGAAATCACAGCCATTTTCCCCAAAGAATCTGCTGTGTCCATATATATCGATATTTTGGAAGATGTTTATGCCTACGGCACACTTTTCACAAGACGAGATGTCCGATTTTTCAGAAGATTGGTGCGTGATTTTCAGTTTCGCGATGCCTCCGTTGAAAAGACGCTCTCACTTTGGGAAAATGTAGTCAACAACGAGCAGGAAAATATTTATCCGTATTCTTTCGGAGCAAATTATACAATAAACTCATCGCTCCTTTATGAATTGAACGTCATAAAGGATTATCTTCTTAATATGCTCGAATTCAATGAAGATACAAAAGAAATCAAAAATAAAATCGAAGAAAAATTCAAAAATATCCCCGATATATCCTCAGATCTTGTTCCTAAGGATTCTGTATTCAGAGAATTTATCGGTAAAAACATGAGGTAGAAATGAAAATACTTTTTGATAAAGCAAACATACTTTTCCATGACGGAACTTCGTGGAAAGAAGCATATCTCGTTACTAATGGAAGCAAAATAGAAACAATATCAAAAGAAAGACCCGAAGGTGATTTTGACAGAGTGATCGATTGCAGTAAAAAAATGCTTGCGCCCGGTCTCTATAATTGTCATTCTCATTCGCCGATGTCAATATTCAGAGGATACGGCGAAAATCTTCCTTTGGATCGTTGGCTCTCCGAAAAAATTTGGCCTGCCGAAGATAAGCTCACAGATGATGACGTTTATCTCGGTTCCATGCTTTCCATTGCGGAGATGATAAAAAACGGTATCGTTTCTTTTTCCGATATGTATTTCTTCTCGGAAACAACTGCAAAAACAGTTATCGAAAGTGGAATCAAAGCAAATATCGGACGTTGCATAACAGCATTCGATAACAGAATTACAGCAGAATCCGATTCCAGATTTAAAGAAGCTGTTGATCTGCATAAAGCTTATCACGGTTCTGCCGACGGAAGAATTTTGATAGATATGTCTATTCATGCCGAATATACAACTGTAGAAAATACTTGCAAGTATGTTTCCGATTATGCAGTTGAAAACGGAATCGGTATGCAGATCCATCTTTCTGAAACATCGAAAGAACACGAAGAAGGCAAAGCAAGAAGAAACGGTTTGACACCTGCTGAATTTTTCTTGGAAACAGGCGTATTCCGCGCAAACACCACAGCTGCTCATTGCGTTCATGTTACCGACAGCGATATTAAAATTCTTGCAAAAAACGGAGTTTCTGTTGCTCATAATCCTGCAAGCAATCTTAAATTGGGTTCCGGCGTAATGCCTCTTACCAAATTGATAGATGCAGGTATTAATGTTACACTCGGAACCGATGGTTCCGCATCTAATAACACATTGGATATTTTGAAAGAAACATATTTGGCGGCACTTTTGCAAAAAGGAACCACAGGCGATACCTCGAAATTCGATTCTTCTGTTTTTGTATCTATGGCTACTGTAAACGGTGCAAAAGCGCAGGGAAGAATGGGCTCAGGAATCATAGCAGAGGGTGCTCCTGCGGACATCATTCTTATAGACCTCGATGCTATAAATACATTGCCTTATTTTGATTTCGCAGATACTTTTGTTTTCTCTGCAAATTCTTCTAACGTCTGCATGACCATGGTAGATGGTAAGATACTCTATGAAAATGGTGTATTGCTCACTATAGATGAAGAAAAACTTAAATTCGATTTTTCGAAAATGATAAAAGAATTTTATAATAGATAATTGTGAAATGGCGGTGCAGATTTGATGACCGAACAACGCAAAGAGCCGCGAATGATAACTGGTGTATTACTGCTCACTATTGCAGGAATGGCGGAAAAGATTCTCGGCGTAATATTGAAGATTCCTCTTTCTAGTTATCTCGGTGAAGAAGGAATGGGTTATTTCAATTCCGCTTACAGCATATTCAGTACATTCTATACTGTATCAATAACGGGATTGCCCATCGCCACATCGATAATGATATCTCGAAGCAGAACAAAAGGACGTAAACTTGAGACAAGTCATATTTTCAGAGTGGCTTTGTTCACTTTTATAATTATCGGCTTGCTCGGTTCGTCAACTATGTTTTTCGGAGCAGAGTATATCGCTAATCTTATTGACAAAAATAACAATTCGCCATATTGTATACAAGCAATAGCACCGATACTTCTTTTTATATGTATCTCAAGTTCTATAAGAGGATTTTATCAGGGACATCAAAATATGTTGCCGTCTGCCGTGTCGGAACTTCTTGATGCAATAGGCAAAACAGCTTTGGGAATATTCTTCGGCGGATATGCCATAAAACATGGTTATTCTGTAGAGATTGCAGCAGCTGCAGCTATTGCGGGCATAACCATTGCTCATATGCTCGGTATGGGATATTTGATAATCACAAAATATCTTGTCAAAACCGACTATTCATATTTAAATGTACCTATTGATGAGAAAAACTCGGAAAGTTATCTGAATATATTCAAAAAAATGATGTCTATTGCTATACCGATAACTCTCAGCTCATTAGCTTTGGGTCTGACTACAACAATAGATACATTTACGATCAACAATATATTGAACAATTCAAATGCCATGGCTGTATATGGTGCATACACAACATTAGCTGTAACATTGTATCGACTTCCGCAAGCATTTATCACTCCGATATCATCATCATTGACACCAACATTGACGGCAGCAATAGCTTCAAAAAATGAAAACAAGATAAGATTAACTCTTTATTCCTCGTTGAAGATAACAGCGATCATATCCATTCCGTGCGCTGTCGGCATGGGAGTTTTGGCTCGCCCGATAATTTCATTTATATATGGCGGAAGCTATAAAATAGAAACTATTCGAAACAATGCAACATTATTGTCTATACTTTCTATTGCAATATTCTTAATGTCGATGCTTACTATAACATCTTCAATTTTACAATCATATGGTAAGCAACATCGTCCTGTTATATCAATGTCGGTAGGAACCGTAGTAAAGCTCATCTTGAATATCGTTTTGATATCAAAGATAGGTATTTACGGGGCACCGATATCGACAGTAGCAAGTTTCTTTGTAATGGCATTTATAAATTTTGCTTTTGTTTTCAAATATGCCGATATAAAGATAAGTATTTTTAAAGCTTTTTTGACTCCTGCAATAATAATGCTTGTTTGCAGTCCTATAACATACGGTTCATTTGTACTTTTTGCAAAATTATTTCCGCATGAAAGAATAGCTACAATCATATCGATTCTCATAACTATCATCGTGTATGCTTTTGCTTTGCTTATAACAAAAACAATAACTAAAGATGAAATATTGATAATACCAAAGGGAAAGGCTATATATAAGAGTCTCGCAAAATTGAAACTTATCAAATAAAGGAGATTTAGGCAAAATGAAATTAAACTTTAATGTTTCGGGATTAACTCAGCCTGATCCGTTCATATTCAGAGATAATGACGGAACATTTTATATCTATTCGACTGCAATAAATGGCATTCATGCGTATTCTTCAAAATCACTCGATGGCGAATGAAAATACGAAGGAATAATACTTTTTTATGAAAACAGCAAAGAATATTGGGCGCCGAGTATTATCAAACTCGACGGCAAATATTATATTTATTTCTCATATCATGTTCCTGGTATATTCGAGTATATGCACGTGGCTGTTTCCGACAATCCACTCGGACCTTTCAGCGAACCGACACATTTATACAATAAATTTTCTATAGATTCTCATGTAGTGAAAACAGATGCAGGATTGTTCATTTGGTATGCGGCAGACAATGAAGACGGCGACAGAATTGGTACAAGGATATTCGTTGATAAACTTCTCGATCCGTTCACACCAGCTCATATAGAAAAAGAAGTTTTGGTTCCGACTTTCGACGAAGAAGCTAGTGATATAAGAAGCGGCAAACTTTGGCATACAGTTGAAGGTCCGTTTTGGTTCCAGGAAGGCGAATGGCAGTATTTGATGTATAGCGCAGGCGCATTTACTAATGATACATATCATATAGGATATGCTGTAGCTAAAACAATTGAAGAAGGTGTCGGACATCACAGCGTTATAAAAATAGATGGTCAGTATTATGCAGTCTATCACGCAAGAGATATTAAGCCTGATAAAGACAGAACTCACAACGGCAATTATGTTGAAGAACGAACAGCTCGTTTTTGCAAACTCAATGTTTGCGATGGAATTATAACAGCTGAACAGAAATAAATCACAAAAACTCTTCATACACAATGAAGAGTTTTTTATTTTTCAAATTTAATATGATTCAACCTCATATAATCGGATTTTATATAATAAAATGATTATTAAACCATATTATCTCAAAACACTATTTCTAGTACTCTCAATTATACAAAATTTTCATTTTGTATAATTGACTATATAATTTTTTGGAACCCTACCCTAAGGGTTTTGCTGCAAAAAAAGCTGAGCTAATGATGGAAACATTAACTCAGCTTCTTTGTTTATTTTGCTTTTTCAGCTAAAGCTCTTTCAAGCCATACTGTACCGATATCAAGCGCATCATATAAACCTGACTTTTCGCCCTGCTTAATAATTTTATTCTTTTCTTCAGTAGAAAGTATCTGAACAAGAATTCTGTCAGGAACTTCTACACCGTTTTCTGTCTTATTAGTAAGTATCATAAGAAACAGATAATACTTATCTTCCATATTGCCATAGCAAATGATATTATTTTCTCTTACAAGAGGTTTTCCCTTGTACATAATATATTTGCCTTCAAAAGGCTTTTTGTTGTTATCCATGTTTTTTACCAAACCTTTCTTATATAAATTTTGTTCAATAAATGCCGAAGTTATATAGTTGCTGTTGCGTGTCTCATAACATGGCAATTTATATTTACAGCTACAGGCAGGCCTGCTATATGCGTAGGATAATATTCCACGTTTACAGCGAGAGCTGTTGTATTACCGCCGAAGCCCTGGGGTCCTATGCCAAGTTCGTTTATTTTTTCGAGAAGTTCTTTTTCAAGAGATGCATATTCGGGATTGGGATTTTGAGTCTTTCCGTTTCTGGCTAAAGCTTTCTTAGCAAGCAAAGGCGCATAATCAAAAGATCCGCCAATACCAACACCGACCATTATGGGAGGACAAGGATTAGAACCTGCTTTTTTAACTGAGTCTACAACAAAATTGATAATATCATCTTTGGATGATGTGGGTACCATCATTTTAAGTGTGCCCATATTTTCGCTGCCGAATCCTTTGGGCAGAGCTGTCAATGTAATCTTGTCTCCCGGAACTATATTTGTATGTATAATTGCAGGAGTATTATCTTTTGTGTTGACTCTGTCAAAAAGAGGGTCTCTTACAACAGATGCGCGCATCTTACCTTCGGTATATGCCTGAGAGACACCTTTGTTGATGGCTTCAACAAAATTGTCTCCGACTATATGCACATCCTGACCGATATCTGCAAACACGATTGCCATACCTGTATCTTGGCATATCGGAACGCAAATTTCTTCAGCTGCTTTAAGGTTATCGCTTATCGTTTGCATTACTGCTTTACCTGTAGAACTTTTTTCATTATTCAATGCCTCATTTATCAATGAATGTTCAACCTCTCCCAATCTGTAGTTTGCAGATATAAAGAGTTCTTTAATTGTTTCAGTTATTTTTTCAGAAGATATTTCTCTTATCATTTTTTACACCCTCAATTTCCGTTGCTATTTTTAAAAACGATCTCGCCAGATTTATGGAAGCCCAACTCTTCCCTTGCATATTTTTCGATATAATCTTTTACACTAAGCTCTCTATCGTAGTTGAGTTCGTCAACTATATCGCTATACTGTTTAACGACTTTTTGAAGTTCATCGCGTTCTTCTTTTAATTCGTTTATCTGCGATTGCAAGATAGACATAACTATAACAAGAAAAAACGCAACAACCATCAAGACTACTTTAGGGAGTATGTTCTTTTGCTTTTTTATCATTTTTCATGCTCCGATATATAACAGCCATTTTTTATCTGATTAAAAATAAAATCTTTTCTGCCAGCAGAATATTTGCCCAACTTTTTTAGCTTACGCTTGTTGATTATTGGCGTTATAATATTTTGAATAATAAGATTCACCGATTTTTTGAAAATCAAAAAAGTTTTTCTTATAGGATATATTAT
>CAZERM010000047.1:0-12588 GCA_964514555.1 uncultured Lachnospiraceae bacterium | reverse complement strand
TTATGAACAACTGGGGTGCTAACCACGGTGCTATCAGCTACGGTCATATCGGTGCAGACCTTATCACACTCTGCTCCATGCTCCGCATTCCCGTTTGTATGCACAACGTACCCGAAGACCAGATCTTCCGTCCTGCTGCATGGAACGCATTCGGTATGGATAAAGAAGGTCAGGACTACAGAGCTTGCGCTGTTTACGGTCCTATGTACAAATAATTGTATAATATAAAATAAAGTAAATAAAGTAGATTTATTTTATTACAGATATCGACAGGGAAGCCCCTGTCGATATTTTTTTGTTTTGATAAAAGCCGGAAAAAGATTATCTCAACTTTTCTTGTTTAAAGATGTTTTAAGCTTTTCTTTATCTGAAAAAAGCTCGCAAAAGAAGCAGAAAACCTTGCAGGTTTATCGCATTGGCGAATCGCATCAAAAAAGATAGGTGTATCAAATGCGGCTCCCCGAGGGGCGCCACCCTCGGAACCACGCCGCAGAGCACGAGTCAAAAATTTGAACCTTTAGCCGAGAATCTTTGTGCTTGGTTAGAATCTTATCAATGACAAAATTTTTGCAATGGGAACGGGCGACCGCAGGTCGCCCCTACGGATGGTAAAAACCTTATTTTTACTAAAATATACGGCTGCATTGTTGGGCAGGGGATTGCTCCTGCCGCAAAATCGAAAATCACGGCGTTGATACACTTTATTTCAACAAACTAAAGTTTTCAGCTAAAAGTCGGAGTTCGATATTAAGTGGCATCGGCAAGGTTCCACGCACCTTGCGTGCGTGGGTAGCCGACGTGATGAGGCTATCCCAAGTGGGTAAAGCGAAGGGCTTTTTTATCTTTTTGCAACTTTTTGCTTACTTTTTCTCCGAAGGAGGAGGGTGGTATGACAGGAAGCAAGCAAGACAATGGCTTAACACGGAAACCGAGAGTTTTGCGGAAAAGTTTATTTTAGTAAAGTTCTTTTTGCTTACTTTTTCTCCGAAAGAAAAAGTAAGTTGTAGGCTTCGCCGCCGTTGAGAGCCGTTATCGGAATGTCGAGAATATCGCAATAAAATTCTGCGCCGCTCTCATCTTCGGGGATACGCTGAACACCGCCCGTACACTCCGTTGCGGATACACAAGGGTTGCGAAACATCGCTTTTTCCGCAAGGCGAGAAGCCTCGGGAAACCCTATTTCGTCGTTTTTCTTCATGAAATCGTATCATCTCTTTTCATTTAATAATATATTTTGAATGTTTTTTATTTTTTATGCGTGAAGTTTGTTGACAAACGCGTTTTTTTATTGTAAAATTATATAAATACATTTACACACACATTTTATTGTTGAATTGTAAAGGAGAGCTTATGGTAAACACTAATCCTAGCGAAAAATTCCTCAAAGAAGGCTTGACATTTGACGATGTCCTTCTTATCCCCGCAAAAAGTAACGTTATCCCTTCCAATGTAGATGTTTCCACACGTCTTACAACAAAGATCACTCTTAACACACCCGTGATCTCCGCGGCAATGGATACTGTTACAGAATCCGCTATGGCTATTGCAATGGCGCGCGAAGGCGGTATCGGTATCATTCATAAGAATATGCCCATCGCTATGCAGGCAGACGAAGTTGAAAAGGTTAAGAGAAGCGAAAACGGCGTTATCAGAAATCCTTTCTCCCTTCATCCCGAAAACAAAGTGTATGAAGCAGAAGACCTCATGCACAAGTACAGAATATCCGGTGTTCCGATCGTAAATGCAGAAAACTACCTCGTAGGTATCATCACAAACCGTGATATGCGTTTCCTCACGGATATGAATATGCCCATCAGCGAAGTTATGACAAAGGACCACCTTATCACTGCTCCTGTCGGCACAACACATGACGATGCACAGGCTATCCTTTGCAAGAACAAGATCGAAAAGCTTCCTCTCGTTGACAGCGAAGGTCGCCTTGCAGGTCTTATCACTATCAAGGATATCCAGAAGATCGCAAAATATCCGAACTCCGCAAAAGATTCTCAGGGCAGACTTCTTTGCGGTGCTTCCATCGGCGTAACAAAAGACGTTCTTGAAAGAGCGGGCGCTCTTCTTGCAGCAGGCGCAGACGTTCTCGTCCTCGACTCCGCTCACGGTCATGCACAGAGCATGCTCGACACACTTTACAAAGTTAAAAATGCGTTCCCCGATTGTCAGATCATCGGCGGTAACGTAGCAACAGCAGCCGCTGCAGAAGATATGATCGCAGCAGGCGCAGACGCTGTTAAAGTAGGTATCGGACCCGGTTCCATCTGCACGACACGTATCATCGCAGGTATCGGCGTTCCTCAGATCACAGCAGTTTATGATGCCGCTTGTGCTGCCGCTAAACACAATGTTCCCGTTATCGCGGACGGCGGTATCAAGTACAGCGGCGACATGGTAAAAGCTCTCGCAGCAGGCGCAAGCTCTATCATGCTCGGTTCTCTCCTTGCAGGTTGCGAGGAAAGCCCCGGTGAAACAGAGATCTACATGGGCAGAAGCTTCAAAGTTTACCGCGGCATGGGTTCTCTTGCAGCTATGGAAAAAGGCTCTAAAGACAGATACTTCCAGCAGAACTCCGTTAAGCTCGTTCCCGAAGGTGTTGAAGGTCGTGTTCCTTTCAAAGGCGCCGTTTCCGACACAGTATTCCAGCTTATCGGCGGTATTCGCTCCGGTATGGGTTACTGCGGCTGCTCTACGATCGAAGAACTCCAGGCAAAAGCTCAGTTCGTTCGTATCACAAACGCAGGTCTTCGTGAATCTCATCCTCACGATATCAGCATCACAAAAGAAGCTCCCAACTACAGCATGAGCGGAAATAACTGATAACTAAACTGAAAAAACGGTGAAATTTAAAAATTTCGCCGTTTTTTTGATATTTTTTCGAAAAATATCTTTTCTTTTTTCAAAAAACGTGTTATAATTTAATGTCATAATTAAAAAGCAAGTAATAAATAAAATAACGGTGCGAAAAAGCACCTATAAAAAAGCGAGGTAATTCCTTTGGTAAGAGAAGATTTGAGAAATATTGCAATTATTGCACACGTTGACCACGGTAAAACAACGCTTGTTGACGAAATGCTTAAACAGGGCGGTATCTACCGTGAAAACCAGGTGGTAGAGGACCGTGTTATGGACTCTAACGCTATCGAACGTGAACGCGGTATCACTATCATGGCTAAAAACACCGCTGTTAATTACAAAGGCGTAAAGATCAATATAGTAGACACTCCCGGACACGCTGACTTCGGTGGCGAAGTTGAACGTATCCTCAAAATGGTAAACGGCGTTATTTTGCTCGTTGACGCGGCAGAAGGCCCCATGCCCCAGACAAGATTCGTTCTTCAGAAGGCACTTTCCCTTAACCACCCCGTTATCGTTGTTGTAAACAAGATAGACAAGCCCGATGCTCGTCTTGACGAAGTAGGCGACGAAGTTCTTGAACTTCTTCTTGATCTCGGCGCAAGCGACGAACAGTTTGACTCCCCCATGCTTTGGTGCTCCGGCAGAGCAGGTACAGCTTCCTTCTCTCCTCACGAACCCGGCAAGGACCTTACACCCCTTTTCGACACTATCCTTGAATATATCCCCGCGCCCGAAGGCGAAGTTGACGCTCCCCTTCAGATGCTCGTTTCCTCTATCGACTACAACGATTACGTTGGTAGGATCGGTATCGGCAGAATCGAACGCGGCGTGATGCGCCAGAACCAGGACGCTATGATCTGCAACTACTACGACCAGGATAAAGCGCCCACAAAGATGAAAGTAGTAAGCATCAGCCAGATCGACGGTCTCCGCCGTACACCTGTTACGGAAGCTAAGATGGGCGATATCGTTTGCTTCTCCGGCGCTGAAAGCATCTCCATCGGCGATACTATCACTGATGTAAGCTGCGTTGAACCCCTTGAATTCCTCAAAGTAGGCGAGCCTACAATGGAAATGACATTCTCCGTAAACGATGGTCCTTTCGCAGGTCAGGACGGTAAGTTCGTTACCACACGTCAGATCCGCGAACGTCTTTACAAAGAACTTCTCAAGGACGTTTCTTTGAGAGTTAAAGACGGCGACACAACAGACTCCTTCATCGTATCCGGTCGTGGTGAAATGCACCTTTCCATCCTCGTCGAAACTATGCGTCGTGAAGGCTACGAACTTTGCGTAAGCACTCCTCGCGTACTCTTTAAAGAGATCGACGGCAAGATGTGCGAACCTATCGAAAACGTTGAGATCGAAGTTCCCCAGGATTACTGCGGCGCTGTTATGGAAAAACTCGGCGCTCGTAAAGGCGACCTTATCAACATGGCTCCTCGTGGCGCAAGCAACCGTATGCATATGCAGTTCCGCATACCTACACGTTGCCTCTTCGGCTACAGAAGCGAATTCATGACAGACACACGCGGCGAAGGTATCATCAACTCCGTATTCGATTGCTATGAACCTTACAAGGGCGAGATCAGCCGCAGATTCACAGGCTCTCTCGTTGCCAGCGAAGCAGGTGTTTCCACATCCTACGGTGTATATAACACTCAGGATAGAGGTACAATGTTTATCAGCAGCCAGTGCCCTGTATACGAAGGTATGATTGTAGGCGAAAACCCGAAAATGGGCGATATTGCCGTTAACGTATGTAAAGAAAAGCATCTTACGGCTGTTCGTTCCTCCGGTGCGGACGAAGCACTTCGTCTTGTTCCCGCAAGAGTAATGAGCCTTGAAGAAGCTATTGAATTTATCGCAGACGACGAACTTATCGAGGTTACGCCGAACAACATTCGTCTCCGCAAGAGAATCCTTTCTACAGACCTTCGCTACAAATTGGCAGGTAAGATGAAAAAAGAAGGTAAATAATTAAAGAGGAAAGCAAATGGAAGAACGTTTCTCCAGAACTGCCCTTATTATAGGTGAGAGCGGAGTTGAAAAGCTCCGCTCCTGCCGAGTTGCAATATTCGGCGTAGGCGGCGTAGGCTCGTTTGCGGCGGAAGCCATCGCTCGCATGGGCGTTGGTCATATCACGCTTATAGATAACGATGCCGTGGCTGAGTCCAACCTCAACCGCCAGCTCATCGCGCTCAATTCCACAATCGGCAGAAACAAAGTCGATGTTGCGAAAGAAAGAATATTGGATATAAACCCCGATGCGGACGTTGAGGCTATATGCAAATTTTATTTGCCCGAAAATGCCGACGAGATAGACGTTTCGCGCTTCGATTGCATCGTTGATGCCATCGATACGGTCTCTGCAAAACTCGAGCTTATAACTCGTGCGAATGCCGCGGGAGTAAATATCATATCATCTATGGGAACAGGCAACAAGCTTCACCCTGAGATGCTTGAATTTACGGATATCTCGAAAACGAGCATCTGTCCGCTCGCACGTGTCATGCGTAGGGAGCTTAAAGCAAGAGGTATAACGCATCTTCCCGTGGTATATTCCAAGGAAGAGCCGATACCGACGGCAAAGGATGTTTTCTTGCCCAACGGCAAAAAGACGGTCGGAAGCATTTCTTTCGTTCCGTCCAGCGCAGGCTTGCTCATAGCAAGCAAGGTGCTCGATATGCTTTTGGCTAAGTAAAATGATAAAAAAATATTGAAATAAAGAGTGAAAAGGCACTTTTACTAAGTGTTATTTCACTCTTTTTTAACATTTTAGATGAAATTCATCGTAAACGCTTGACTTTTGTAGTGTTTTTTGTTACTATATAACTATAAATTATACTAAATTTCATTTTAGAAAGGTGCATCTAATCATGAGAAAAATTGCTTCTTTACTTCTTGTTTGCGGTATGCTCGTTGCCGCTTGTGCAGGTATGACTTCCTGCAACGATTCCACAGGTTCCGAAACTACAGCTTCTGTTGAAACAACAGGCGATACACAGACACCGGGAACACAGTTCGAAATTCCCGCTGACCCGTTGGAAGGCAGAACACCCACATCCGCTGAATACTTTGAAATTAAAGTTGACAGCGCAACAAAAACAGCTACTATCAAAGCCGTTTTGACAACAGCTCCCGAAGACATCGTTATCCCTGCTGAAGTTGAAGTTGCAGGCGAAAAATACACAGTTACAACTGTAGGTACTTCCGCTTTCGCACAGAGCGCAGCTAAGAGCATTTATGTTCCTTACACAGTTACAGAGATCGGTGAATACGCGTTCTCTAGCTGCAGCAACCTCAAGGAGATCCACATCCCCACAACAGTTACTGAATTAAAAAAGGGTACATTCAGCTCCAGCGCTATCGACAGCCTCAGCTTCATCCCCGCAAGCGTTACAAAGCTCGGCGAAAGATGCTTCGAAGCTTGCAAGAACCTCATCAAAGACATCGTAATGCCCGACACAGTTACAACTATCGGCAAATACTGCTTCATGGATTGCAACAAGATGGATGGGATCAAGCTTTCCGCTAATCTCGAAGCTATCCCTGACCACGCATTCTCCGGTTGCGCTTACTTGGGCAACGCTGCAGACTACGTTTTGGAGATTCCCGATTCCGTTAAATCCATCGGTTCCAGCGCATTCAAAGATTGCACACGTCTCGGCTATATCAAGCTTCCCGCTAACCTTGAATCCATCGGCAGCAAAGCATTTGACGGCTGCAAGAAGTTCGACAACATGAACATCCCCGATTCCGTTAAATCCATCGGTGCTAACGTATTCGACGGTTGCACACGTCTTGCTAAGATCAAACTTCCCGCTAACGCAGAACTCAAAATGGGCGCAACTGTATTCGGTGCAAAACCTTCAAAGAAACTTGCTGAGATCTTCGTAACAGCAGGCACACCCGCAGAAACATGGTGCAAAGAAAACGATTTGGGCGACAGACTCAAAAATGCCGCTGACTACACAGCATAAGTAAAAAGAAAAAGTCCTGCTTAGACTTCTTCTCATAATGAAATTTATAGGATCGGCAGAGGGAGACCTCTGCCGATCTTTTTTGTTGGAATTTATTTCTGCAATGTAGGGGCAGGGGTTTGCTCCTGCCGCAAGCCTTCTCCGGTGGGATAAGGTGTCAGCAAACGGCTGACGGATGAGGTGTTACTTTCTTATAAGCTTTTCTTGCAGATCAATAAAAGCTTATAAGAACAAAACCCCGATGGATCTTTGAATCCATCGGGGTAGTGAATATTTTTAATTCCATTTAGAAAGAATAATCAAAAGCAAGCCTTTGGTGAATGATATTTCGGCGCTCGGTGATAATATCTCGTTGCTCACTCCGAGAGGGAATGAATTTGTAAGCTCGACATTATCCGTAGGATACTTCACGCCGCTTTCGCAGATACCCTCGGCTTTTTCGCTGTACGAGAAAACAGAGAGGGAAAAGCCTTCTTTTTTCGATATATCATATTTTCCCGGGCGAAGCATAAATGCTTCGTTTTCGCCGTCTGCTATCCTTATATCAAGCTCATGCTCGGCACCGTAAGCGAGCGTTTGAATGTTCGCAAAGGTGTGGTCCAATCTTCCCGAAAGACCGCCGACGATGACTATTTCCGAGATGCCGCGGCGCGCCGCTTCTTTCACACAGAGCATCGTGTCCGTGTCATCTTTTTCACTCGGATATTGCATCACTTCGATATTTTCGGGGAATGCGATGCGCTTGCCCGTGTCAAAATCGCCCATGATGAGGTCTATCTTTACGCCTTCTTCGAGGGCTTTTTTGAACGAATTATCAGCGCAGATGACGATATCGTCTTTGCCGATGTTCACGGTATCATTTATCTTTGAGGTCAAGCAAGGGGTTATAATAAAAGCTTTCATTCTTATCTCCGTTTTCTCGCGTTGGCGAGATGGTTATTTATTGTTTTGCTCTACGAGTGCCTTACGTATTGCCAAAAGCACGATGATCGCAACGGCGGCGATGCCTGTAACGATGCTTACGGCTATCCAATTTACATCAAATATGCCCTGGATATAAAATTTGCCCGTTTCGGCATTTTGAAGCTTGGAGAATATCATGGCAACGTCAAAAATGAGCGTGCCGCAAGCGATGAGTCCTGCAACAGGGGATACCCAAGAAACATTGTTGGGAATTATTTTCTTTATCAAGCGAGTAAGCGTGGGACTGCTGAAATCTATCGCGGAACCGATGTAGAGCGCTGCGATGATGAACACGATCGTTTCGGGTACCATGTAAGTTGCATTATATATAAAGGAATAGATGAGCGCTGCGGAATCGGGAATGGAAAGACCTGCCCAAACCGTCGCACCTGATATTACATGGCATATGTAACGAAGTAAGCAAACGCAAGCACCGCCGAGCGCTATTGCAACAGCTTGATTTTTGATGAGGTTGCGGAACATACCCGAAAGGCCTATCACGGCGAATGCCACGATATAATCAAGAAGGATTATCGCAACGACACTTTGCCATGTTGTAACATACGAAAGAGTGGAAAGACCGAGTAATTGCTGAACTATGCCGTATACGGTCGAGGACAAAAGACCCAATTTTATGCCGTAGCGGTAAGATATGATGGCGATCGGGAGTGCTGATGCGATCGTTACGGAACCGCCATATGGTAAGTCAACGATCTTGAGAAGGCTCAAAACAGTTGCGAGCGCTATCATTATGGCGCTCTCTGTAAGAGCTTTTGCTGTTATCTTGTTTTTCATTTTAAGAAAAACCTCCTGTAAAATATAAATTACCGCACCAAATGTCGCTGTGCGGTAATTATATAATACAAGAAAAACATTCTTATCCCAATAAATAAGAATCATCTTATAATAATCTTCCTACGACGGCATTATCCGTATCAGGTTAAGGGTTTTCGGAAAATCATCCTCATCTCAGCCGATTCATTTATCAGCACCCCTGACTATTCAGTTGCGGTTTATTCTATGATAATATGAAAGAAGCGTTTTGTCAAGAGAAAATTTTATCGAAAAATACAAAATTGGCACTCTCGGGCGAGAAAAAACAAAGATTTTTCGAAAAAAGATTGGCAAACGGCAAAGCGAAGTGATGATATTAACAAATTATTCACAAAAATTTGTGCAAAACCTATTGACAAAAAGGCGATTTGGCGGTATATTTTAAGTATAGATTAGCACTTGAGCAAATCGAGTGCTAAAAACTCAAACGCAGGTGATGAAATGTCAGGTGAACTTGTTTATGGCGGACAGCTTAGTGAAAGAAAAAAGCGCATACTTCGCTCCATAATCGAGGCTCATATCGAACTTGGCGAGCCGATCGGCTCCAAATACCTTGCTACTGCAAAGATACCTTTTTCCTCGGCGACCATCCGAAACGAGATGGCGGAGCTTGAAGAGATGGGTTATCTTGAACAGCCTCACACCTCCGCGGGACGAGTGCCGAGCAAGTTGGGCTATCGCTTTTATGTAGATTCGCTTATGGAAAATTATAAGCTGACTGCCGCGGAAATAATAACACTTAATAATATGCTCAAAAGCAAGATGGGCGAGATGGATTCCATAATTCAGACCGCGTCAAAGCTCGTGGCTAAGATAACGAATTACACCTCCGTTGCCATAAAGGCAAGCGGCAGGGAAACGGTAAGTTCGTTCTCTTACATGATACTTGATGAACACAATTTCCTGCTCGTTATGAAAATGAGCGATGGAAGCATAAAGACACATCAAGTCGCAACGGACATCGTTGCGGATGACAACAATATCGCGCTTTTGATGACACTTTTAAATCAATTTTGTACGAATGTTACACCCGATGAGATAGCTTACTCCGTTATAATGAAGATGGAAGCTTCCATGGGAAGCGCCGCCGCCCTTGTAAACCCTACCGTTAAGGCATTTTACAATGCGGTCGCATCCTCTTCCGATGACGATGTTAAGTTTGAAGGTGTAAACAAACTTTTGGAATATCCCGAGTTTACGGACGTGGAACAGCTCAAGAGAGTTTTCTCCATGATTGAGAACAAGGATAATTTCAAAGAGATGCTTTCGAGATCCGACAGCGATAAGGTCAATGTCTTTATCGGCGATGACGAAAGCAAGCTCGCTTCCAAATCGGCGTTCATATTCAGAACGCTCACGGTGGACGGCAAGGTCGTTGGCGCGATAGGCGTTTTCGGTCCCAGCCGAATGGATTATTCAAAAGTCATCTCGACGGTCGAATATCTCACGCAGAAGATAACGGGCATAATCGAGGGCAAGGCTTTGCCCGAAGGCGACGAATTATCGTAGCGAAAAAGCTTTTATATAATTTGAAAGGAAACTTATAATGGACGAAAAACGCACTGACGTTCAGTCTGAACTTGAAAAGGAAGAAAAAGCTTCCGAAGAAGTAAAAGACAATAACACAGAAGAAAACGGCGAGCTTGCCAAGATCCAGGCGGAGCTTGATGAGATGAAGAGAAAATATCTTCTCATGCTTGCCGAATACGACAACTTCCGCAAGAGAGCGCAGAAAGACCGTGAAAATGCTTACGGCGACGCTTATGCGGATGCTATAAAAAACCTTTTGCCCGTATTCGATAATATCGAACGTGCCAATACATTTGTTGGTACGGACGGCATCAAAGAAGGTCTTGACATGATAGTAAATCAGTTCAACAACGCGCTTACGAGCCTCGGAATCGAAGCATTCGGCGCTGTGGGCGAAGAATTCGACCCCAACCTTCACAACGCCATCATGCAGGCAGACGACGAAAGCCTTGGCGAAAACGTGATCGCCGAAGTATTCCAGAGAGGATACAAACGCGGCGATAAAGTTATCCGCTTTGCAATGGTAAAAGTCGCAAACTGCGGCTAGTCAAAACGACTGAAAACAGCAAACAAGAAAAGCCGTCATAACGGCGGCGGAAATATCATAAACATATAAAAATTTATTTTAGGAAATCATTCATTTTTGGAGGATATATATTATGGGAAAGATTATTGGTATTGACCTTGGTACAACAAACTCTTGCGTAGCAGTTTATGAAGGCGGCGAACCTTCCGTTATTACAAACCCCGAAGGCGCAAGAACAACACCTTCCGTTGTTGCTTTCAACAAAGCAGGCGAAAGACTCGTTGGTCAGGTAGCAAAGAGACAGGCTATCACAAACCCCACAAAAACTATCATGAGTATCAAACGCCACATGGGCACAGATTATAAAGTAGAGATCGATGACAAGAAGTACACTCCTCAGGAGATCTCCGCAATGATCCTTCAGAAGCTCAAAGCCGATGCTGAAGCATACCTCGGAACAACAGTAACACAGGCTGTTATCACAGTTCCCGCATACTTCTCTGACTCTCAGAGACAGGCAACAAAAGACGCAGGTAAGATCGCAGGTCTTGAAGTTCTTCGTATCATCAACGAACCTACAGCCGCTGCTCTTGCTTACGGTGTAGATAAAGAAGAAAAAGAACAGAAGATCATGATCTTCGACCTTGGCGGTGGTACATTCGACGTATCCATCCTTGAGATCTCCGACGGTGTATTTGAAGTTCTTGCTACAAACGGTAACACAATGCTCGGCGGCGACGACTTCGACAACAGAGTTATTGAATGGATCGCTGACAAGTTCCAGAAAGAAGAAGGCATCGACCTTCGCAAAGATAAATCCGCTCTTCAGAGACTTAAAGAAGCCGCTGAAAAAGCTAAGATCGAACTTTCCGGTATGACAAGCGCAAACATCAACCTCCCCTTCATCACAGCAGATGCAAACGGCCCCAAACATTTCGACGCAACACTTACACGTGCTGAATTCGACAGAATCACAGCAGACCTCGTTGCAGGTACACTCGAACCCTGCAAGAAGGCTCTTGCTGACGCGGGTCTCTCCGTTTCCGATATCGACAAGGTACTCCTTGTTGGTGGTTCCACAAGAATTCCCGCTGTTCAGGAAACAGTTAAGAAATTCATCGGCAAAGAACCCTTCAAGGGCATCAACCCCGACGAATGTGTTGCTATCGGCGCAGCTATCCAGGGCGGCGTACTCGGCGGCGAAGTTAAAGACCTTCTCCTTCTCGACGTAACTCCCCTTTCTTTGGGTATCGAAACTCTCGGCGGTGTTTGCACAAAGATCATCGAAAGAAACACAACTATCCCCGTAAAGAAATCTCAGGTATTCTCTACAGCTGCCGACAACCAGACATCCGTTGATATCCATGTTCTCCAGGGCGAACGTGAACTTGCAAGTGCAAACACAACGCTCGGCAGATTCTCTCTCGACGGTATCCCTGCGGCACGCAAGGGTGTTCCTCAGATCGAAGTTACATTCGATATCGACGCTAACGGTATCGTAAACGTTACTGCAAAAGACCTTGGCACAGGCAAGGAACAGCACGTTACGATCACATCTTCCACAAACATGAGCCAGGAAGAGATCGACCGCGCTGTTAAAGATGCAGAAAAATTTGCTGACGAGGACAAGAAAGTTAAGGAAGCTGTTGATACAAAGAACGAAGCAGAAGCACTTCTTTACCAGAGCGAAAAGACTCTTGAAGAAGCAGGCGACAAGATCAGCGCAGAAGACAAAGCAATGCTCAGGCAGAAGCAGATAAGCTCCGCGAAGCTGTAAACACAAACGACACAGAAAAGATTAAAGCCGCTATCGAATCCTTCAAGAAAGCACACTATGCTATCGCTTAAAAGCTCTACCAGGCTAACGCTGCACAGAACGGT
>CAZERM010000046.1:10676-12796 GCA_964514555.1 uncultured Lachnospiraceae bacterium | reverse complement strand
TATATATATATATACCGTGCAAAATTTTAAATTTTGATTTTTTATCCCAATTCATGTTATATTACCAAAGTCTTTTAATAAAATGTCCCCATTTTGCTTGACCAAGTACAATAAATATGGTATAATATATATAAAGTTATTTGCAAAGCAGACCTTCATGGTTTTGCGTATATGCGATATGATATGTAAATTAAAATTTAAGAAGCGGAATGATCATAATGTCAAAAGATAAAATGGAGGCTCCATTTTTGTAGTATGGAACATACTACAAGTTCCCCTTCTTGCTATCTTTAATCTTACTCATCGGAAAGAGGTAAATATCATGGAAAAAGATACAAAAGATATGAAAGACGCGAATGTTACAAAACCCGCCAAAGCAACAAGATCTTCCAAAACGGCAAGATCTGCAAATACAGCAAAAAGCAAAAAAGTCAGAACTGCCAAAAAGGACAAAAAGACTATCCTTGACCAGGGCAGGACTATCACGATACAAGTTGACGGCAAGCCTATGATCATAAATATAGACTCTATCTTGTATGTTTCCATGGAAGATAACTATGCATATATCCATCTTTCCAAGGAAGAAGTTTATAAAACAAGAATAACCATGACAAGACTTGCGCCCCAGCTTGGAGACGATTTCGTTTTCATCAAGCAGGGTTGTTTGGTAGCTGTTATCGCTATATTCAATATTACGGATAAAGTAAATCTTATGAACGGCGAAACGCTTGACTATGCAAAATATAACAAGGCATCTATCGTTCATGAATATTTTGAAAAGAAAGAGCGCATCTATCGCAGTTTGTCCAAACAGCAGGGCAAAAATCAAAACATAAATTATCTTGAGCATTACAAAGTGTTTGACAATATTCCGATCGCTTTTACGGACATAGAAATGGTGTTCGATACGGAAAATACGGCGATAGATTGGATATTCCGTTACGGAAACGAAGCGCTCGCAACACTCGAAAAAGTGCCGCTCGAAAAGCTTATAGGCAACACATTCGGAACTATTTTCCCTAATATGGATGCAAAGTGGCTTCGCACATATGAAAGAGTAGCGCTTTTCGGTGAAACGCTCAACATAGTCGATTACAGCCCCGAGATAGATACAAAATTGAATATCATATGTTTCCCGACGTTCAAGGGTCATTGCGGTTGCATCCTTTTGGATATCGAAAAGATAAAATTCTTCCGCATGGCGAGTGATACCGAAAACGCCATTGCTACTTACATGAGCAAATTGATGGGATAAAATGAAAAATGAGAAGATCCGGATCTTCTCATTTTTTGTTATGTGTTATATTATGCCATATATACTCTATTTCACACCATTTATCGCAATAAAACATCAGCATTGCACGGTTTAGGGGACAATGGCGATATTTTGCGTGTATTATTGCTTTTTAAAAAATAATATGATAAGTTCTTTAAGAAGGAACCTGTTTTGTTTAACGCAAAGCAGGTTCTTTTTTATGCCATGACAGCAAACGGCAACAAATAAAAAAATTATGTGTCTATAGTTTATGTTGAGTGCAAAAAATATCGAAAAATGTCCCAAAGAAAAATTTGTCCCTGCGAAAATGAACCTTTTGTGATGGATTTTTGCTCAAATGGCGGCTTTACAGCGAATCTATCACACGAACAATGCAAAAGTGCCCCAATCCCAACGAAATATACCAATCTGTCCCACATACTTGACATTATATCGAATTTGTGATATAATACCGACAATAATAATGAGAATTGTGAAAAGAGCCGATGGCGCCATCGGTCTGTAGTATGTGCCATACTACAACGCAATTCTCAAAAAAAGAAAACTATTTTTCATTCAAAGGAGGAATACTCATGAAAAAATTCAAAAGCATATCGATGCGAACGATTAGTTTCGCGTTGATACCGCTCTTTGCTTTGGCGATGTTTTTCGGCTTGCAGAGCGGAGTTTTTGCCGCGGAGAGCAAGACGGCTTGCACCGCGGACGGCTGCAGCGGTAACTATGACAACGGTATTTGTTCCGTTTGCGGCGGCTACGAAGTCCCCACCCTGAACGACGACGGCTATTACAAAATTGACAATGCCGGCAAGCTCTATTGGTTTGCGGCTCATGTAAATAGTGGTAA
>CAZERM010000046.1:0-10576 GCA_964514555.1 uncultured Lachnospiraceae bacterium | reverse complement strand
TGCACAGTTGGCGGTATCAACGGCGAGGACGTAGAAGGTCAAGCCGAGGGCAAGACAACACAGCAGTTCAACGACGGCGAAGTTGCATATCTTCTCTGGCTCGGTTGCAAGATCGGCAATGAGGAATACAAAGGTTCCATTTGGGGACAGCAACTTGGCACAGATGATTATCCTGTTCTTGATGCTAGCAAGACTGTTTACAGAAACGAAACCACTGTAAATTGCAAAAAAGATACTGTTATCTATTCTTATGCAAATAAACCTAATGATCCAAACAAAGTTGAACACAAATATTCCGTTGGTGGCGTTTGCGAGTACTGCGATCATCTTAAAAACGGCAAAGACGGTTTCAAGGGCGCTTCCATCACTCTTACGGATGGCGTAATACTCAACTATTACGTGCTTCTTTCCGAGGATGCGTTGAATGATGAAAACGCTTATATAAGCTTTACTTCCGGCAGTGAACTCAAGAGGATCAAACTTTCCGAGGGTACAGCAGTTGAAGGTGAAGACGGCAAGTACAAGTTCAGCCTTGAGCTTCGTCCCGACCAGATGGCAGACGAGATCACTTCAACTGTGTTCTACAGCGACGATACAGATGGAAATTCTGTAAAATATTCTGTGCAGAAATATGCAGATAATCAGAGAGGCAAGGTAAGCGAAAAAATGGAAGCTCTTATCGATGCAATGCTCAATTATGGTGCAGCAGCACAGAAATACACAGATCATAATAAGGATAATCTTGCCAAACCGAGCAATACAGACGCATTTTCTGATGAGGTTAATATTTCTGAAACTTTCAAGATGCAACTCGGTGATCCTATAGACGGAATCAAAGTAAGGAGTGCAGCATTGATCGCAGGTGCATTGACAACTATCAAAGTAAAATATGAAGTCCTTGAAGATTATTCTATCAACGATTTTAAATTTGCTTGTGATGGCAACGAGATCACACCTGTAGAGGAAAATGGTTACTATTACATTTATATCGAAAAGATCAATCCCCAGGATATCGATAAAATGTATGAAATAGTTGTTACAGAAATCAGTACAGAAAACACAAGAACTTTGAAATATAGCGCACTTACATATGCCAGATCTATCATCAATAATTCTAAAGAACAAAAAAGCGATTTGGTCGATATGATGAAGGCACTGTATTATTACAACAAAGCGGCAGATGACTATGTAGGTGCAATTGCCGAAAATAAATAAAAGAGGTGAAAAAACATGAAAGAAAAATTTGAAAAAGCAGAGATCGAGATAGTTGAATTTGAATCCGAGGATGTTATTGCAACAAGCGGTATTCCACTGCCTCCCGATCTTGATGGTTTTGATTAAAGATTAATAATCAATTTTAATCCTAAGGGACAATGCGAGAAATCGCATTGCCCCTTTTGGTATAAACACAGGAGTTTATTTTTTATGAAAAGAAAGATATTTATTTTATTTATGTCAGTTGCAATGTGCCTTTTGGTTGGTTGCGGCAGCAAAACTATAAGCGAAACGACCGCGGATACAACGGCGGATATCACAGAAACAACGGTCAAGACCGCCACAACAACAGTTGCTATCGGCACGACAACGGAGGCGGCTACAACGACCGCTATCACCGATACAACAAAATTTGACACAACATCTACTGTCGCTACAACTACGGAAACCGCCACAACAACAGTTGCTATCGGCACGACAACGGAGAATATTACAACGGTTACCACTGCGACGACCGCTACTACCAATACAACAACTGCAACAACTAAAACTACGACAGCGACAGTTGCAACAACGGAGGCGGCTACAACGACCGCTCCCACAACGACCGAAGCAACCACTACTAACGGAGCTATCGAATTGCCCGAAATACCGTTTTAAAGATGGGAAATATGAATTTTACAATTAAAATTGCAGAAAAAAACATAGCTATATCCTCTTTGCACAAATATGTTGCCGAGTATTGTAAGGATTATATTTCAAACGATGAGCCTGATCTTTCCGTTGTCATCACGCAGGCAGATATCGACTTTGAAAGAGAAAAATCCAGACGAGAGGATATAAAAGAGAAATTGCCGATCAGAATATTCAGCGACGCTTACCTCGAAACGCTCGCTGTTTACCGCAAGATAGCGGATAAAATGCTTGAATTTGATACTATACTTTTTCATGGCTCCGTTGTTGCGGTAGACGGTATTGGTTATTTATTTACGGCAAAATCTGGCACGGGAAAATCCACCCACACAAAACTTTGGCGAAAACTTATAGGCAAACGCGCCGTTATGGTGAATGACGATAAACCATTGATAAAAATATCGGAAAGTGGTATAATGGTATACGGAACTCCTTGGGACGGAAAACACAGATTGAGCCAAAACATCGGTGTGCCGCTTAAAGCGATATGCGTTTTGGAGCGTTCGGAGGAAAACCACATAGAAAAAGTTTCGGCGCAAAGCGTATACAATATGCTCGTACAGCAAGTATACAAACCGTTGGCTCCGCAAAAGCTTATGAAAACTTTAGAGTTTGTCGATGATCTTGCGGAAAGAACGGAGCTTTATAAACTTGGCTGTAACATGGATATATCAGCTGCCGAACTCGCTTACAAATCAATGAAAGGATAAAAAACATGAAGATCAAAGAATCGTTCATTACACACAAAAACAAAGATGACTATATGATGATAGATGCATCGGGTAAATTTGCGGGACTTATCCACAGCAACGCAACAACGGCTTTTATCGTGGAATGTTTGAGAAATGAGACTACAAGAGAAGAGATCATTGCGAAGATGCTCGATAAATATGACGCTACGGAATCAGATGTAGAGGAAGCTGTTGACAAAGTTATCGGTGCGCTCAATAGCATCGGAGCAATCGATGAATAAATCAACTTTTGAGGAAGAAATAGAAAGATCCGGCAAGATAATATATACAAACGTGGGCGACAGCATGATGCCGTTTATAAAACAGGGCAGAGATGTACTTGTTATCTCCAAAGCAGAGGGCAAACTTAAACGATATGATGTGCCGCTATATAAGCGCGACAACGGTCGATATGTGTTGCATCGCATACTTAAAGTGAGAAAAAATGATTATGTTATCTGCGGCGATAACCGTTGGAGCAAGGAATACGGTATCACTGATAGGCACATCATCGGTGTTTTGACAGGAGTTATTCGCGATGGCAAAGAGATTTCCGTTACAGACCGTAAATACAGGATGTATGTGCATTTATGGTGTGATCTCTTTCCGATAAGAGCGTTCATTCTTCGCATGAGATATTTCTTAAAAAGGCGATCAAAATGAAAAACGGTACTTTAAAATGGCTTTCTGCCGTTATGGGGAAGCATAAGATAAAGGTGATATTGCTTTCGTTGATACAGGCTTTGCTTGGCGGTAGTGGAGTATTATATGCTCTGTTGCTCCGAAACGGAATAGACAGCGCCGCCGAAAACGATAAAAACGGCTTTATATTTGCTCTTATTTCTGTTATAGCGCTTGTTATCGTACAGATTTTGTTGAGGGCTGTTGCACGTTGGCTAGAGGAAGATTCGCGCTCGTCGATAGAAAATATCCTTAAATCGAGATTGTTTGAAACTTTGCTTAAAAAAGATTATGCTTCGGTTACCAATATTCATTCGGGCGAATGGATGAATCGTCTTACTTCTGACACAAAAGTTGCCGCAGACGGCGCAGTCGATATTATCCCCGGTATAATCGGAATGGCTGTTAAAATGATAGGCGCATTTGCAATGCTCCTTATAATCGAGCCTAGGTTCCTTTTTGTGCTTCTTCCTTGCGGAGGAGCACTTATATTGCTTACATATGCTTTTAGAAAGGTGCTCAAAAAGCTTCACAAATCGATACAGGAAAGCGACGGACGTCTGCGTATCTTTTTGCAGGAGCATTTGAGCAGTCTTATAATCGTCAAAAGCTTTTCTGAGGAAGAGCGCACAGCGGATGATGGCAAGCTAAAAATGTCCATACACAAAACCGCAAGGATGAAGCGAAACAGCTTTTCCAACTTATGCAACATCGGCTTTTCCGCGGCCATGAACGGTATGTACCTTGTAGGTTTTGCTTATTGCGGCTTTGGAATAATCGGCGGTACGGTAAGCTACGGAACGCTTACGGCAATATTGCAGTTGATATCTCAGATACAGTCTCCTTTTGCAAATATAACAGGATATCTGCCCAAATTTTATGCTATGACTGCAAGTGCCGAACGACTTCGTGAAGCTGAAGTTTTTGCCGATGACTGCACGGAAGAGATCATGAGCCACGAAGCGATAAAAAGCTTTTATGACACGGAATTTTCCGCAATAAAGGCGGAAAATGTTTGCTTTACTTATAAAAACAACGATAGAGAAAGTGTTCTCAAAAATGTAAGTTTTGTGATAAACAAGGGCGAAAATATAGCCCTTACGGGTCAATCGGGATGTGGAAAATCCACCGTATTAAAACTTCTGATGTGTCTTTATCGTCCTGACAGCGGAAAGTTTATATTGCAAAAAACTGATGACACAAAAGCGTCGCTCACTAGCAGTTGGCATAAGCTTTTTGCTTATGTTCCGCAGGGGAATCATCTTATGAACGGCACGATAAAAGAGATAATAACTTTTGCGGACACTCAGGCTGATGAAGAAAAATTAAAGTTTGCAATAAAGATATCGTGCGCCGAGGAGTTTATATCCGAGCTTGAAAACGGTGTTGATACCATGCTCGGCGAGCGCGGTGCAGGTCTTTCAGAGGGACAGATGCAAAGGATAGCCATCGCAAGGGCGATATATGCGGACACTCCGATACTTTTGCTCGACGAAGCCACAAGCGCACTTGACGAAGCCACAGAAAAACAACTTATCGACAATTTGAGAAAAATGACAGACAAAACGGTGCTTATCGTAACTCATCGCCCTGCGGCGCTGGATATCTGCGATAGGATCATCAGATTTACCGAAAACGGAATAGAGGAAGAAAAATGAACCAAGCTTTTTATGATCTGATATATTTATGCAAGTGCGCCGTAAACGGCGTTGTTCCCGAGGAGCAAAAGCTTTTTTTAATGGATCTTGAACAGCTTTATACTGCTTCAAAATATCACGCGTTGACAGGCATTGCGGCTTGCGCCCTCGAAAGTGCTGGAATCAAAAATAACAAATTCTGCGCGGCAAAAGAAAAGGTCGTAAGAAAAAATATCTTTTTTGATATCGAGCGCAGAAAGCTTTTTTTGTTTTGCGAAAACAACGGAATATGGTATATGCCATTGAAAGGTTGCGTACTCAAAGAGATATATCCCGATTTCAGTATGCGACAGATGGCGGACAATGATATATTGTTTGATGCAAAATATCAAGCTGATATAAAGAAATATTTCGAGGACAACGGCTATTCTGTCGTAAGTTATGGCCACGGAAACCATGACATATACGAAAAGCCGCCCGTGCTTAATTTTGAGATGCATACGGCACTTTTCGGTAAGTCGTACAATAGGGCTTGGAACGAATATTACAGCAATATATTCAAAAGACTTATCAAGGACAGTGACTACGATCATGGATATCATTTCACGGATGAGGATTTTTATATCTATATGATGGCTCACGAGTATAAGCATTATGCCGGCGGTGGCACGGGTCTTCGTTCTTTGGTGGATCATTACGTTTATTTGAAAGCGAAAAATGATTCTCTTGATTGGAAATACATATCCGATGAATGTGAAAAGCTCGGCATAAGCGATTTTGAGCGTCAGAGCCGAGAACTTGCCAAAAATATATTCAGCGAAAGCGCTACTGAACTCTCAGATGATGACAAAGCGATGCTTGAGTTCTATCTCGGATCGGGCGCATACGGAACATTGGAACAGAAAACACATCAAACGATAGACAAATTATATGCCGAATCAGGCTCCGATTCCAAGCGAAAAGCAAAGATGAGATATATCAAAGAAAGGCTTTTTCCTCCCATGGAGGTATACAAAGCGCGTTATCCGTTCTTTTATCGCCATAAGGTATTGTTGCCGCTCGGTTGGGTTTGTCGCGTTGTAAAAGGTGTAACGGTAAGCAGAAAAAGAGTCAACAAAGAATTTATATACGCTTGTAAATACGACGATAAAAAGAAAAAATAAGATATTGCAAAAATATCCTCGACTGGATCAAAGTCGAGGATATTTTATATTGTCGGCGATGTAACCATCATTGACAATAGCATGGTGGAGATGCTATAATTATTATAATATTTATAATAAGGAAGCTTACTTAAAAATGAACAGTGCAAAAGATGTAAAAACAAAATATTTTTCTGTTTTGGGTGATTCCATCAGCACGCTTGAAGGGTATAGTGAGCCTGATTTTGCGGCATATTATGCCACAGAGCGCAAGATATACTCCGATGTATATGCCCCTGTCGATACGTGGTGGGGTCAAGTCATCACGCATTTCGGCGGCGAGCTTTTGGCAAATAATTCTTTTTCGGGAAGCACGATATGCCGTTTTGCGGAGCATTTTATACCGTCATACGCTTGCAGTGATGAGCGCACATCATCATTGAGCCGTGATGGCATTATGCCGGATGTTATAATTGTATTTATGGGCATCAATGATTGGGGACACGGCGCAAAGATATCGCCGAACAAGGGAGAAGAGAATGAGCTTTCCGTTTTCTCCGTTGCATATAACAATATGCTTGAAAAGCTCAAAAAGAATTATCCGACATCCGAGATATGGTGTTTGACGTTGCCGAGAAGTTCACCCGAGCAGGGCGGAGAAAGATTCAACGGAAGAAGTTTTAAATACAAGCTTTCTGAATATTGCAACACTATCCGTGATTGCGCCGAAAAATACGGCTGCCGTGTAATAGATCTCTATAACACGGTAGAAACTTTTCAAACCGTTGACGGATTTCATCCCAACGCAAACGGAATGAAAACTATATCAGATTCGATCATAAGTCAAATAAAAAAGGAAGGTATTTTATGATAATAGATTCTCATGCTCATTATTCTCACGCACGATATGACAGCGAATTTCCTTATCTCAAAGCGGAGAGAGATGGATATTCCATTTGCCGCAATAACAGAGAGGGGATGTTCGATGAATTTAAAAAACATGATATCGTAGGCGTGATAGAGCCGACCATCGGTTTTGAGGATATTGAAAAACAGCTCGAAGTGATAGAGAAAAAACGTGATCTCATGTGGGTGGCACTCGGTGTACACCCCACGAGATGCTATAAAACTAGCAGAAAAAACAAAAAGAAGCTTTCCGAAATTGCAGCAAAGACGGATATAATCGCTATCGGTGAGACGGGGCTTGATTATCATTATCCGAGGATGAAACAGCATCGTCTTTGCCAAAAAGAATGGTTTGTTTATCAGATAAAGCTTGCGGATAAGCTCGGTCTGCCGCTCGTACTTCATATACGAGATGCAAATCACGATGCGATAAAGATATTGAAAAAATACAAGTCATTATTGCACGGCGGTGTCGTTCATTGCTTTAATAGCGACCATGAGACGGCAAAGGAATATATAGACCTCGGTTTTACGCTCGGAATAGGCGGATATTTGCTCGGATATGACGGCAAGAACAGCGCATTGGATGATGCAGTTAAACAAGCGCCGCTCTCTTCCTTGCTCGTTGAGACGGATGCGCCGTTTGTCCTTCCTGATTTCGGCGAGATAGAAAGCAGCAAAAAACAACTCAAAAAGCTTTGCAATTCTTCGCTCATCATTCCGAAAGTCATCGAAAAGATAGCTCGACTTAAGAGCGAAAGCTACGAAACCGTAGAAGATGCTATATATCAAAATACGGTACGAACATTTGATTTGAAAATATAAAAATTTCAACTTATGTACTTGTGATAGTCGAAAAATTGTGCTACTATAAATAAAAAATGCTCTTTTGAAATTCAATTAAGGGGAAAAATTATGATAGATATTGTAAGTTTGGGAGAGATACTTATTGACTTTACGCCGAGCGGACATAACGACCGCGGCATACCGCTTTTTGCTCAGAATCCGGGCGGCGCTCCCGCAAATGTGCTTGCTATGGCGGCAAAATTGGGAGGCAAAGCGGCTTTTATAGGAAAAGTCGGCAACGATGGTTTCGGCGAATATTTGAAAAATATTTTGGAAGAACATTCGATAGATGCGAGGGGTCTTGTAAAAGATGACTCTATCCCCACGACGCTTGCGTTTGTTCACCTGAACAGCGAGGGAGACCGTTCCTTTACATTTTATCGCAAACCGGGAGCAGATATATGTTTGAAAGCTTCCGAGATAAAAAAAGATATCATCGATGATTGCAAGATATTTCACTTCGGTTCGTTGTCTTTGACAGACGAGCCTTGCCGCACGGCTACTCTCGAAACGATAAGATATGCAAAAGAGCAGGGCGAGATGATAAGCTTTGACCCGAACTATCGCCCCGGACTTTGGGAAAGTCCTCTTTGCGCTAAAGAACAGATGCTTAATTGTATCGCTATGGCTGATATCCTTAAAGTTTCGGAAGAAGAGATGGAATTGATAACAGGGGAAAAAGCCCCCGAGATCGGTTCTGAACGCTTGCTCAAGATGGGTCCGAAAGCGGTATTTATAACAATGGGCGCGAACGGCGCATATTATAGAAACAATGCTTGTTGTGGTGCTGTTCCTGCTTTTAAAGTAAAAGTAGTTGACACAACGGGCGCCGGAGATGCTTTTATGGGTGCCACGCTTTGGCGCTTGAAAGAGTATACGATCGATGAAGTGGCAAATATAGAGCTTCGAGATATTGTAGCTTTTGCGAATGCCGCAGGAAGCTTGACGACGACACACAGCGGTGCTATTCCGTCTTTGCCTACATACGAAGAAATACAAAACGAACTTGATTTAAATAATTAAAAGTAAAGCATAAGCTACTCTGAAAAAGTAGTTTATGCTTTTTATTATATCAATATTTTCCAGAGGTACTACCATGATTTTCAACTCGTAATTTTAATTATTTATTATTTTGTTTATCTCGGACAATAGTTCATATAAGCCGTCCTGCGACAGGATACCTCGTTTGAGTTCCTTTGACAATGCTCGTTGCTCGTCAAGCTCATAATCACTCAACCAATCGCCGTTCGTGTAATATTCGGAAAGCGCATATATGGCTTCTTGCGCTGAGGGAGAGCGCAGTTTATCAGGAGAATTCCGGGTCAGCTCGGTCAATTCGTCAAAGAGCGACTCCATTTTGATTATGCGAGAGATCGCGTTTGCAATATCACTCTTCATCATGTTCATTTTGATATCGGCAAGATATGTTTTGATGCGAACTCGTTATAATGGTCGCAGTAGAAAGAGCGGTAGCCATCGAAATCTAAGTTGCAATTCCAACCCATAAGCTCCATATCCACGCCGAAAACGCAAGCGTAAACATTAAGCTCGCTCATGCCGTTCGCAATATAAAATCGTTTTCTTTTTTTACGTTCATCGGAATCATCGGCATTTTCATCAGCTAACTCTATCTCGACAAAAACACCTTTTCCTTTATAATATTGATGAAGTGTTTTCAGTATTTCCGAACCGATACCCTTGCTGCGACATTTTGTATCGACTGCAAGATAATCGATCAATATTATATCATCGCTGTTTATGGTTGAGGCGAAACCTGCGAATTTGCCGTCTTTTTCGAAGTACCAAACATCGGTCTTTTTGCTTTTTTGCATGGATCTTATAATTGATAAAGGTTTGCGTTCCGAGCTTGGAAAAGCTTTCTTATAGAGCTTGCGTATCTTAGCCCATTGTAACAAGCTGTGCGCTTGAGAATGATTCATTTTGTCTTATCCTTTCGATACGGTAGTTATGATATAAGTATAACATATATCGTGTTAAGTTGCAAGGGTAGGAAAAAAACGTCATGCACGGTCTATTTGAGGCTTATCTTGAAAAATGCCGCTCAATTGCCAATATCAGGAACTATATCATGTAACGTAATCGCCGATTTTAACTTAAACCATAGTCGCACTGCCTTTCGTTTTGTCATTATAGCATAAATCCGTAAATGCTTCAACCTTGATAATAAAAAAAGCTTTTCGTCTTGGCGAAAAGCTATATTACCTTATTATTACTTGTTACTTTCCCAAAACATCCTCTGCCGGATCCAGGGAAGAGTAGAAAACAAAAATAAAAAAATCTCCTCGAACTTGAAGTGAACTCCAAAATATTGATTTTTATTATAGCTCTCTGATATGAAGATTTCAAGTCCTTCCTGTCGCTTGCGCTTATTATGAAATTCATGAAAAATGCATTTTCGGTTGTTCGAATCCTTCGACTCGAAGAAAAATCGAAAATGTATCTATGGAAATCTGAAAAAAGTTAGGCGCGAAAAAAGCGGAGAAATCTTTCGAAATCTCCGCTTTTCTCTTTTCTTGGTCGAATCTAAATCGACCGTTAAATATGGCAGGGGCAGAAGGATTCGAACCCACGACAAACGGTTTTGGAGACCGCTGCTCTACCAGCTGAACTATACCCCTATTAAATTTTTATTGGTGGGCCTTTAGGGACTCGAACCCCAGACCGACCGGTTATGAGCCGGTTGCTCTAACCAACTGAGCTAAAG
>CAZERM010000045.1:0-12832 GCA_964514555.1 uncultured Lachnospiraceae bacterium | reverse complement strand
TTGCAATGCCACAGATGTAATAAGTTTCTATACTGCCTTATCAACCCGTAGCAATAGCCGTGTACGATTTTTTAAAAACGATATATTTTTCCGTTCCCATGGTGTCGTTCGCCCTGTTTTTAATAAGCTTTTGCACTTATTTCGGTACAAAGACGCACAACAAGAACGACCATAGCACACATATCGTTCAAAGGCTCAATAATTTAAAGCTTTGTTTCGTGGCTTCCTCCGTTTTTTGCGGAACGATGGCAATGGTCATGGCGCTTTTCTTCGTTGTTCTTTATATATCCGCGATATAACGCATAATATGCAAAGAGACTGTCGAAAAGATCGACAGTCTCTTTATTTTTATTATAATTCAAAGGAATGTGTCATGACAACGGGCTTTATCTCGCCGTTTTCGAAATACATCCTGTCTATGCAGACAACACGAGAGTTGCCGTCCGTCTCCTCCATGGGGCGACGGTGATAAACGATAAGATAATCATCCGTTCCCTCTATCTGCAAAAATCCGTGGTGTCCCGGACCTTTTGCCACAACATTGTCTGTCTGCAATATCTTCGTTCCGCCGACGAAAGGACCGACGGGAGAATCAGCTTTTGTATAGATAACACCGTATCCGCTCGTTCTCCAACCTCCCGTGGACCACATAAAGTAATACTGACCGTCTTTCTTTATCATGCAGGGACCTTCAACGTATTCTTCGGGAGTTATCTCTTTATATATCTCGCCGTCCTCGAAAGGAACGAAACCCGTCATATCATCGTTCATGATGCACACATTGCAGTGTTTCCAACCGCCGTAATAAAGGTATATCTTACCGTCATCATCCTTGAAAAGGTGCGCGTCGATGGGCTGTGCGCCGTTGATGATATCGGGGATGAGAGGCTTATCGAGCATCGCCTTGAAAGGACCTTGCGGTCTATCGGAAACGGCTATCTCAAGTCCGCCCGGTTCCTCGTTGGAGTGGATATCGTTCGTTGCAAATATAAGATAATATTTGCCGTCTTTATCTATGATGGTAGGTGCCCAAACAGCGCCCCAAGCCCAAGGGAAACCGCTCATATCGATGATATTTTCGTGTTTTTCCCAATTCACAAGGTCTGTGGAAGAGAAAGCGGAAAGGTTGTGCTGGTCTTTGAAAGGAAGCGAATGTGTCGCATATATCCAATATTTGCCTTCATAAAATCTCGCTTCGGGGTCGGCATAAAAGCCGCTGTCAATGGGGTTATTCAATGTCATATTTATCACCTCATATATACTTAAATTATAGTTATAATCTAATTATATCATATCGAATCAATTATTCAATATTTTTTCGGTTTTTACAGAAAATTTTTTACGTACTTATTGACAAAGCTATTGCCGGATTGTATAATTGTATACAATAATACAATCTTGAATTTGAAAGGAATACTTCAATGCTTACTCGCAGCGACGCAAGCAACTTGCTTGAATTTTCTCAATATAAATACTCTTTGCAGGATGTGGAAGAACCCAACCTGTATCGCGATATATATCCCTATACGGACGTACCGAAGGTTCCGTTTAACCATCGTCGTGTTCCGATCTCTATGCCCAAAGATATTTGGATCACTGATACAACATTCCGCGACGGACAGCAGTCCCGCGCACCCTATACAACAGAACAGATAGTTCACCTTTACAAGCTCCTTTCCAAGCTTGGCGGCGAAAACGGTATCATCCGCCAGAGCGAATTTTTCGTTTACAGCAAAAAAGACCGCGACGCGGTTGAAAAATGCATGGAGCTCGGCTATAAATTCCCCGAGATCACAACTTGGATCCGCGCAACGAAGGAAGACTTTAACCTCGTTCGCGATATCGGTATCAAAGAAACAGGTATCCTCGTTTCTTGCTCCGACTACCATATCTTCAAAAAACTCGGTATGACTCGCTCTCAGGCGATGAAAAAATACCTCTCTGTAGTTTATGATGCTTTCGAAGCAGGCTTGCGCCCTCGCTGCCACCTCGAAGATATCACTCGTGCGGACTTCTACGGTTTCGTAGTTCCCTTCGTAAACGAGCTTACAGAGCTTTCCGAACAGGCTAACATCCCCGTTAAGATCCGTATGTGCGACACCATGGGTTACGGCGTACCTTACAGCGAAGTTGCGCTTCCCAGAAGCGTTCCGGGTATGGTATATGGTTTGCACCACTACGCAAATGTTCCCAGCGAGATGCTTGAATGGCACGGTCATAACGACTTCTATAAAGCCGTTTCCAACGCTACCACAGCTTGGCTCTACGGTGCTTCCGCCGTCAACTGCTCCTTGCTCGGCATCGGCGAACGTACAGGTAACATTCCGCTTGAAGCGATGGTCATTGAATACGCTTCCATCCGCGGCACTCTCGACGGCATGAGACCCGAAGTTATCACTGAAATTGCAGAATACTACAGAAAAGAACTCGGCTACAAAGTTCCTCCCATGACTCCGTTCATCGGCGAAAACTTCAACGTAACTCGCGCAGGTATCCATGCGGACGGTATGATGAAAGACGCCGAGATATACAACATCTTCGATACAGAAAAAATACTCGGTGTTCCCGCCGCAGTTTCCATCTCCAATACATCAGGACTTGCGGGCATCGCTTTCTGGATAAACAACCACTACTGCCTCACAGGTGAAGATATCGTTAAAAAGCAGGACTACGTTGTTGTCAAGATGAAAGAAACTGTTGATAAACTCTATGCAGAAGGCAGAGTTACTGTTATGACAGACCCCGAACTCGAAGAAATGTACCTCGCTATCAGAGAAGAAGAAAAGAACAGCACAAAATAATAATAAATTAAGGAGAAAAAGATGTTTCAGCAAGACGGAGCATCAACTCTTGAAGAAAAAGTTTATAAAACTCTCGAAGATCAGATACTTTCGCAAAAACTTTGCGCCGGTGAATCCGTTACGGAGATGAAGCTTTCAAAGGCGCTCGGCGTAAGCCGCACACCCGTGCGCGAAGCTTTGCAAAGACTCGACAGAGAAGGGCTTATAAAGCTCATACCCAACAAAGGCGCTATCGTCATCGGCATTTCGGAGCGCGACCTTATCGATATATATAAGATAAGAACTCGCTTAGAAGGGCTTGCGGCAAGTATCGTTGCGGAAAACGCAGACGAAGGACTCGCACGTCAGCTCGCCGACAACATAGACCTTACGGAATTTTACATGGAAAAAGGCAACATCGAAAAGGTCAAAGACCTCGATTCCGATTTCCACGATATAATCTACCGCCACTGCGAAAGCAGAATGTTGGAAAAAACGCTTTCGGAGCTTCACCGCTATATAGCCTGCTACCGAAAGCTCTCGCTCACCGCAGAGGGCAGGATCGAAAGATCGCTCTCTGAACACCGCGAGATATACGATGCTATAAAAAGGGGCGACGCGCAAAGCGCAGACGAGCTTATGTCAACTCACGTTGACCACGCGCTTCAAAATTTATTGACCATAATAAAAAACTAATTTTGAAAGGACTAACGAAAATGGGACTTACAATAGCTCAGAAAATCATTAAAAACCATCTCATTTCGGGCGAGATGATCCCCGGAACGGAAATCGGACTTCGTATTGACCAGACTCTTACGCAGGACGCAACAGGTACCATGGCATATCTTCAGTTTGAAGCAATGGGTACAGAAAGAGTAAAAACGGAACTTTCCGTTGCTTACATCGACCACAACACGCTTCAGGCAGGCTTTGAAAACGCAGATGACCACAGATACATCCAGACAGTAACAAAGAAGCACGGTATTCGCTTCTCTCGTCCCGGTAACGGTATCTGCCACCAGGTACACCTCGAACGCTTCGGTATCCCCGGCAAAACTCTCATCGGCTCCGACAGCCATACTCCCACAGCAGGCGGTCTCGGTATGCTCGCGATGGGTGCAGGCGGTCTTGACGTTGCTGTTGCAATGGGCGGCGGCGCTTACTACATCAATATGCCCAAGATCATCGGCGTTGAGCTCAAAGGCAAGCTCCCCGACTTCGTAGGCGCAAAAGACGTTATCCTCTATGTTCTTTCCAAGCTCGGTGTTAAGGGCGGCGTTGGCAAAGTAGTTGAATACTACGGCGAAGGCGTAAAGACTCTCTCCGTTCCCGAAAGAGCAACTATCACAAACATGGGCGCAGAATTGGGCGCTACAACATCCGTATTCCCCTCCGATGAGATCACTCATGCTTTCCTCAGATCTCAGCAGAGAGAATGCGATTACGTTCCCTTCGGACCCGATGAAGACGTAGTTTACGACGAAACTCTCACAGTAGACCTTTCCACACTCGTTCCTCTCGCGGCTTGCCCCCACAGCCCCGACAATGTTAGACCCGTTTCCGAGCTTGCAGGCATGAAGCTTGACCAGGTATGCGTTGGTTCTTGCACAAACTCCTCTATGCTCGATATGCTCACAGTAGCTTCCATCCTCAAAGGCAACACTGTTCACGCAGATGTTGAAATGTCCGTTTCCCCCGGCTCCAAGGAAGTTCTCTCCATGCTCGCAGATTGCGGCGCTCTTACAGACATGGTAAGCGCAGGCGCGAGAATCCTTGAATGTGCTTGCGGTCCTTGCATCGGTATGGGCTTCTCTCCCAAATCCGCAGGTGTCAGCCTCCGTACATTCAACCGTAACTTCGAAGCAAGAAGCGGAACAGCAGATGCACAGGTATACCTCGTTTCTCCTCAGACAGCGGCAGCTTCCGCTTTGACAGGTGTATTCACAGACCCCAGAACTCTCGGCAAAGCTCCCGAGATCGTTCTTCCCGAGATCATGAAAGTTGACGACAACCTCATCGAAATGCCCGCAAGCGCAGAAGACGCAGCAGATGTTCTCGTTGAGCGCGGTCCCAACATCAAACCCATCCCCAAAGGCGTTCGTCCCGCAGCAGACCTTGCTTGCAAGACAGCGCTCAAAGTCGGCGATAATATCACAACAGACCATATCATGCCTGCCGGCACAAAGATCCTTCCTTACCGTTCCAATGTTCCGAAACTTTCCGAATTCTGCTTCACTGTTTGCGATAAAGAATTCCCCGAAAGAGCAAAAGCTATCGGCGGCGGTATCATCGTAGGCGGCTCCAACTACGGTCAGGGCTCCTCTCGTGAACACGCAGCTCTCGTTCCGCTCTACCTCGGCATCAAAGCCGTTGTGGCAAAGAGCTTCGCTCGTATCCACATGGCTAACCTTATCAACTTCGGTATCATTCCGCTCACATTCAAGAACCCCGAAGATTACGAAAAGATCGCTCAGGGCGACGATATCGAGATCATCGGCTTTGCAGATGCTATCGGCGGCAAGGACGAACTCATTCTTCGCGACAAGACAAACGGCGCTGAAGTAACACTTCTTTTGACTGCAACAGCTCGCCAGCGTGAGATCCTTCTCGCAGGCGGACTTCTTAACTATACAAAAGACAAGGAGAACAACTAAAATGGCAGAAACAACAGTAAACGCACAGCTCGACGCTGCTTGCGAAAAATTCAGAAAGATACTTGAAAAACAGCTCGTAAGAGTTGACGATATGAAATCTCAGGGCGATTTCGTAGATTACGATAAGCTCGATAAGATCAGAATCGGCGTTTGCGGCGGCGACGGCATCGGCCCCACTATCACAGCAGAAGCAAGACGCGTGCTTGAATTCATGCTCGCTGATATGGTAGAAGCAGGCAAAGTTGAATTTGTAAACATCGACGGTCTTACGATCGAAAACAGAATCGCTTGCGGCAAAGCTATCCCCGATGACGTTATGGCACAGCTCAAATCCTGCGAGATCATCCTCAAAGGACCCACAACGACACCTCAGAAGGGCGACGGTATGCCCAACATCGAAAGCGCAAACGTAGCTATGAGAAAAGCTCTCGACCTTTTCGCTAACATCCGTCCCGTTAAGGTTCCCGCAGAAGGCATCGACTGGACTATCTTCCGTGAAAACACAGAAGGCGGCTATGCAGTTGGTAAAGAAGGCTTCAATGTTACGGACGACCTCGCTGTTGACTTCGTTATCACAACAAAACAGGGCTCCGACAGAATCGCTCGCCTTGCATATGACTACGCAAGAAAGAACGGTTACAGCCGCGTTTCCCTCATCTCCAAAGCAAACGTAATCAAGACAACAGACGGTAACTTCCTTGAAGATTGCCACAAAGTTGCAGAAGAATACCCCGAGATCACAACAGACGAATGGTATGCAGATATCATCACAGCAAAACTCGTTGACCAGAAGCGCCGTCGCGATTTCCAGGTGCTCCTCGCTCCCAACCTCTACGGCGATATCATCTCCGATGAAGCAGCTGAATTCCAGGGCGGCGTTGGCACAGCAGGTTGCGCTAACATCGGTAAGAAATACGCGATGTTCGAAGCTATCCACGGCTCCGCTCCCAGAATGGTCAAAGAAGGCAGAGCTAAATATGCAGACCCCTGCTCCATGCTCCGCGGTTGCGTAATGCTCCTTTCTCACATCGGCTTGCAGGATAAAGCAGACAAGCTTGCAAAAGCTCTTGACATCTGCTGCTTCGAAGAAAAGAAGCTCACTATCACAGGTCGTGATACAGGCGCTACTTGCGAAGAATTCGGCAACTATGTAATGGAAACACTCAAAGCTCTTTAATTTCTAATATATTCAGCCGACGAAAACAAATTCGTCGGCTGTTTTTTTGCTTTATTTTCATATTATTTTTTAAAACCTATTGATTTTACCCTATAAATGCTGATATAATATATTTTATGTGTATATCACAAACAACATTTTCAAAGAAGGTTACATAATCATGGAATTTTTAGCTAAGATCTTAGATCCTGTTCAGCTCATAGGTTATGTCGGCACAGCGTGCGCGCTCATCTCCTATCAGTGCAAAAAGAACCGTAACTATTTCCTCTTCCAGACAGGCTGCGGTGTGGCTTTCGCCATACAGTTCGCTTTGCTCCAGTCTTGGGCGGGAATGTTGCTCAATGTTTTCAGCATACTCCGCGGCATTATCTTCGCACTCGGCGATAAATGCAAAAATCGCATCTACCTCGTTATCATGGAAGTTTGCTTTGCGGCTTCCTGCGTAGCTTCCGTTCTCGTTTTCGACGAGAAATGGTGGATAGCAGCGCTTCTGTTCATCGCACAAGGCGGCGGTACATTGGCTATGTGGACTCGTAACGGTAAAGTTATTCGTTGGGCACAGCTTTGCGGTATCTCCCCCATCTGGATAGTAAACAATGTTTACTACTTCTCCGTTGGCGGCATACTTTGCGAAGTGTTCAATATGCTCTCCGTTATAGTTTCTTTCATCCGCTTCCGCAAAACAGGATACGACAAAACATAATATTAAAGCATCGGCAAAAACGCCGATGCTTTTTTGTTTGAAGATATATAGCTTTTCTTGTTCTTCAATAAAAGCTTAGTTAAGACAAAAACTATAATTATAAGTACCATTTCGGCAACTTTTTTGGTAAGGAAAAAGTTGCAAAGAGTCTTTTGTGAATACTTGAATAAGGCTAGGAAGTGGTGTATAATAGTAATAGTATCAACGGTAAGCGGAGGGGAGATGATCTTATGAAAGTAGCAATAATAGGATCGCGCAGTCTTGTGGTGAATAATCTTGAAAAATATCTTCCTGCAGATACGACGGAGGTCGTTTCGGGCGGTGCAATAGGCATAGACAGATGCGCGCGAAGCTACGCACAGCGAAACGGCTTGAAGCTTACGGAATTTTTGCCCGATTACAAAACATACGGAAAATATGCGCCGCTCAAGCGTAACCTCGATATCATCGATTACGCGGATGTCGTATACGCTTTTTGGGACGGCACATCCAACGGAACGAGCTTCGTTATAGATAATTGCAGAAAAAAGGGAAAAAAAGTTCGCGTTTTCAAAGCCAGATTATAATGCGTTTTTGCAAAAAGCGGAAGCTTTTTCTTGAAGCATATAAAAAAATTGTTATTTTTTGTTGAAAAGTGAGAAAAGTTTAAAAATTGTTAATAAATTTATCAATTCGACTTGCTTTTTAAATAGAAGTATGGCATAATATAAAAACTACGTCCGAATATTTTAATTATTCGGACGTAAAATTTTAACATAAGGAGACTTCATCGTGGAAAAGACAAGAAGTTCTTTTTCGGGAAAACTCGGCTTTATCCTCAGTGCGGCAGGCTCTGCTGTAGGTTTGGGTAATATCTGGCGTTTTCCTTACCTCGCTGCACAGTACGGCGGCGGTATATTTTTGCTTGTTTACATAATTCTCGCTGTAACATTCGGTTTCACGCTCATGTCCGCAGAGATCGCTATCGGCAGAAAAACAGGTCTTAGTGCAGTTGGCGCGTTCGGCGCTCTCAGCAAAAAATTCACATTCTTGGGATACCTTGCATCTATCGTTCCCGTTCTCATCCTTCCTTACTATTGCGTTATCGGCGGTTGGATCACAAAATATTTTTCCGTTTTTGTAACAATGAACGGCTCTACTGCCGCTCAGGACGGATATTTCGGCGGTTTTATCAGCAAGCCCATTGAACCTATCGCTTGGTTCCTCATATTCATGGCTCTTACAGCCGTAGTAGTTATGCTCGGCGTTGAAAAGGGTATTGAAAAAGTAAGTAAGATAATGATGCCTTTGCTCGTTGTTCTTACGGTATTCATCGCTGTATACACACTCTTTATGCCCGGCGCTATGGACGGTTTTGTATACTACGTTAAACCCGATTTCTCTAAATTCTCCCCCACAACGGTACTTGCGGCAATGGGTCAGCTCTTCTATTCCATGTCGCTCGCTATGGGTATCATGATAACATACGGTTCTTATATGAAGCGCGATGTAAACATCGAATCTTCCGTAAGACAGATCGAAATCTTCGACACAGGCATTGCTTTCTTCGCAGGTCTTATGATCATCCCCGGTGTATTTGCGTTCTTCTCTAACCCCGAAGAAGGTCTTACAAAAGGCCCCGGTCTTATGTTTGAAACACTCCCCAAGGTATTTGACAGTATGCCCGGCGGCAACATCATCGGCGCGGTATTCTTTATCCTCGTTCTTTTCGCCGCTGTAACATCTTCCATCTCCATCATGGAAACTATCGTTTCTATTTTGATGGACAAATTGCACATCAAGAGAATCCCTGCTTCCATCGCAGTATTCGTTTTCGCTTTGCTCGTAGGTTCCGCGGTTTCTCTCGGCAACGGTTTGTGGAGCAATGTTAAGATCATCGGCATGGACCTTCTCAGCTTCTTTGACTTTATCACAAACAGCGTTTTGATGCCTATCGTTGCGTTTATCACGTGTATCCTTGTTGGTTACGTTATCAAACCTCAGACGATCATCGACGAGATCGAAAGCTCCGGCTGCAAGTTCAAAGGCAGAAAGCTCTTTGTTGTTATGATAAAATATGTTGCACCTATATTTATAGTTGCAATTCTTATCTTCTCCATAATGGAAAACATGGGCTTTATTAAAGTTTGATCACGAATATCCCTCATGAAAATGAGGGATATTTTTTGTTTTAATGAAATTTTGCAATAACTAAGCTTTTCTGGATCTGCAAGAAAAACCCTTCGCTTTACCCGCTTGGGAGAGCTTCATCGAATCTTTTAGCCTTATCACTTCGGCTCAAACGGCAGGAGCAAGCCGCTGCCCTACACATTCATTTGTATTGTCATCCGTAGGGACAACCTGTGGTCGCCCGTTTCCCATCGCAACAATTTTGTCATTGATATCAAAAATAAAAATCGGCAGAGGTCTTCCCTCTGCCGATATTGTTATTATACTTCCATTATAACAGGAACTATCATAGGCTTGCGCTTTGTCTGCTGATTTACAAACTTCGCTACTTCGTCTTTGATCTTAAATTTCATCTGATTCCAATCATTGCCGCGGTCGAAGCAAATGTTTATCGTATCGCGTGCGATCGTTCTGATGCTGTCGATGAGCGCTTCTGATTCTTTTGCGTAAACAAAACCTCTGGAAATCACCTCGGGACCCGACACTATCTCGCCGTATGTGGGATCGATGACAGCAACTATCGTTATCATACCATCGGAAGAAAGTATCTTTCTGTCGCGGAGAACGACATTGCCTACGTCGCCGACACCGTAGCCGTCAACAAGTACGATTCCTGCGGGAACCGTGCCAACGAATCTTGCGCCTTTTGCGTCTATCTCAAGCACTTTGCCGATGTCGCCTACAAAAATATTTGATGCAGGCATACCCATCTGCTCCGCAAGCTCCTTGTGAACGTGGAGGTGTCTTGCTTCGCCGTGAACAGGCATGAAATATTCGGGTTTTGTGAGCGCATGGAATATCTTAAGCTCCTCGCGGCAAGCGTGGCCCGAAACATGGACTTCTGCCGTGGAATCGGAGAGCACCGTTACGCCTTTTTTGTAAAGCTCGTTTATAATGTTTCCAACAAGCTTTTCGTTGCCGGGGATAGCGGAAGCGCTGATGATAACAACGTCATCGGAGCGAACTTCAACTTTGTCGTGCATATTGAATGCCATTCTGTAAAGCGCGCTCATAGGCTCGCCCTGGCTGCCCGTGGAAACGATAACTATCTTTGACGGAGGATAACGCTTGATATCTCCGATATCTATAAGCGTTCCGTCGGGAACATTCATATAGTCAAGCTCTTTTGCCGCGCCGATAACATTTATCATGCTTCTGCCTGTAACGGCAACTTTTCTGCCGTATTTGACAGCGATATCTATTACCTGCTGTACACGATGAACATTGGAGGAGAATGTTGAAATGATGATCCTCTTGCTCTTGTATTCATCGAAATATTTTTCAAGAGAAGCTCCTACCGTGCGCTCGGAACGAGTGTAACCCTCGCGTTCTACGTTTGTGGATTCGCACATAAGAAGCTTTACGCCTGCTCTGCCAAGCTCGCCGAGTCTTGTAAGGTCTATCATCTCACCGTCAACGGGTGTTGCGTCTATCTTAAAGTCGCCCGAGTGGATGACCATACCGATAGGTGTCTTTATCGCAAGACAAACGGAGTCTGCAATAGAGTGGTTCACGCGGATAAATTCCACCTCGAAAACGCCGAGCTTTATTTTGTCGCCTGCGCTTACGCAGTTGAGCTCGGGCACTGTTTCGAAAGTATGCTCTGCCAATTTGTTAAGGATGATACCGAGCGTGAGCTTCGTGCCGTAAACGGGAACGGGCAATTTCTGGAGCACATACGGAAGCGCGCCGATGTGGTCCTCGTGTCCGTGCGTAAGCACGATACCCTTTACTTTCTGTATATTATTCTGTAAATATGTTATATCCGGCACGACAAGGTCTATACCGAGCATATCGTCGTTAGGAAATCCCAGGCCGCAGTCTATAACGATTATATTATCGCCGTATTCCAACGCGGTAATGTTCTTGCCTATCTCGCCCAAACCGCCGAGGGGAATTACTCTAAGCTTTTTCAATTTTGCTTTTGCCATTCTGATATTAACCATTTTCTTTGCACATTGGTGTGCAAAGACTCCTTTCTTTGATGATTTTTTGTTGAAAAACTTTGCGCCTTATATTGAAAAAAGAGCGCAAAAAACTATTTCCGTGCTTTTGACACGGCAAACAATCTGAAATTATTGTTGAGGTGCAAAAAAGACCGTCCAAACACTCTTGCATCTCAAACGATTAAATTGAGTAGACCACGCCCAAACATTTTCCGCAACGCTTTCGAAAAATGTCCGAAGCAAAAATATATATATAAATTTCAAATTATTAACTTGAATATGATTTCCGCCTTACTCGGCAGCCTAATATTATTATACCGCTTTTTACCATTTTAAGCAATAGTTTTTTATGTTTTATCGTTCGCAATTTTCTACAAATTTATTCGTGTTTTTTTGACACCGAAAAAGTGCATCTTCCGAATATGCGCTTTTTTCACGAAGCGAATATATCGCTTTCGGTGCGGCAAATAATATTTCCGAAATAAAATAACACGGGAGGTACGGCTATGACCGTAAACGAACAAAAAAGAAATGTTGTAATAGTTCGCAATATACATTCCGATGTGATAAGCGAAGCATATTTTATCTTAAAAAGCGATGTATGCGAAAACGAAGAAAAGATATCCGCGGAGGCGGAACGCATCCTTTCCGAATTTAATGAGCGCGCAAAAAAGACGCGGCATATCCTGCCGCCGTTGCTTTCGGGTTTTTTGGCAGGAACGGGAATTTGCGCGTTTATCGTTTCCGTTTTGGTTCTTTGTATTCAGTTTGCCATGTAGGATTCGTCGCGCGTGAACATTCCCGCGATGAATGTTTGTGATATACCGCAAAGCGCCTCTCTTGCGCGCTTTGCGGAGCGTGCATCGTCAAATATGCCGAATACCGCACTGCCGCTGCCGCTCATAAGAGAAAGGACAGCGCCGTTCTCTTTCATTATATTTTTCAAAATGAAAACTTCCGATCTTTCGGGAAGTATCTCTTCGAAAACATTATAGCTTGCTTTTGCTATCTCGCTCATGTCGCAAGAACGCATGGCATTCTTCATGTTTTCAAAATCTCCGCTATTGAAGAATCTCTTCATCTCGTCTATCTTTGCGTAAGCCTCTTTTGTGCACACCTTTTCGGAATTGGGGTAAGCGATGACAAGCATTGCGGAGGGAGAGGGCGTGCAATCGGAAAGCACTTCGCCGATGCCCTCTACATAAGCTGTACCGCGGCGTATCAAAAAGGGTACGTCCGCACCTATCTTTGCACCGATAGCGCAAAGGTCGTTTTCTGTCATTTTTGTTTCGTAGATGATATCCAACGCATGGAGAACGGCTGCCGCGTCCGAAGAACCGCCGCCCAAACCTGCTTCCATGGGTATCTTCTTTTCAATATCGATCGTGATATTGAAGTTTTCT
>CAZERM010000044.1:6425-13258 GCA_964514555.1 uncultured Lachnospiraceae bacterium | reverse complement strand
ATATAGTATTATTTTGATTTTTTGTAAACTTTATTATCGAAAGGACGGTACAAAAAGATGTCTAACGATCAGAACGTGCTCAATGACCGATATACTGCGGCAAAGAGAGTGATGTTTGAAAAGAAGTACGGTTTTCTCAACGAGATGCAGCGCAAAGCTGTGTTTACGGTAAACGGTCCCTTGCTTGTTTTGGCAGGCGCAGGTACAGGTAAAACAACGCTTCTTGTCAACAGAATAGCTTTTATTTTGAAATACGGCAACGCTTATTTTTCCGAACTTCTCCCCGAAAACATCACGGAGGAGAGCGTAAAAGCGCTTGAAGAAGCTGCCGCACAGGAGGAGATAACGGACGATAGCCTCAAGGCTTTCGAGCAGAATATCGTTGCTCCTTGGCAGATACTCGCCATAACATTTACAAACAAAGCCGCAAATGAGATGAAAACAAGACTTGCAAATATCGTTGGCGAAACGGCAAACGATATCTGGTGCGGTACATTCCACTCCATGTGCTTGAGAATACTTCGCAAATATCACGAGGAAGCGGGCTTGCCCTCCTCTTTCACGATATACGACACGGAAGACTCCAAAAAGATAATCACGGATTGCATGAAACAGCTCAACGTGGACGAAAAAACGATCCCCGCAAAGCTCATTCTTTCCCACATCAGCAGAGCCAAGGACGAACTTGTAACGCCGCAGGATTTCGATGATAAGATATCCCATAACGATTTCAAGATGCAGATGATATCCTCCGTTTACGCTATGTATCAGGCAAGACTCAAAGAAGCGGGAGCCGTTGACTTTGACGATATCATAATGAAAACAGTGCTCTTGCTCAAGAGAAATTACGATGTCCTTTCTCATTATCAGAAACAGTTCCGCTATGTCCTCATCGACGAATTTCAGGATACTAACTTTGCACAGTTCGAACTTGCAAAGCTTTTGTCCGATGGTTACGGCAACCTCATGGTGGTAGGCGATGATGACCAGAGCATCTATAAATTCCGCGGTGCCGCAGTTGAAAACATCCTCACGTTCGACGAAAAGATACAGGGCGCAGAGGTCATCAAACTCGAAGAAAACTACCGTTCCACAGAAGCTATCCTCGGCGCGGCAAACTCTGTCATCCGTCATAACTTCGGCAGACGAGGCAAAGAACTTCGTGCTTGCCGAGGCGACGGTGAAAAGATAAACATTAAAAAAGTTGACACACAGCACGACGAAGCGAAATTTATCATCAACAAGATAATGGAGCTTGTCATCCGCGAAAAGAGAAAATACAGCGATTTTGCCGTGCTTTACAGAACGAATGCACAGTCCGGCGCGCTTGAAAATGTATTTGCAAAGAGCGGTATCCCTTACAGAGTATTGGGCGGTATGCGTTTCTTCGAACGTAAAGAGATAAAAGATATCATAGCGTATCTTTCCGTTGTTGCAAACAACGACGATAACCTCCGCTTGCGCCGCATCATCAACGAGCCTAAGCGCAAGATAGGCGAAGCGACCATCAATCAGATAGAACTTCTCGCCGAAACAGAAGGCAAGAGTATGTTTAAGATAATGGAGAGCGCAAGCCTTTATCCTGCCATCTCCAAAGCGGCAAGCAAGTTTGAGATGTTTATCTACCTCATCCATGGTCTTCGCAAGATAGGCAAGACAGAGGGACTTGCAAAACTCGTTGAAAAGACGATAGAACTTTCCGGTTACGGCGAAATGCTCCGTGCCGCCGAAGAAAACGGCGAGTCCACCGAAAGAAGCGAAAACGTGCGCGAACTTATCTCCTATGCGGCAGAATATGAGCGCGAAAACGAGGGCGCCACACTCGAAGGCTTCCTTGAAGATGTTGCACTTGTTGCGGACGTAGATAACTACGATTCCACTGCGGATGCTGTCGTTCTTATGACGATACACAGTGCAAAGGGTCTGGAATTCCCCGTTGTATTCCTCCCCGGCATGGAAGAAGACCTCTTCCCGAGCGGTCGCTCCGTAATGGTTCCCGAAGAACTTGAAGAAGAGCGCAGACTCGCTTATGTTGCGATAACAAGAGCGAAAGACCGACTTTTCATGGTGCATACTCGCGAAAGAATTTTCTACGGCAGAACCATGTATAACCCCAAATCCAGATTCATCAACGAAATTGCCGATGAATACAAGGAAGAAGAGATCCAAAAGCTCAGAGAGAATGCCGCTCACGAAGCCGCAAGCTCGGAAGAAGTCAAAGAAAAGCCCACAAAGAAGAAAGTTCGTATCTCCAACGAGCTTTTCGCAAAGAGCGCTATCTCTTCCAACGTAGGCAAAGCAAGCACTTCTACGGAAACATTCAACGCAGGCGACAGAGTAAAACACCTCACGTTCGGTGTTGGCACAGTGCTTTCCGCAAAGGCTATGGGCGCGGACGTGCTTTACGAGATCGCATTTGACAGCGTAGGCACAAAGAAGCTCATGGCTACATACGCAAAGCTTACAAGAGCTTAAATATCCATCATAAACAGAAACCGCAGACTTGGCTTTGCAGTTGTTTTATAAAGTCGAAACACAAAAAACCTCACCGTTCATTCGGTGAGGTTTTTTATATCAAAATATATTGCTTTTATCAGTTGTTAGCATCCTTGAGGGAGAGGTTGAGTCTGCCCTTTTCGTCTGTGCCGAGGAACTTAACTGTAACTACATCGCCAACGGAAACAACATCTTCAACTTTTTCAACGCGTCTGTTAGCGAGCTTGGAGATGTGAACAAGACCTTCTTTACCGGGGGCGATCTCTACGAAAGCACCGATGGGGATGATTCTTGTAACAGCACCTGTGTAGCAGCAACCGTCAACAGGCTCGAATACGATAGCATCGATGATGTTCTTTGCTTCCTGAGCGGATTCGCGGTTTACAGCGAGGATGTAAACTGTGCCGTCGTCGTTGATGTCGATCTTAGCGCCTGTGTCAGCTGTGATCTTCTGAATGATCTTACCGCCGGAACCGATAACGTCGCGGATCTTGTCGGGGTTGATCTTCATCTGGATGAGTTTGGGAGCGTAGGGGCTAACGTCTTCACGAGGAGCGGGGATAGCCTTGAGCATGATCTCATCAAGGATATAGTCGCGGCCTTTGTGTGTCTGTTCGAAAGCCTGTTTGATGATCTCGGGTGTAAGACCGTCGATCTTAAGGTCCATCTGAATAGCTGTGATACCATTGTGTGTACCTGCAACCTTAAAGTCCATATCGCCGTAGAAGTCTTCAAGACCCTGGATATCGAGCATTGTGTCGAAAGAGCCGTCTTCTGCTGTGATAAGACCGCAAGAGATACCTGCAACGGGAGCTTTGATCGGAACACCTGCATCCATAAGAGCGAGTGTGGAACCGCAGATGGAAGCCTGAGAAGTAGAACCGTTGGAAGAAACTACTTCGGAAACGAGACGCATAGCGTAGGGGAATTCTTCAACGGAGGGAAGAACGGGAACGAGAGCGCGTTCTGCGAGAGCGCCATGACCGATCTCACGTCTGCCGGGGCTGCGGATAGCTTTAGCTTCGCCTGTGGAGTAGCCGGGCATATTGTAGTGGTGCATATATCTCTTTTCTGTTTCGTCGTCAAGTCCTTCGAGCATCTGGCTGTCGGAAAGAGCACCGATAGTAGCGATAGTGAGTACCTGTGTCTGACCACGTGTGAAGAGACCGGAACCGTGAACACGGGGGAGAAGAGCGACTTCTGCCGCGAGGGGACGAAGCTGATCCATAGCTCTGCCGTCTACACGTTTCTTGTCAACGAGGAGCCAACGGCGAACGATCTTCTTCTGGATCTTGTAGATGAGTTCGGGGAGAACTACTGCCAAGTCGGGGTATTCTTCAGAGAATGTCTCTGTGATTCTGTCCATGATGGGCTGCATTTTTGCGTCGCGAACGTTTTTGTCGTCTGTGTCGAGAGCTTCCATAACGTCTGCTTCGCAGAAAGCGAATATCTTATCGAACATATCGTGGTCGAGTTCGCAAGAGGGATATTCAAATTTGGGTTTGCCAACTTCAGCGATGATCTGGTTGATGAAGCCGAGAAGACCTTTGATCTCTTCGTGAGCTTTCATGATAGCATCGAACATAACGTCATCGGGAACTTCTTTAGCGCCTGCTTCGATCATAACAACTTTCTTTTCGCTGGCAGCAACTGTAAGCTCGAGTGTGCTTTCTTTGCGCTGTGCAGCTGTGGGGTTGATAACGATCTCGCCGTTTACAAGGCCAACGAACGCACCGCCGATAGGTCCGTTCCACGGAATGTCGGAGATGGAAAGGGCGATGGAAGCGCCGATCATAGCTGTGATCTCGGGGGAGCAATCCTGATCAACGGACATAACTGTAAGTGTGAGAGCTACGTCGTTGCGGAGATCTTTGGGGAAAAGAGGACGGATAGGTCTGTCGATAACGCGGCTTGTAAGGATAGCCTTTTCGGAAGGTCTGCCTTCGCGGCGGAGATAACCGCCTGGGATCTTACCTACTGCGTACATCTTTTCGTCATAGTCAACGGAAAGGGGAAGGAAGTCTATACCGTCGCGGGGTTTAGCGCTTGCCGTAGCGCAAGCGAGGATAGTTGTTTCGCCGTAACGGATCATGCAAGAGCCGTTTGCAAGACCTGCAACTTTGCCTGTTTCAACAACGAGGGGTCTGCCTGCGTATGTGTAATTGAACACTTTGTAATTTTCGAACATTTTTGCCTCCTGATTATATTTATAATTATGAAGTTTGAGCGCAATGTTCGAAGTTGTTTAGCACTTAAATGAAAGCCGAAAACTTCGACGCTCGTTTAATTGCTATACAAAAATCAAACATTGAGCAGCTTTTGCGTTTTTTTGCGACTTCAAGCGGCGTTTTTCGTCATGTTTGAAATCGCGAAAAGGGACGGGCAGAGTCCGTCCCTTTTTATGAAAAAATTACTTTCTGATACCGAGTTTTTCGATGATAGCGCGGTAACGGTTGATGTCTTTTTTCTGGAGGTAGCCAAGAAGGTTTCTTCTCTTACCAACCATTTTGAAAAGACCGCGGCGGCTGTGGTTGTCCTGGGGGTTCTTTTTAAGGTGCTCTGTGAGTTCAGCGATTCTTGTTGTAAGGATAGCGATCTGAACTTCGGGAGAACCTGTGTCGCCTTCGTGTGTCTGGTTTGCAGCAATGATAGCCTGTTTCTGATCTTTGAGTAACATAATTTCACCTCATAGTAAATTTTAATATTGTTGTACGCCGAAAGCAAAGCGGGCGGCGGGTGAAAGCGCCATAAGCCTTTTGTCCGCGAGCTGTGCTGTGGCTCATACGGTTAAGAATTATAACACATTTTTTTCGTAAAGTAAAGAGTTTTCTGAAATTTTACCTTTCTTTTTTGATTATTTCCGTAATTTTTTTAAATATTCATTGCAAATGATATTGCAAAAAATGAAAATATAGTGTAAAATAAAGACCATACCAAGTATAAATTTTGCGCGGAATTTATTTCGCGCGGAAATGAGGAACAAAAAATGGCATTAGTAACAACAAAAGAAATGTTCAAAAAAGCTTACGAAGGCGGCTACGCTATCGGTGCTTTTAACATCAACAACATGGAGATCGTTCAGGCTATCACAGAAGCTTGTGCAGAAGAAAAATCTCCTGTAGTTCTCCAGGTTTCCGCAGGTGCGAGAAAATATGCTAAACACGCATATCTCATGGCTCTTGCTAAAGCTGCTGTTGAAGACACAGGCGTTGACCTCGCTCTTCACCTTGACCACGGCGCAGACTTCGAGATCTGCAAATCCTGCATCGACGGTGGTTTCACATCCGTTATGATCGACGGTTCTCACCACTCTTTCGAAGACAACATCGCTCTCACAAAGAAAGTAGTTGAATACGCTCACGCTCACGGCGTAGTTGTAGAAGGCGAACTCGGCGTGCTCGCAGGTGTTGAAGACGAAGTTGTTGCAGAACATTCTTCCTACACACGTCCCGAAGAAGTTCAGGAATTTGTTGAACGCACAGGCGTTGACTCTCTTGCAATCTCCATCGGTACATCCCACGGCGCTTACAAGTTCACAGCTAAACAGTGCACACGTAACGAAAAAGGCATCCTCGTTCCCCCTCCGCTCCGCTTCGACATCCTCGAAGAGATCGAAACAAGACTTCCCGGATTCCCGATCGTTCTCCACGGCGCTTCTTCCGTTCCCCAGGAATATGTTAAAGAGATCAACGAACTCGGCGGTAAGCTCCCCGACGCAGTTGGTATTCCCGAAGAACAGCTCCGCAAAGCAGCAGGCATGGCAGTTTGCAAGATCAACATCGACTCCGACATCCGCCTTGCTATGACAGCAGGTATCCGCCGCGTTATGACAGAAGATCCTTCTGTATTTGACCCCAGAACATACCTCACAGTTGCTCGCGCAGAAGTTAAGAAGATGGTTAAACACAAGATCGTTGACGTTCTTGGTTCTAACGGCAAAGCGTAAGATAATATTATATCAAATGAAAAGAGTCTTCGAAAGAAGACTCTTTTTGCTTTTTCTCTATAAGCTTTTCTTTATCTGAAAGAAAAACTAAAACCTCTTTTGCTTACTTTTCTCCGAAAGAAAGCATTTGACGGAATATAAAACCAAGAAGCGGAGGCAAAGTTTTGCGCCGAAAATAAACCTCAACGAAGCCTTCGAGCAAAGTTCTTTTGCCTACTTTTCTCCGAAAGAAAGCATTTGACGGAATATAAAACCAAGAAGCGGAGGCGAAGATTTGCGCCGAAAATAAACCTCAACGAAGCCATTGAGCAAAGTTCTTTTGCCTACTTTTCTCCGAAGAAAGCATTTGACGGAATATAAAACCAAGAAGCGGAGGCGAAGATTTGCGCCG
>CAZERM010000044.1:0-6325 GCA_964514555.1 uncultured Lachnospiraceae bacterium | reverse complement strand
AAAATAAACCTCAACGAAGCCTTTGAGCAAAGTTCTTTTGCCTACTTTTCTCCGAAAGAAAAGTAGGTTGACAGAATTATAAAATCGTTCTATAATAATATTGTATAATTTGTTTTCAAAAAATAATTCGGAGGTGGAATATGGCAGGAAAGATACAGTGGACCGAAAGCCAGCAAAGCGCTATCTCGGCGCGAGGCTCGTCTCTTGCTGTTTCTGCCGCGGCAGGCTCGGGTAAGACTGCTGTGCTTACGCAAAGAATAATCGAAAAATTGCAGAACGGCGGCGATATCTCGAAAATGCTCGTCGTAACATTCACGAATGATGCCGCTTCCGACCTTCGAGAAAAGATACGCTCCGCACTTTCAAAGGCGCTCGTCGATGATCCGTCTTCAATGCATATGTCAAGGCAGTTGGTGCGCCTTTCGGGTGCGAGGATCAGCACGATAAGCAGTTTTTGCTTGTCGATAGTAAGAGCAAATTTTCAGCTTGCTTCGCTTCCGTCTGATTTTTCCGTGCTTTCCGATACGCAGGATACCCTTTTGAGAAAAAACGTAGCGGATGAGCTTGTTTCTGACTTTTTCTGCGGCAGGGTGCCCAAGGAAGAAGCCGATATTTCGAATTTCGAATCGTTTGCCGATACTTTCGGTAAATCGGGAAATGACGAAGCGCTCGTGGAATCTGTCTCCAGAATATACGATAAGCTTTCCAGCACAGCTGATTTTATCGAAACGCTCAAAATTTATGCGGACGAGCTTTCGCAAGACAGCGCCGACTTTGCTGAAACTAAATTCGGCAAGAGCGTTGTCGATTATATATATAAGATGTGCGTGCATTACGGCAAAATATTTGAGTTCATGCTCGCTTATGTAGGCGAACATGAGGAAGTCGCAGGCTACGAGCAAGCGTTTATCGATGATACGGATTTTCTTGATGATGTGCGCCGCAGGATAATGGAAAAGGCGCCGTTCGATAAGATAAGGGATATCTTCCTCCAACATACTTTTACAAAACTCGGCAGAGCCGCAAAGGGTTATGAGCCTACGGCGGAAGTTGCTTTTTGTCGCGCGGCACGCGATGAATTTAAGGAAGAATATAAGTCCCTTTGCGAAAAAATATTTATATTTAATTCGGATATAGCTGATGATGGCAGAAAAATGCTCGCTTCTTCTATCTCGGACTTGTACGAATTTATGAAAGTTTATAAAAGAAGGCTCGACGCGCAAAAGCGCCAGCGCCACGCGATATCTTTTTCCGATATCGAGCACAAAGCGCTCGAACTTACCGTGGGCGAGGATGGAGCACCGACAGCGCTCGCGCTTTCCATGAGAGAAGATATCGACGAGATATATATAGATGAATATCAGGACACCAACGAGGTTCAGGATAAGATATTCAATGCGCTTTCAAAGGGCGATAACCGCTTTGTCGTTGGCGATATAAAGCAGTGTATCTACGCTTTTCGAAGTGCCGATCCATCTATTTTCGAAGCTCTTATCAATAGGAGCGAAAAATATTCTTCGGAATGTGAGGCGAAAGAGCAAAAAGTCTTTCTTTCGCAAAACTTTCGTTCAACGGACGAGATACTCGAACTTTCAAATGCCGTATTCGAAATGCAGATGGAACGCGGCGAAGTTATGGCATACGGCAAGGACGAGCGCCTTTACGGCACGGGTAAGCATGGTGATAAGTCTCATATTGCCGTCTGCCTGAAAGAGCTTGGCGATGAGGCGGAGCCTGAGGCAGAGTATGTGGCGCAAAAGATAGCTGAACTTATCAAAAACGGCAAAAAGAACGATGGTTCGCCGATAATGCCGTCCGATATAGTTATAATACTTCGTTCTGTGAAAAACAGGGCGGATGCGTTCAAAAACGAGCTGGAAAAGCGAAATGTGCCTTGCGAAGATTTGGCAACGGAGCGCTTCTTCGAAAGCCCCGAGGTGCTTTTGATGGTATCACTGCTCAACGTGATAGATAACCCTGCACGAGATATATATCTTGCCGCGACGCTCAAAAGCCCGCTTTACGGCGTAACGCTCGAGGAGCTTGTCTATATTCGCAGGTACAGCTCCGACGGTTCGCTTTTCGATGCGCTCAGACTGTTTACAGAGGAAAAAGATTTTGCAAAAGGCAAAAGATTTCTTGCCGATTACGAAAAATATCGCGAGGATGCACGAACAAAGCCTTGCGATGAGCTGATATGGCAGATATACCTCGAAAAAGAGATGCTCTCGCTCGTTGCCGCCACAGCCGATGACAGCGAAAACGAGAGGGAAGCGGCAAGGGCAAACCTGCTTGAACTTTATAATTATGCGCGCTCGTTTTCGGGAAGCGCATTCAGGGGAGTTTATGACTTCTTGGCTTTTATCTCCGACGTTATCGAGAACGGCACGAAGATAGATATCCCGGGTTCCTCCAAAGAGGCAAATGCCGTTAGGATAATCACCTCGCACCAATCAAAAGGTCTGGAATTTCCCGTGTGCTTCGTGAGCGCTTGCGGCGCAGGACTTAACAAACGAGATGCCGCCGCGGATATCATCATAGACAAAGAACTTGGCATAATCCCAAAGATATCCGATACCTACGGGCTAAAACGCATCAATACACCGCAAAGAGCCGCCGCTTCCATAAAGATAGCAAAAACTGCTTGCGAAGAGGAGATGCGCGTGCTCTATGTTGCGCTCACACGAGCGAAAGAGAAACTGTTCATCACGGGCGAGATAAGCGGTAAGGTCGGCGAAAACCTTGAAAAATACGATATAATGCCGGATTACGGCATATCGCATTTCAGCTTGGAGGGAAGATTCTTTTCGCCGTACAGCGCGCTAAATTCGAAAAACTATCTTGAGATGATACTTCCTGCCGTTGCGGGAAGACAAGACCTTTGCACGTTCGAACTGTTTACGGGTCTTGCCGAGCAGACGGAGCCGGAAAAAGCCGAAGATGTTCTCGTTACCGATAACGAGATTGCAGAAGACGGCGAGATATCGTTCTATGCGGCGAAAAAATTGATAAACGAAAGATTTTCATTTACTTATCCCAATCCGTCGCTTTCGGATGTGCCGTCAAAACTTTCCGTTTCGCACCTTTACCCCGATGTTCTCGATGAGAATGACAATTCCGCACAGCTCGAGGTCGAGGGGGACGAAGAACCCATGGTAATACCGAAGTTCATGCTCTCCGACGACGAAGTGAACGGCGCAAAGCGAGGCAACGCAACGCATTTGTTCATGCAGTTCTTTGATTTTGACTCCGTAGAAAAGTTCGGTGTCGAGGGAGAGATAGAGCGCTTGACCGCTCAAAAATTCATCTTCCCGAATGATGCCGCGCTTATCAATAAGCGAGCGCTCAAAAACTTTTTCGCAAGCGAGATAGCGGCGAAGATGAAAAAAAGCAAGCGCGTTTATCGAGAAAAGCGATTCATCATCAATTATCCTGCGGAGAATTTCACGCTCGTTGCGGCGACAAAAAAAGAACTTGAGGGCGAAAAACTTCTCGTGCAGGGCATTATAGACTGCGCTTTCTTTGATGAGAACGACGAACTTATCCTGCTGGACTACAAAACGGACTATGTTCCGAAAGAGATGACGGCAGAGGAGGGCGAAAACTTTTTGAAAGAGCGCCATGCGCGACAGATAGGCTATTATAAATATGCCTGCGCTCAAATGTTCGGCACGGATTGCGCGCACGCTTATCTTTATTCGTTTGCACTTAATAAATTGATCGAAATATGAAAGGAAAAAATTATGGAAAAGAAAATCACAACATCAAAAAAGATCAAAGCACCGTGGGTGTGGCTCTTGACGATCGTTCCGCTTATATCCGTAGGACTTTATGTTTTGATACTTTCGGATATGATACCCTTTATCAAAGCTGAGATATTCCATTTCTCGGGCGTTTTGGTGCTTATGTGCGCCATCGTCGGTTGGGGCGCTTGCGGCTATGCTTTCGGATATAACAACAAAAACATCACAAAAGCAACGCTTATCACACACGCTGTTCCGATAATATGCACCCTCGTTTACACGGCAACGCTCTTCAAAACAGGTTTGGAAGCATCCGATCTTTCCGATACGGCGCTCGTTGCATCGCTCGGCATGGGTCTTTTCTCCTATATAGACACGTTTATATATAAGGTATTTGCGATAGGCATATTCGGTCTTTACGTTGATCTTATATTTATGGTGTTTACATTTGTTATCGGTTTTGCGATAGGTAAATCCAAAAAGCTCAAAGCGTAAATCTTTGACGGTTTAAAAGTTGATGATCTATATATGCACGGCATTTTTTGTCGTGCATATACTTATATCAGAAGCAGGAAGCTTCTCTATAAAATACATCTTGGTATATCGGATATTAACGTCTGACAATACCATACAGGAGGACTTTATGAACTGTCTTTGCAATCTTTTTAACAACGAGAACCTTATATGGATCATCATAATAGCGCTTCTTATAGTTTGCTTCAGCAATAACGGCAACGGATGCGGTTGTGGTTGCGGCTGACGGCACAAGTGAATAAAAATGCAGAAAAAGACGCGGTCATCGCGTCTTTTTTATCTTTTTCGAGCGTTTATTACATATTATATCGTTGACATCTAAATCCTTTTGTGATATAATTTTAGGGTTGTATTTTATGGCTTGCTCTTTTTGTCGCGAGCCTATATTTTTGTGCCGCAACCCTTGGCACGTAAAAAAACAGGAGGACATATGATAAAAAGTATCATACTTTTCATTGTCGGACTTCTCTTGCTCATTAAAGGCGGAGACTGGTTCGTAGACGGTGCAACAGGAATTGCACGTCGTTTCCGTTTGCCCGATATCATCGTCGGCGCTACGGTCGTTTCAATCGGTACTACATTGCCTGAGGTAATGGTATCCACAACAGGTGCGTTGAATGGTCAGAGCGCAATGGCTTACGGTAATGCCATCGGCTCCATCATTTGCAATACAGCGCTCATCGCTGCTATCTCTGTTGCGTTCAACCCCGGCAAAGTAAACATCAAAACGATGAAGATGCCCGTTATCTTCTTCTTTGCTTCCGCAGCTATCTATTGCTTGGCGGCATACATCTTGGGCGATTTCCCCCGTTGGCTCGGCATCATCATGCTTTGCTTGTTCGTTGTTTACATGATCCTCAATGTTCGTCAGGGATTCAAGAACCCCGATGAAGTAGAAGAAGAGGAAGAAGCTTCCGCTAAACCTCGCAAATTCTGGCTCGAGATAGTTCTTCTCGTTGTCGGTGCCGCAGTTATCGCAGTAGGTGCAGACCTCTTGGTAGATAACGGTACGCTCATTGCGCAGGAACTCCATGTTCCCGAAACGGTTATTGCCTTGACATTCGTAGCTCTCGGCACATCTTTGCCCGAACTTATTACAACTATCACATCTTTGCGTAAAGGTCATGCTTCTCTTGGTATCGGCAACGTAATCGGTGCGAACGTGTTCAACCTCGTGTTGGTATCCGGTGTATCCGTAACACTCGCTCCTTTCAAAGTTCCCGTTGGTAATCTTCTCTTCGGTCAGAACGCTTCTCTCGTTCTCGATATTCCGCTTATGCTCATCTGCATGGCACTTCTTACGATCCCCGCTCTTGCGACCAAAAAGCTCAAACGCTGGCAGGGTATAACATTGCTCGCTATATATGCGGCGTTCTGCGTATTGCAGTTTGCATTGTGATATGATATTAAAAAGCTCTCTTGTAAAAGAGAGCTTTTTTGTTTAAGAGAAGAAGTTTTCTGCTTATTTTGCCGACTTTTTTGGTGGATCAAGAAAAGGCTATAACTTCTTTAGACAAGAAAAAGCGGTAAAGAGTTTATTTCAGATAAAAAAGCAAAGATCTTAATCTTCATACAAAAAACAAAAGACCTTGCAAAATTACTTTTGCAAGGTCTTTCTTTATATCAGTTTAAGCTGATTGAAAAACAAATCGATTATTACGATTATTTGCTTTCCTTGATAGCCGCCTGAGCCGCTGCAAGTCTTGCAATCGGAACACGGAAAGGAGAGCAGGAAACGTAATCAAGGCCGATAGCGTGGCAGAATTCAACAGATGTGGGGTCGCCACCGTGTTCGCCGCAAATACCGATATGGAGGTTGGGATTTACGGGTTTGCCGAGGGAGATAGCCATCTGCATGAGCTTACCAACACCTGTCTGGTCGAGCTTAGCGAAGGGATCGTTTTCGAAGATCTTAGCATCGTAGTAAGCGTCAAGGAACTTACCTGCGTCGTCACGGGAGAAGCCGTATGTCATCTGTGTAAGGTCGTTTGTACCGAAGCAGAAGAAGTCTGCGTTCTGCGCGATCTCATCAGCTGTGAGGCAAGCTC
>CAZERM010000043.1:0-13289 GCA_964514555.1 uncultured Lachnospiraceae bacterium | reverse complement strand
ATCCGATATACAGCCTTATGCAAAAAGTTCGGATATTAAGAGTTCCGCTCGACCACAGGATCCTGTTCTCATCAAGGGAACAGGATCTTTTATTATCATTCGATTAAAATACAGAACGGCTGAAAGCTTTTTCGCTCTCAGCCGTTTTTTGTTTTATTGTACATTATATAAATAATTAAGGAAGTATTATTTATTTTCACGCTTGAAATTTATGTTTGGGGAAAGCACTTTTTCAAATTTATATCTGAAATAATCCTTGTCGAGCTTGCTCGCTATGAGCGAAACAAATTTATTTTCGATAGCTTCATTCAAGATATCGTTTGCGCTCTTTGATATAAAGTCTGCACCGGGTGCTTCCGAAGCGCGGCAAAGCATATCTTCGCCGTCAAAATAAAACTTAAATATGCGCGAGCACGGTGTTTCCATGAAATCTATTCTAACTATCACAACAGGGCGCATATCCTCGTCGTGCGCGTAACGCGCAAAAGCGCAAACAGCAAATTTTTCACCGTGGAAAACAAGCTCTGAGCGCTCACCGCGAAGAAGACCCGCACGGAAATCGTGGTTTTCGTCTTTTTCTTTAAAGCTTATGTTGATGACATCGTTTTCTTTGTCAAGCTCAAAGCTTATCTTTTCCGTGCCCTTTGTATAGTTGTTCTGCGATACCTGCAATATGGCAGGCATAAGACCGAACGAAGCCGCATTTTCGTCGTTCGTGCGGAATGTGCCGCGGAAAAGCGCCTCAAGTTCTTCGTATGTCTGATTCTTGTTGGGCAAACGCAAACGACCTGCACCGAAAACGAGTTTTTTTGTTACTCTTTCGAGCAATATCTCGTTTCTTCTGTTCACCGATATCTCGTCCGGGAAATCCTTGTTGAACGCGGAAAGCGTAAGGTCATAGTAGTTGCTCTGCTGGAAAAGCTCTCCGTTGCCCGCATTGGAAACGATTATAATGCCGTTGTTGCGGAAGCAAAGCACGTTTTGACCGAGCATACCGTTGAAAAGGAAAGTGTCCGTATCTCTGCCGACCCATATCTGATAGCCGTAGTTAAAAGCGCCTGCATCAAGCGGAGTGATAGCGTGCTTCGTTGTTGCATCGGTAAGATAGCGCCGAGAAACGATTCGTTTGCCTTTCCAAATGCCGCCGTTCATAACGAGCACACCTATCTTTGCCATATCCTCGGGGCGGATATAAAGACCCCAACCGCCTTTTTCTATACCCATGGGGCATTTTTCCCAAGCAACATCCGTTATGCCGAGCGGCGCAAAAAGTCGCTCCGAGAGAAAATCCATCAAGTGCTTTCCGCTTACTTTATAAACGATAGCGGAAAGGATATAAGTATTCAAGCTGTTATAATCGAATGTTTCGCCTCTTTTGCCGCTCGATGCGGAAGCGAAATATGCTTTTACCCAATTAGTCGTTACCATGGCTTCCGCTTCGTTGAAAACGACACCTGTTCTCATCGTGAGCAAGTCGCGCACTGTGATATCCTCTGTTCTGAGCCTGCCGATGAGGTTTATATCATCAAAAAAATCGACCGCGCGATCCGAAAGGGAGAGCTTACCGTCATCTATGAGCATACCTATCGCGATAGATGTTATGCTCTTGCAAGCGGAAAAAGTCATCTTCGGCACGGTTATGTCATGACCGCCGAAGCAACATTCATATATGACTTTATCGCCGCGCAATATCATGATGCTGTGCATATTGAGCGTTTTGTCCGCTTTTATCTTTTCTATATATTCCTTTATAACAACGGAGGAAACACCCATCTTTTCCGGAGAGACACGCTCCAAACTCTGTTTTTCGACGGATATAGATATATCGGGCTTTTGCGGAAGCGTTTCTATAACAGGGACAGTAGGTTTTTTCGTGTCCATGAAATTGGTAACGAGCGTTGCCAACTTATTAACAACATTCAAGTTCATATCTCAACTTCATCCGAGCAAATTTAAAACGTCGGATATCCTCCTTATATTATATAGGATAAATTATCTTATATGCTTTTCCAAGCGTTTTTTTACTATCACAGCCAAAAACATCTTTGCAATATCGGGCAAGATATACGGAAAAACGCATTTCACAAGCACCGCCGTTATGCCGACGGCGCCCGTATCCCTCATATAAACGAACATATACCAAAGACTGCCGAAAGCGTAGCACACCAAAAGCCCCGATATCATCGATATCACGAGCACGACTGTATTTTTTCCGAATATCGCCTCGAAAGTCCACATGACCAGCGCCATGAATATAAAGCCCGAGATATATCCGCCCGTCGTGCCGAGCAGAGCGGAAGCGCCGCTGTTGAAATTAGAGAACACAGGCAGACCGCAAGCGCCGAGCAATATGTAACAGCATACCGCGATCGTGCCGCGCTTGCCGCCCAAAAGAGCAACAGTCAAAAATATTGCAAAAGTTTGGAGCGTGAACGGTATGACGAACGGCACCGTTATCCATGAGCATAGCGTTATCAACGATGTGAAAAGCGAGATGCTCACGAGGTCGTGTATCATTTTTTTGTTTTTTCCGTTAGTCATGTATATGCTCCAATGTTTTTTGTTCATTTTGATTTTAATATACCATTTTTCATTTTGCTTTTCAAGGTATAAATTGTGAACAACACGGCGAATAAAAATATAAATAATATCTCTTTTTTCGGGTCATAATATCAATATCAACAAAGAAAAGAGGTTTTATGCAATGTCCCCCAAAGAGCTTTTATATATCAAAGATGCGCTCTGCCATGCAGATGCCATGAAAAAATATTGTTGCGATATCGCTTCGCAAACACAGGATCCCGTTCTTCGCAATCTGCTCCAAGATATCTGCTCAAAGCAAGGCGAAGTATTTGCAAAATTTTATTCTTTATTAAATTAAGGAGGCAACCATGGAAGATAAGATAATGATGTCCGCCGTACTCGGCAATATAAAAGGAATGTGCGATCTTATGATGCACGGCACGATAGAATCCGCAACGCAGAATGTACACACTACGTTCAAATGCGCCCTCAATGATATGCTCACACTTCAAAATCAGATGTACAACAAGATGGCGGAAAAGGGTTGGTATCCCTCCGAGCAAGCGGAAACTCAGAAGATAGAAGCCGCCAAACAACAGTTTATAAACGCAGGCTGATGCGATCGGGCGACCATCGGTCGCCCCTACGGATGTCAATACAAATGAATGTGTAGGGCAGGGGCTTGCTCCTGACGCAAGCCTTCTCCGGTGGGAGAAGATGGCAGCCGAAGGCTGACGGATGAGGTATTACCTTATAAGGTTAAATCAGCAATGATTCACTTTTTGCGAGCTTTTCTCGCATACAAAGCAAAGCGAAAAAATAATAACATTGACAATATAAAAAAACAGCGGTAAAATAATATTGTAAAATATTTATTTTTTGAAAGGAAAAATCATGGATCTTTCAACTTTTAACTTAGGCATAAAAGAAAACTGCGCTTGCGGAAAAGCGCATACGGCACCCATCGATGAAGTTATCATCGAAAAAGGCGCTATAAATAAACTCCCCGATATCATCAAAAACTACGGCAAAAAGAAAGCTTTCATCCTCGCGGACAAAAACACATATAAAGCCGCAGGCGAAAAGGTTGCTGCTCTCTTCGACGAAAACGGCATCACTTACAAAAAATTCGTTTTCGATTGCGAAGGCGAAGTTAAACCCAACGAACATTCCGTTGGCGCCGCAGTGATGCACTATGACACATCCTGCGACATCATCGTTGCGGTAGGTTCAGGTGTTATCAACGATATCGGCAAGATACTCGCAAACACAACAAACAACAAATACATAATCGTCGGCACAGCCCCCTCTATGGACGGCTACGCTTCCGCAAGCTCCTCTATGGAGATGGACGGTTTGAAAGTTTCCCTCAACTCCAAATGCGCCGACGTTATCATCGGCGATATCGATATCCTCAAAAACGCACCTCTCAGAATGCTCACATCGGGTCTTGGCGATATGGTCGCTAAATACATCAGTATTTGCGAATGGCGCATCTCCCACATTATCACAGGCGAATATTACTGCGAATACGTTGCGGAACTCGTTAGAAGTGCACTCAAAAAATGCACGGACAACGCAGACGGCTTGCTCAAACGCGACGAAGACGCCGTTAAAGCCGTTTTCGAAGGTCTTGTTATCGGCGGTGTTGCCATGAAATTTGCGGGTCTTTCCCGTCCTGCTTCGGGCGTTGAGCATTATTTCTCTCACGTTTGGGATATGCGCGGTCTTGAATTCGGTACACCCGTTGACTTCCACGGCATCCAGTGCGCCATCGGCACACTTCTTGCGGCTCGCATCTACGATAAAGTGAGAACTCTCACACCCGACAGAGAAAAAGCGCTCGATTTCAACGCAAGCTTTGATTACGAAGCTTGGAAGAAAGAGCTTTCCGCTTACCTCGGCACGGGCGCAAAAGCTATGATCGCCCTTGAAGAAAAAGAACACAAATATGATGTTGAAGCTCACAAGGCTCGCCTTGAGGTCATTATCTCTCATTGGGATGAGATACTCAGCATCATCAACGAAGAGGTTCCCCACGCCGACGAGATAGAAGCACTCCTCATCAAGATAGGCTCCCCCCTCAAAGTAAGCGAGATCGGTCTTGACGAAAAAGACCTCCCCGTAACATTCAAAGCAACGAAAGATATCAGAGATAAATACGTTCTCTCTCGTCTTTGCCATGACCTTGGCATCATCGATGAGATCGAATTTTGACGAAAAAACGGCTGATTAGCCTTCGCTTACCGCTCAATATGCTATATTTTACAAAAAAATCGCGTGTTTTTTAGTCATAACGGAAGTAAAAAATCAAAATCTACTTGACAATTCACCCTTTTTATGTGTATAATATACTTTGTAAATTATAAGCGGCATACCGTCGTCCGGCGGCAGCCGGTCGTTAATTAAGGAGGTGCGAAAACAAATGCTTAGAACATACCAGCCCAAGAAGCTTCAGAGACAGAAAGAACACGGCTTCAGAAAAAGAATGAGTACCGCCAACGGTCGCAAAGTTTTGAAGAGAAGACGTGCAAAAGGCAGAGCAAGACTCTCCTATTGATTTGCGAAAAAAGCAAATACAAGAAACGCAAAGCCTGTGTTGTATATCATAGGCTTTGATTTTTTATCCGGCGAAATTTTCGCCCTTACCGCTCTGTTTCGGACGGACAGCACGCGGAAAACAAACAAAAGTGGGGAAACTGTGTGAAAAACATCGCCATTTCCGAAGATCATCTTTTCAGAAAAGTCTACGCAAGAGGACAGAAAATATTTTGCAAGCATATCGCGGTATATGTATTGAACGATTACCGTGCTTCGCGCCTTGCGCGCGAAAATCCGCAGAAACAGAGAATAAACCGTGTCGGTCTTACCGTTACGAAAAAGCTCGGTCATGCGGTCGTGCGTACGAGAACACGAAGGATTCTCCGCGCAGCTTATCAGCAGCTCGAAAAAGAAAACAATATCAAAAAAGGCTTCCTCGTTGTCATCGTTGCTCGCAATGAAGCGACGACTGCCAAAACGCAGGATGTTTACAAGGACCTTGTTTTTGCTTTTAAAAAGCTCGGGCTTATCTTAACAGACACCGAAAGATCATGAAGCATATTTGTATTTGGCTTATAAAGCTTTACAGAAAATACATCTCGCCGCTTAAACCCCCGTGTTGCCGCTTCACGCCGACTTGCTCTCAATATGCAATAGATGCGTTTACGGAATGGGGATTTTTTCGCGGTTTTTGGCTCGCTTTCACGCGTATCTTACGGTGCCAACCATTTTGCAAAGGCGGCTATGACCCTGTTCCGTTGAACCCGAAAAAGCACAAGGACAGCGGCTCTTCCGCTCCAAATAATGAAGGAGAAAACAAAAATAAATGAACGCCATATATAAATTTTTCGGAATGATACTCTCATTCTTCTCAAACATCACAGGCGGATATTATCTTTTCGGTCTTTTCCTTTTCGCCTTGCTCGTTAAGCTCATTCTTATACCTTTTGCAATCAAACAGCAGAAAACATCCATCAAGCAAGCGAAAATGCGCCCCAAAGAAATGGCTATTCGCAAAAAATACAGAGGACGCAACGACCAGAAGACACAGCAGGAGATGCAGAACGAGATCATGCGTCTTTACGAAACAGAAGGCTACAGCCCTATGTCCGGTTGCCTTCCCCTTTTGATCCAGTTCCCTATCCTTATCATTCTTTACAATGTTATCATCAATCCCCTTAAATATATCTGCGATTGGTCCGTTGAACAGATCAACAACATCGCAACCACTCTCGGTCAAACCATCCAGAGCGGCAGAGATATCAGCCTTATCCAGTTTATCACTCCCGATAAGTACGATGCTATCAACGCAGGTCTTACGGAAGCAGGTCTTGAAGCAGTAAACTTCGCCGATATCCCCGAATTTTCCATGGGTATCTTCGACCTTTCCGCAAACCCCTCATGGACAAGCATCCTCATCATCGTTCCGATCCTTACATTCGTGTTCCAGTTCTTCGCTATGAAGATACAGAGAAAGTTCACATACCAGCCCGGTATGGCAGAGCAGACAAAGCAGTCTAAGGCTTCTTTGATCATGATGGATATCATGATGCCTTTGCTCACAACGTGGATCTCATTCTCCGTTCCCGCCGCTATCGGTATCTACTGGATGTTCAACAACATCCTCGGCGTTGCTCAGTCTATCATCTTGAGCAAGACCATGCCCCTTCCCGCTTGCACGGAAGAAGATATCAAAGCTGCCGAAAAAGAGATGGCAGGCAAAGCGCCCAAACACGCTCCTGCGGCAAGCGCAAACCGCGGTCCCATCCGCTCCTTGCACAGCATCGACTTCTCCGACGAAGAAGTTGAGGATCTCATTCTCCGTTCCCGCCGCTATCGGTATCTACTGGATGTTCAACAACATCCTCGGCGTTGCTCAGTCTATCATCTTGAGCAAGACCATGCCCCTTCCCGCTTGCACGGAAGAAGATATCAAAGCTGCCGAAAAAGAGATGGCAGGCAAAGCGCCCAAACACGCTCCTGCGGCAAGCGCAAACCGCGGTCCCATCCGCTCCTTGCACAGCATCGACTTCTCCGACGAAGAAGTTGAGGAGGACCTTGGCGAATACGTTTCCATTTACGATAAAGAAAAAACGGAAGAAACAGCCGAAAATAACAGCGATGCGGTTTCCGATAATAAGAAAAAACTCTTCGGAAAAGCAGATATGAAAGACAAAGAAGACAAATAAGAAGGACTTTCACAGATGAAACAAGAACTTATAAAAACAGCTAAAAGCACAGAAGAAGCTATCAAGCTCGCCGCTGAAGAGCTTGGCGTTGCCGCTGATTCTCTTGAAGTAGAAGTTTTGGAAGAAGCTAAAAAAGGCTTCTTCGGCATCGGCGCAACTCTTGCAAAAGTTAAAGTTACTTACGTTTTCAAACCCCTTGAAGCCGCAAGAAGCTTTGCTGAAACTCTTATAAAAGATATGGAACTCGACGCGACCGTTACTATCCACGACGACGGCAACGGCGAAGCGCTCCTTTCCATCTCCGGCGAGGGTGCAGGCACTCTCATCGGTCATCACGGCGATACTCTCGATTCTCTTCAGTATCTTATAAACCTCGCGGCAAATAAAAAGGAAACGGACGAACGCAAATATACTCGTATCTCCGTTGACATCGAAAATTACCGCGAAAAGAGAGAAGAAACTCTCAAAAAGCTCGCTAAACACATGGCAGAAAAGGTTAAAAAGACAGGCAGAAACATCGTTCTCGAACCTATGAATGCTTACGAACGCCGCATCATTCACGCCGAAGTGCAGAATATAGCAGGTGTTTCCACAAACTCCGTAGGCTCCGAAGGCAACCGCCGCGTCATCCTCTTCCCCGAAGGCGGCGAAAAACCCACTTCCGCTTACAAATACGAGCACAAGAACAACGGCAAACGCCACTTCAACAACAAAAACACATCTAAAAAATTCAACGATAAGGGCGACCGCGCCTCCGGCGAATCCTTTGCAAAAGAAAACAAAGAAACAAAGGAAACAAGCGAAAAGCGTGAAAACAGCACGGAAAAGAGAGAATATACTCCCCGTCCCCGTCGCAACAATGACGCGCCCCGTCCTGCGCCTCGCAAGATAGAAAAAGCAAAAGACCTTGACAGCTACTTTGCACGCCTCAAGGAATTCGGCAGCACTATCAACAACACAGCACAGAGCGAAGACGATAAGAAATAAGCAACAGGGCGCACCTTTCGGTGCGCCTGCTTTATTTTAGCTATCAGGATAAAAAACGATAACTTTTCAAAAGTTAAGAAAGGTATTTTTTATGTATACGATGTTTTCAGACACCATCGCCGCAATATCCACTCCGCACGGAAAAGGCGGTGTGGCAGTCATTCGCATCTCGGGCGACGATGCTTTTTCCATTGCGGAAAGATTCATCTTCCCGAAGAGCAAAAAAAGCTTTGACGAAATAAAAGCAAATTCCGTTTTCCTCGCCGATGTTAGATCTCCCGACGGCAAAACTTTGGATGAATCCCTCATCACTATTTTCCGCGCACCCAGATCTTACACAGGTGAAAATGTTGTGGAGATAAGTTGCCACGGCGGTATCTTGCTCACGCAGAACATTCTTTCCGCTGCTTTTTCCGCAGGAGCCGTTCAGGCAGGTCCCGGCGAATTTACTCGTCGCGCTTTTTCCGCAGGCAAGCTCTCTCTTACAGAAGCGGAATCCGTCATCGGCATGATAGACGCAAAGACGAACGCGGCGCTCTCTCTTGCACAGCAGGGCGTTTCGGGCAAGCTCACAAAGAAAACAGAAAAGCTTTACAATGATATAACAGCCGTTGTCGGCAATATATACGCTATAATCGATTTCCCGGACGAGGACCTCGAAAAGATGACTCACGAGGAGATGGAAAGCGCCATGGACGGCATCATCACAGAGCTTGATAAGCTCAAAAATTCGTACCGCACGGGTCATGCCGTTTGCGAAGGCATTCCCACGGTCATCTGCGGCAAGCCCAACACGGGTAAATCTACCATACTCAACCTTCTTGCCGAAAACGAAAGAGCTATCGTTACCGATGTTGCAGGTACAACGCGCGACGTTATCTCCGAAACGGTAGTATGCGGCAGCGCATTGCTCCGCCTTTCCGATACGGCAGGCATACACGAGACCGCGGATGTCGTTGAGCAAATCGGCGTTGAACGCTCTCGCAAGGAGATAGAAAATTCCGAGCTTATCCTCGCCGTTTTCGACACATCTCGCCCCTTTGACGAAGAGGACAAAGAAGTGCTCGACCTTATCGACGATGCAAAAGAAAACGGAAAGACAGTCCTCGTCATACTCAATAAATCCGACAAAGAAAAATGCTTTGGCGAAGAACTTTTCTCGGGATTCGAAACTCTCACTCTTTCCGCAAAGCAGGGCGACAGACAGCTCCTTTCCGATGCGATAGAAAGCAAATTCATCAGCGGAGATATTGAAAACTCGGGCGAAGAGATACTCACGAACGCTCGCCAATACAGCGCCGTTTGCGATTGCCTTGCTTCCGTCATCTCCGCAAAATATGCACTCTCCGCTTTCGGCGATGATATCGCAGGTACGGAGCTTGAACGTGCCGCTTCCGCTATCTCCGAGCTTGACGGCAGAGAAGTTTCTGTCGATGTCGTTGACCATATATTCCATAAATTCTGCGTGGGAAAATAATATCTCCGCAAAATTTTCAAAAAATATTCGTTTCTTTTTAAAAAAACATAAAAAATCTATTGACATTTCGAAGCAAATGTGATATGATACTTAGGTAATCCGAAGACAGCAGGTTTATGTAAAAGCGAAGCTTATCCTGCCGAGGAGATTGAAAATGAATTTTTTCTGTCTTTCTGCGCCTTTGGGTTGCGGAAAGACTTTTTATTTTGTGCCCTATCGCACGAAAAAAAGCTTAGCTTTTTATTTTTTAGAAGGGTGGTGAAAAAATGCCTAGCGCACAGGTTGTTGAAAGAAAACAGCAGATCGTTAACGATCTTTCTGATAAACTCAAAAACGCACAGGCGTGTGTTATCGTAAACTACGCAGGCATCACAGTCGAGAACGACACAGCTCTCAGAAAAGAGCTCTCAGCCGCAGGTGTAAACTATTCCGTAATTAAAAACACTCTTATCAAAAGAGCTTGCGAAAATTCCGGTTTCGAAAGCCTCACAGGTGTTCTCGAAGGTATGACAGCAGTTGCAACAAGCGACACAGATCCCGTTGCAGCAGCTAAAATTATCAGCAAATATGCTGAAAAGATCGAATCTTTCGAAATCAAGGCTGGTTTTGTTGACGGTAAGATCCTCGACAAAGACGGCGTTGAACAGCTCGCAAAACTTCCCTCCAAGGAAGTCCTCATCGGCAAGGTACTCGGAAGCTTGCAGTCTTCCCTCTATGGTCTTGCTTACGTTCTTCAGGCTTACGTTGATAAGCAGAACGAAACAGAAAACGCGTAATCTCGCGTAACAAATCAAATTTATTATTATTAAATCACTACGGAGGATAATTAAAATGGCTAGCGAAAAAATCACAGCTATACTTGATGAAATCAAATCTCTCACAATACTTGAAGTAGCAGACCTTGTTAAGGCTCTCGAAGAAGAATTCGGCGTATCCGCTGCTCCCGTTGCAGTTGCTGGTGCTGCTGCTCCCGCTGCAGCTGCTGCTGAAGAAAAGACAGAATTCGACGTTGAACTTAAGAGCTTCGGCGCTAAGAAACTCGACGTTATCAAAGCTGTTCGTGAACTTCTCGGTCTCGGCCTCAAAGAAGCTAAAGAACTCGTTGAATCTGCTCCTAAGACAATCAAAGAAGCAGTTGCTAAAGACGAAGCAGACAAGATCAAAGCTGCTCTCGAAGCTGCTGGCGCAGAAATCGAAATCAAGTAATTTAAGATTATTTGGATACAAAACAGACGGTTTTATGACCGTCTGTTTTTTTCTTTTAATTGACTATATCGCGCATATATGATAAAATAGGTATATATGTATTTTCGCAAGGTGATATTTTGTTTATAGATATTTCTCAAAAGCAAAAAGACTTGAGCAAATTCTGCTCTTTCGGTTTTAATTATTACACGCGCGAAAAAACAGATGCGATTATAAAAATGATAGAAAAAGCCGCCCTTTCGAATGTGATATCCTTTTGACGTGGCTTTACAAAGCCAAAGAGCAATATAACGGATTTTACTTCTTGGGCATATGACATCGTTTCGCAAAAACAATACATAAAAATAAGTTCACGGCTTTCTTCGGCGAAAGCACGTATTTTTTACACGAGGTAACAAATGAAAGATTTTCTCCCCATTTCAAAAGAAGATATGCTCGCACGTGGTTGGGATCAGGTGGATTTTGCCTTTATCACGGCAGACGCTTACGTAGATCATTCTTCCTTTGGTCCCGCTATAATAAGCCGTGTGCTTGAAGCAAACGGCTACAAGATAGGCATCATCGCCCAGCCCGATTGGAAAGATGACCAGAGCATCAATGTTTTCGGAAGACCGCGTTTGGGCTTCCTTGTTTCGGGCGGTAATATGGACTCAATGGTAAACCATTACTCCGTTTCCAAAAAGAGACGTTCGACGGATGCTTTCACACCCGGCGGTGTCATCGGCAAACGCCCCGATTACGCAACGGTCGTATATTGCAACCTCATCCGCCACACATACAAGGATGTGCCAATAATCATCGGCGGTATTGAAGCCAGCCTTCGCCGCCTTGCACATTACGATTATTGGTCAGACAGCCTTAAGCGAAGCATCTTGCTCGATTCACAGGCAAACCTTATCGCCTACGGCATGGGCGAGCGCAGCATGGTAGAAATAGCGGATGCACTCAACAGCGGCCTTGATATAAACGATATCACGTTCATAGACGGCACAGTTTATAAGACAAAGAAGCTTGAGGATGTTTACGATTATGAGCTTCTCCCCTCTTATGACGAGCTTAAAGCAAACAAAATGAATTACGCAAAGAGCTTCTATACGCAGTATTGCAACACAGACCCTTTCACGGGAAAAAGACTTGTAGAACCACACATACAAGGATGTGCCAATAATCATCGGCGGTATTGAAGCCAGCCTTCGCCGCCTTGCACATTACGATTATTGGTCAGACAGCCTTAAGCGAAGCATCTTGCTCGATTCACAGGCAAACCTTATCGCCTACGGCATGGGCGAGCGCAGCATGGTAGAAATAGCGGATGCACTCAACAGCGGCCTTGATATAAACGATATCACGTTCATAGACGGCACAGTTTATAAGACAAAGAAGCTTGAGGATGTTTACGATTATGAGCTTCTCCCCTCTTATGACGAGCTTAAAGCAAACAAAATGAATTACGCAAAGAGCTTCTATACGCAGTATTGCAACACAGACCCTTTCACGGGAAAAAGACTTGTAGAACCTTATGACGGCGGCAGATATATCGTACAGAACCCTCCCGCAAAGCCCCTTTCGGAAGCAGAGATGGACAGAGTTTACAGCTTGCCGTATATGCGTACATATCACCCCTCATATGAAAAATTGGGCGGTGTTCCCGCTATACAAGAGGTAAAATTCAGCCTGGCAAGCTGCCGTGGTTGTTTCGGCGGTTGCAGTTTCTGTGCGCTCACATTCCATCAAGGACGAATCATCCAATCGCGCAGTCATCAGTCTTTGCTCATAGAGGCGGAAAAGATGACTCACGAACCCGATTTCAAGGGATATATCCACGACGTAGGCGGCCCCAGCGCCAACTTCCGCAAGCCTGCCTGCGACAAACAGCTTGAAAAAGGCGTTTGCAAAAACCGCCAGTGCCTTTTCCCCAAGCCCTGCCCCAATATGAAAGTCAGCCATAAGGACTATATCGAGCTTTTACGCAAGCTTCGCGCTATTCCGAAAGTTAAAAAGGTGTTCATCCGTTCGGGCATACGCTTTGACTATGTTATGGCTGATAAAGACGATACGTTCATCAAAGAGCTTTGCCAATATCACGTAAGCGGTCAGCTCAAAGTAGCACCCGAACACGTTTCGGATAAGGTCCTTTCGCTCATGGGCAAGCCGCAAAACAGCGTTTACCGCTCATTTATCGATAAATATAAAAAGGTGAACGAACAGCTCGGCATGAAACAGTATGTTGTGCCTTACCTCATGTCGTCTCACCCCGGATCATCGCTCAAGGAAGCGATAGAACTTGCGGAATATCTGCGCGATATCGGCTATATGCCCGAGCAGGTGCAGGACTTCTACCCCACACCGTCCACCATCTCCACTTG
>CAZERM010000042.1:0-13326 GCA_964514555.1 uncultured Lachnospiraceae bacterium | reverse complement strand
TTCTTACAACAGAAGCAGTTGTTGCTGACAAACCCGATCCCAAAGCTGATGCTGCTGCAGCTGCTGCCGCAGGCGCAGGCATGGGCGGTATGTATTGATAAAACAATAATATACAGTCTTACGGCTCCTCCTTTTCGGAGGAGCTGTTTTTTGCAAAAAATAAGACAGCATATCGACTTCTCACGGTCGATATGCTGTTTTTGCTTCATTATTTCTTTATAAGCTCGCTCGTAGCCGCTTTTACCTCGGCATCAAACGCGAGTATCTCCGCAACGCTTGAAAGCTTGCGCGCAGGGTAATGTGCGAGCATCTTCTCTATGCCCTTGGGGATATCCGTATATTTTATCTCGCCCTTGAGGAATGCAGCAACGAGCACTTCGTTTGCGGCATTGAGCACGACTTGCGCACTATGTCCCTTTGCTATCGCCTGATAAGCCAAGCGCAAGCAGGGGAATTTTTCAAGGTCGGGCTTTTCAAATTTAAGGTCATAGATATCGAAAAGATTTAATTTTTCGATATTGTTTTTGAGTCTTTTGGGGTAGTTAAGCGCGTACGCTATCGGTATCTGCATGGATTTGGGTCCGATATTCGCCATTATCGTGCCGTCCGCAAACTGCACCATTGAGTGAACGAGGCTCTTTCTGTGAACTACTACCTCTATCTGCTCCGCTTCAACACCGAAGAGCCACTTTGCCTCGATTATCTCAAAGCCCTTGTTCATCATCGTCGAAGAATCTATCGTAACCTTGGGTCCCATGCTCCATGTCGGATGCGCGAGCGCTTGCTCCGCCGTGATATCGTCGCTTATCTCTTTATCGAAAAAGGGACCGCCCGAAGCCGTGAGCAATATCTTGTCTATCTTGTTTTCTTCCTCGCCGCGCAAGCACTGCATGATAGCGCTGTGCTCGCTGTCCACCGTGAGGAGCGTTGCTCCGCTCTCTTTTGCCGTATTCATAATAAGTTCGCCGCCCGCCACAAGCACTTCCTTGTTTGCCAAAGCAACGGTCTTGCCGTTTTTTATCATATTATATGTGGGGGAAAGTCCGGCTACACCGACGAGCGCCGAAACAGCTATATCAAAATCTGTGCGGAGCGATATCTCTTCCATGCCGTCATCGCCGTAATACACGTTCAGATGCGGATAGAGCGCGGAAATTTTTTCTGCGTTCTCCTTACTCGTGATATACACGTTCTCGGGTCTGAACTCCTCTATCTGAGAGATGAGCTTTTCTATATTTCTGCCTGCAACGAGCGTTACCGCGTGAAAATCATCGGGGTTTTCGCGGATGACCGCAAGAGTGCTTGCCCCTATTGAGCCTGTGGAGCCGAAAATTGCAATTTTTTTCATATTATTATACCTTCATTTTGCACAAAGTATTTTTTATGTTTTCCGAAACTAAACTATAATCATTTTATCATACATATAACAACAGCGCAAGAGGGATATTTTTAATAATATACTTTCATTATTCGATTTTTTGTGATATAATATAAGATAAACAGTCTTTTTAAGGAGATTTATTTTGAATAATTCTAGTAAATATATATACCTCGGAAAAATAAACTCTCCGAGCGAGCTTAAAGCATTGCCAGACGACGCCATGCCTGTCCTTGCAAAGGAGATAAGAGAGGATCTTATCTCTCGAGTAACGGAAAACGGCGGTCATCTTGCCTCCAACCTCGGCGTAGTGGAACTTTCCATGGCTATCCACCGCGTTTTTGATTCTCCGCGCGACCACATAATATTCGACGTAGGTCATCAAAGCTATGTTCACAAGATGCTCACGGGTAGATTCGACCGCATGGACACGCTCCGCAAACCCGGCGGCATATCGGGATTTACAAAGCGCGAAGAAAGCGAATATGATGCTTTCGGCACCGGTCATAGCTCCACATCACTTTCCGCAGGCTTGGGTTTTGCGGAATCGGACAAACTCAAGGGCGATGATGCTTACACAGTCGTTATTCTCGGCGACGGCGCCTACACGGGCGGCATGATACACGAAGCGCTCAATAATTGCAGCAAAGATCTCAACCTTATAATAATACTCAACGAAAACGAGATATCCATCTCTAAAAACATCGGCAGATTTGCGGAGCACATCGCAAAACTCCGCATAAAATCGTCATATTTCCGCACAAAAAAAGCGACAGGTGCAGTTCTTCGCAAGATACCGCTCATCGGAAACGGACTTTTCCGCATCGTTCGCCGCACAAAACAAAGTTTGAAAAATGCTCTCTACGGATCCAACTATTTTGAGAACATGGGACTTACCTATCTCGGACCGGTAGACGGCAACGATTTCGAAGCGACGGAAAAGCTCTTGAGCGAAGCCAAAAAGCTCGGCGAGAGCGTTTTGGTCCATGTCAGAACAAAAAAAGGCAAAGGCTACCTTCCTGCGGAGCAAGAACCTTGCTATTACCACGGCATATCCCCCGCGAACAGCAAAAAACCCGAAAGCAAATGCTTCTCCGATGTAATGGGTGAAAAGCTTTCCGCTATGGCAGACAAAGACGAGCGCATCTGCGCCATAACCGCCGCCATGTGCGACGGCACAGGTCTTAATCCCTTCAAGGACAAGCACAAAGAAAGATTTTTCGATGTCGGCATAGCTGAAGAACACGCTGTAACATTTGCGGCAGGCTTGGCGGCAAACGGTATGCGCCCCGTTGCGGCGATATACTCCTCCTTCCTGCAACGAAGCTATGACAACATCATCCACGATGTTGCGTTGCAGAAACTTCCCGTAACCATCTGCATAGACCGTGCAGGGCTCAACCCCTCCGACGGCGCAACGCACCACGGCATATTCGACACAGCATTCCTTTCCACCGTGCCGAACATGACCATATACACGCCCATAACGCAAGCAACGCTTGAAAAAGCGCTTGAAGAGAGCTTGGCTCTCGATGCTCCTGCGGCTATCCGCTACCCCAGAGGTTGCGAAAGCAGTCTTGTTTTGAAAGAGTTTTACTCTCCCGAACAGAGCAACAGAGCAAAACTCAGTGCTGTTGCGAATTTCGACAAGCAGAGCGACATCGAAGAGGTCATCATTACAGACGGCGTGATCGTTCTCGAAGCGCTCAAAGTCCGCGACGAACTTCTTGCCAAAGGCAAGCGCATCGGCATAATACTTCTCGAAAAAGTGAAACCTTTCGGCGAATGTGCAAACAACATCGCCTCGCTCCTCCCCAAAAAAGTGAAGCACATAGTATTCCTCGAAGAAGATATCCGAACAGGCGGTATGGGCATGAGCATTTCCGACGAGATGGAACGCCGCAATATGCTTGACGGCATCAAGACAGACATCATCGCCGTAGATGATAACTTTGCACTTCGCCACGAGGGCAATTCCATGTACGACGACGCGCAAGTGAGCGCTAAATTCATCCTCTCCTACTTTTCTTGACCGTACTTTTCTTGTAAGAAAAGTAGGCAAAAGAACTTTTGCTCAAAAGGGTTTGTTTCTTGCATGAAAACAGGCAAAAGAACTTTTGGTAAAAATCCATATCGATTGTGCAATTTGGAAAAGAGTGCAGAAGAACAGCTGCTCTTGCTTGAAAAGCGTTATCCTTGTCTTACTGTGGATAGATATGTCATTATGCCCAATCATATTCATATTATTTTTATTTTAAAAAATGCGGTGGGAGCAAGCCCCCGCCCTACAATAACTGATATAGTTTGTGCATATAAATCATTATCAACAAGAGAATGTAAAATGAGAGGATTTAACAAAAAATCATTTCAAACATCTTTTTATGAACATATAATCCGTGGAAAAGCAGATTATGAAGAGATAGCCGAATATATCTATGAAAATCCTGCTAAATGGTATTATGACGAATTATACACAGAAAAATAGCTTCCATATTATATGGTAAATCATCCTGCATACAAAAAACGACCTTGTAAACAAGGTCGTTTTTATTTATTTCACATCAATATTTTTGATTCTTTTTTTCATCTTCTTCACGTCGGAGAGCATTTTGAAAGAATCTTTGAAAACATTGACTTTAGATTCTCTGTGATTGATTATTTTCACGGGCATCTGGTCAAATTTAAATCCGAATTTGCCTGCTATCATGATAGTTTCGAGGTCGAAAGCGAATCTTTCAACTTCGCATTTGGAGAATATCTTCTTTGCCGCGTTATTGCGGAAGCCCTTGAAGCCGCACTGCGAATCTGTCAAGCCGTATTTGCCGAAGCCTGCGATAAGGTTTATCACTTTTATGTATGTCTTGGAAGCAACTTTTCTTATGAGAGTGTATCCGTCATAGCCTGTTTTATCCATATTGCGAGAGCCGACGATAACATCCGCCTCGCTCTTTTCGAACATATCATATATCTTGCCGATAACATCCGTGCCGTAAGCGTTGTCGCAGTCCGTGAAAACGGCGATGTCGCCTGTTGCCGCCAACATTCCTTGGCGCACAGCATAGCCCTTGCCGCGATTGGGCTGATAAGAGATGAGTTTTATGCGTTCGTCGGAAGCGCTCGCTTTTTCGATAACTTCTCCGCAACCGTCCGCGGAACCATCATCCACAAATATAAGTTCCCAATCCGCAAAGCGTTCTTTCATATAGCTTCCGAACGTATCGAGCGCATTGTTTACTATGGATTTTTCGTTATACATAGGTATAATAAGAGATATCTTCATTTTCCTTCACCTCAATATAAAGTGTCTACCGCTATGCGCGAATAGATCTTTTCGTCAACAGGCTTAACAGCCAGATTTTGCTTGTAAGCATCCAAGAGCGTTGCAAATGCGAGTGAATGGGGCGTATATTCCGCGTTGGAGGCGGCGCTTTGGTAAGCATACATCTTCGCCGCTTCCGCGGAGGGACCGCAAAGGAAAGCAAGGTCTATCCCCTCTTTCTTGAGGATGACAAAGCCGCCCTTTTTGTTGCTCTCTATCTCCTCGATGATGCCGCTGTGCTCTCCGATAGCGAGCATTTTTACCGTTTCGAGCGTTTCGCCCGTGAGCGTTTTTCCGCCTACGATATTTCCGTTGATATCGATATATCTTTCACTTTCGTAAAGATCGCTTGCGTATTTTTCCACAAACGTGTTGAAATCCTCGCCCGAATCAAGAGCCGCAATAACGCTCTGCGCTTCCGCAAGAGCTTTTTCTCTCGAGCCGTCTTCCGTGATATCATATGTTATGAGTATCTTTTTATAATGGTAATAGTTTCTTTCCGTATATTCCACTATATCGGAAGAAACAGAAGCTTTGAGCGCTTTTTCAAGCTCGCTCTTTTTGCAGTTGAATATAAAATATTCCTCCGACATACCAAGCTTTTCGAGCATCTCATCGTAACGCTTTCCGCCGTTTTCGCCGTATGCGTTTTTATATGTGTCTGCGTAATCCTTCGAAAGGATAGCATCGACATCGACACCCGCATCTTTTGCACATTCGAGCGCGGCATAATAGCCGATGATAGCTTCATCGGACATCTTTTTTGCGATCTCCGTTTTTTCGTCGTCCGTAGTTTGGCGCGGTTCTCCGCCTACTTCGGTAACATCGGGCACCTGACCCGCATAATAGAGGAATATTGCCCTGTATGTTTCAAACGATACCGTAAAGTTGCGTTCGCCGTCGCCCATATCAAGCGTTACATTCAAAACATTATCTACATTTATCTTTTTGCCGTACCAAGTGTAAAGTCCGTTCTCCTTTTTGCAGGACGAAAAGCACACCATCACGGTCATAAGAGCAAGCGATAACGATATGATCTTTTGTATTCTTTTCATTATTATCTCCGTTTTTTTGCCCGACGTTTTGCCGTCGGGCATTTTTCCTTATATATGTTTTTATATTATCATACAAAAGTTCAATTTTCAACCTTATTCGTATTTTTTGTCGTTAAAGACCGCCGAAAATCTCGGATATGAGCTTGTTTTTTATTTTTTCGTTCTTTTCGAAATCCATCGCAAAGATATAATACGATTCAAGTTCATCGTGCGTCTTGCCCATTTTGGAAAGGCTTTCGAGTGCGCCGTCAACGAGCGCCGAGATGCATTTTTCCGTAAACCTCAGCTTGCTTCGCACGAGGGCGAGCGCTTCTCTGTCCACAAAGCGATAAGTGTTTACGATATCGCCGTTATCGTCGCTTTCCTCATCACGCACGGCAAAAAGAGTATTACCGACCATTAACGCTTCCGTGCGCTCGCGCGACAACACAAAAGGATATCTCTGCGCCGATAAGCCAAGCTCGCGCGCCGCCTGCGCCATCACATCGAGAAAAAGCATCGGAAAGCCGTATCTGCCGATAACTTTTATCGTGCGTTTTGCTTCATTCTCCGCCGTATCAAGGCGGCACTTGCCGTGAACACCGAGCGCACTTATATATCTTTCGCTGATATTGCCCTTTTCGGCGCAAGCCCTGCCGAGCATACGCAATGCCACCCTTTTTGCTTTCGCATCGTCAAATGCGGAAAGTGCCGTCTCCCTCTTTGCTCTTTCCATCTCGCCTGCTGCGTGCAAAAACCTCTTTGCCGAAGCATAATAAGCAGAACAACGATCGGTAAGCTCAATTATATTTTCCCTGTTTTTGATGAGCTTTTCCGTTTTGAAATGCTCGCCGAGGTCTATTATCGTATCGACGGCTCCCGGATAGCGAGGGTCTTTCGTATGCGGCGCCGTGCCGTCTATAACGGCGACTCCGAGCGGCAATATCTTTATACCATCGAGCGAGTCCGTGTCCGCGGAGCAATAATAGTATTCCACATCAAGCCCTTTTTCGCTCGCTTTTTCGGCTATGCTCCTCATAAGGGTGGATTTGCCCGTGCCGGGTCCTCCTTTTATTATATATAAGCGCGAAAGCAAACGAGGGGAAAATATATCGTCAAAAAGGCTTACAAATCCGTTTTCGGTGTTGGCGGCTGCAAAATAACTTTTCTTCATAATAATATTCTTTCTTCGCCGTTTTTAATTTTGATGTTTTTTCGATATTTGGGAAATACGGCGCACGGCGAAGCGCTCGTTCCTCCCTTTTCACGCTATTCTATGCAAACAAAAGGCAAAATGACAAGGTTTTTTAATTATAAAAATAAAAAATCCGAAAAATGCAAATTTAGTATTGACATACAGGCTTAAATTGTGTATAATATCGAAAGAGAATTTTTAATTCTCTTGCATTTCATTGATGCGAGGGGAGGGATTATAGATGGCAGAAGTAAGAGTTAAAGAAAACGAATCGCTTGACAGCGCTCTTCGCAGATTTAAAAGACAGGTAGCTCGTGATGGTAAGATCGCAGAGGTTAAGAAAAAAGAACATTACGAAAAACCCAGCGTTAAACGCAAAAAGAAATCTGAAGCAGCAAGAAAGCGCAAATTCAAGAGCTGATTGCAGCTAAATGTGCCCCGTGAAGTCATGCGCTTCACGAGGCATTTTTTATTTTTTTACAGATAACACGATAAATAATATAAAATATCAGGAAGGATCGGAACGCTATGTCAGAAAAGAAAGAATTTCTTGAAATCGGCAGGATCATCAATACGCACGGCGTGCGCGGCGAAGTTAAGATAGACCCCTGGTGCGACAGCCCCGAGGATTTTTGCGACCTTACACGCATCTATCTTGACAACAAAAAAGAGCTTGCCGTTTCTCACGCTCGCGTAATCAACGGAAATTTTGTACTTTGTTCTCTTTCGGAGATTAAAACGCTTGAGGAAGCGGTAAAATATAAAAATAAGGTCATCTACGCAAAGCGCGAAGACCTTAACTTGCCCGAGGGAGCAAACTTCATCTGCGACCTTTTGGGTCTTCCCGTTATCGACGCCGACACAGGCAAGGTATACGGTAAACTTACCGACGTTTTGCAGTACACTTGCCAGGAAGTTTACGAGGTTACGGGCGAAAACGGCGCAAAGACGCTCATCCCCAATGTTCCTGCTTTTATAAAGGAATGTGATCTTGATAAAGGTATCTTCATTACTCCGATAGACGGATTTTTCGAATAAGGTGCGGCTATGAGATTTGATATTATGACGCTCTTTCCCGAGCTTGTTTCAAACGTGCTTTCCGAAAGCATCATAGGTCGCGCACAAAAAGCAGGTATAGTTGAAGTTCACGCGCACAATATCCGCGATTATTCAAAGGATAAGCACCGCAGAGTGGACGATACGCCTTACGGCGGCGGCATGGGTATGCTCATGAGCCCCGTTCCGATATACGATTGCTTCACGGCGATAACAGACCCCGAGGTAAACTCCTGCCAAAAGCGACACGTTATATATATGTCGCCGCGCGGTCAGGTATTGACGCAGAAAAAAGCAAAACAGCTTTCCGAGGATTACGACAATATCGTCATCCTTTGCGGTCATTACGAAGGCGTTGACCAAAGAATAATCGACGAGATAGTTGACGAAGAGCTTTCCATCGGCGACTATGTGCTCACGGGCGGCGAAATACCCGCTTGCGTTGTCGTAGACTGCGTTTCGCGCATGATAGAGGGCGTTCTTTCAAGCCCCGAATGTTATGAAAAAGAAAGCTTTTATGATGGTGTTACCGTGGAATATCCGCAGTATACACGTCCGCTCGAATGGCGCGGAAGAAAAGTTCCCGACGTGCTCTTGAGCGGTCATCACGCCAACATAGATAAATGGAAGGCGGAACAGGCGCAGCGCCTTACAAAAAAACGAATAAAAGAAAGCGAAAAAGAAAAATAATATTTTCGCAAACAAAACCAAAAAATATTTTCCGAAAGGAGTGTTTGCCATGAAACAGGGAATCAAAAGATCGTCTCTGACGGTCTTTGCCATGATAGCCGCAACGCTTCTTTCCAAGGCACTCGGAATGGTGCGCGGCATGATACTTGCGTGGACACTCGGCGCTTCTTTGGAAGCAGTAGCGTTCACCGCCGCCTGCAAGATTCCGTGTGCCGTTTTTGATTTTCTCTTCTCCGCCGCCATACTCGGCTGTTTTATACCGATATACAGCGAGGCAAAGGAGAAAAGCGCAAAAGATGCTTACGAATATTCCCGTGCGTTTATGAGCGCCGTCATGCTCATATGCGCCGTGTTGGCTTTACTCGGCGCTTGCTTTGCGCCGCAGATAATAAGCGTAGTTTCGCCAAAAATAAGCGATGAAGCCGCAAAGCTTGCCTCAAACCTTTTGCGTATAATGTTCCCGATGATGATATTCACCGCAGGCGCATATACGCTGACGGGCATATTGCAATCGGCAGGAAAGTTTATTCTCCCTGCGGCGATAAGCGCCGTTTCCAACATCGCGATAATAGCATATCTTGCCATTTCGGGCGAAGCTTTTTCCGTTTATGCGCTCTCCGCGGTATATGTTTTCGGTTGGTTCTTGCAGTTTTTGACTCTTGCCTTGCCGCTGATAAAGCTAAAGCTCATGCCGAGACCGAGCGCAAACTTTAAAAACGAATATCTTTTGCGCTCCGCCAAAACAGCGCCGCATATCATGGCAGGTTCGTGGCTTGCGCCCGCTTCCGTGATAACAGCTTCGTTCTTTTCCTCGTTCGTCTCCGACGGCACATTCGTTTCATACGACTACGCAAGCGGCATCTACACGATAATAGCAGGTGTGTCCGTTTACGGCATAGGAAATTTTGTTTTCCCCTCGCTTTCAAAGCTTTCGGCGCAAGGAAACGAGAGCGGCTTTTCTCAAAGCGCAAAAAACGCCGTTTTTTCTATAATGGTAATGATATTGCCCATATTCGCCGCGACGTTTTCGCTGTCGTACGAGGGCATAGCGCTTCTCTACCTACGTGATAATTTCACGGAGGAGCTTGCTCGCGTTTGTGCAATCTCGCTCAAAACACTTGCTCTTTCCATGCCTGCTTACGCATTGGCGGAGATATTCTATCGCATATTTTACGCTTCGGGCAAGGTGCGCGTGCCGATGTACGCGACATTTTTCGCAATAGCATCTTCCATAATATCAAATATAATATTCCTCGGCTTGGATATGGGGCTTTTCGGCATATCGCTCTCATATTCGATATCGCAATATGTGTATGCCCTTGTAATGTACATCCGCGGCATAAGGCTCTTTCCCGATATATTCCGCATACGCAATGCAAAAAAGGCTTTTTCCTTGCTTTTCGGCGGTGTGCTCTGCCTTGCCGTTATGATATTGCTCGAAAGATATGTACCCGTTTTTTCGGGAATAAATTTCTATGTTGCGATTTTTTTGAAAATATCTATTGTCTTTATACCCGGAATTATGCTATATTTAATATATATATTCATCACAAGAACTTTCCCTATGGGGGACAGGTTCAAGAAAAGAGGTGAAAATAATTGATCAAAAAAAGACCGAACGGTTCTTTTGCAAGCTCTATCATCGGCTTTTTCGGAAGAAGCGCCATAATACAATCTTTGTGCCGCTTTACCTCTACCGTATACAGAAAATTCATATACGGCTTTTTCGGCACGGTATTCACGCTCTACGGCTTTTTATCCGATAAGCTGGAAAATTCTTTCCTTGCAAACCTTTTCTCACGCAAGAAAGATGACAGAAGGCAAAGCTTAGCCTACAAGATGTCGTATTTTTGCGAAACGAGCGTTTTGGCTCGTATCTCAAACGGGATAAAATGGAGCGTGCTGTATTGTCCGCTCAACCTTATAGGCATCATAACATTTTCATTCGGATTTTATTCTTTGGCGATAATCTTTCTGAAAAGATTCGCTCTTGCATATGAGCCTATATCAAAGCTATCCTTTTGCGTTTGCGCTTTATCCGTAATAGCATCCGTATTTCTTCTTTTCTCAAAGAAGACGCTCATAAGCGTTATAAATGAGAGCCTTTTTTGCAATTTTATATTCTTTGATTTCCTTTCCATAAGAAAGGTATCCTCAAACGAACACGCGCAATCCTCACGTATCAACGCAGGTCTGGCTGTCTTGCTCGGCATATTGTTCGGCGGACTCTCCTTCGTTGTAAAGCCGCATATAACGGCGTTCGCAATACTCGTGGCGGTGGGATGCATCATCGTGCTCCATTCACCCGAGGCAGGCATCATCGCAATGTTTTTGATATTGCCGTTCATGCCCACGATGGTCCTCGCAGGATTTACGATCATTATCGCTTTCTCGCTTCTGCTTAAAGTCATTCGCAGAAAAAGGATCATCAAGATAACGCTCATTGATATACCCGTCATCGCGTTTATGTGGTTTTTGATATCAGGCGGCGTGTTGTCCGTCGATGTAAGCTCCAGCATACCGAAGATGCTCGTGTTCATCTGCTTTATCTCGTTCTATTTCATAGTAAAGAACGTGATACGCTCCGAAAAGCTTGTCTACAACTGCATACGCGGCATAGCGTTCAGCGCTTCCGTCGTTTCCGTCATCGGAATAATGCAATATTTCTTCGGCACGGTGTCCACAAAGTGGCAGGATGTCCAGATGTTCTCCGATATCAAAGGCAGGGCTGTCTCCACGTTCCAAAACCCCAACGTGCTTGCCGAATATCTTATATTGGTAATGCCCGTAATATTTGCAATGATGTTGATATCGGGCAGCGCGCGCGGCAGATTCCGCTACTTTATCTCCCTCATGCTCTGCTCCGCTTGCCTTATACTCACATGGTCGCGCGGCGCATGGCTCGGCTTTGTTTTTGCCGTTATATTGTTTATATTCTTCAGTAGCCACAAAACTTTCGCTTATCTCATACTCTCTGTTCCCACGCTTTGTCTTATTGCGTCATATTTTGTCGATACGAGCGTTATAAACAGATTTATGAGCATAGGCAACACGTCGGATTCTTCAACGCTCTATCGTTTGAATATTTGGAAAGGCACGCTCGATATGCTGTCCGACGGAAACATCTTCGGCATAGGCATAGGAACGGAAGCTTTCTCCTCCGTATATCCGCAATATGCCCTTTCGGGAATAGAAGCAGCACCCCATTCGCACAGCCTCTATTTGCAGATAACTACGGAGATGGGCATATTCGCCCTCATCGTGTTCATCGCCTTCTGTGTTGCGTTCATGGGCATGATATTCTCCACGTTCAAGCGTTGCTCGCTCCGCAAGAGCAAGCTTTTGTTGCTTGGCTTTTTGTGCGGAGTTTGCGCATTCCTCGTGCAGGGCGCAACAGACTATGTATGGTATAATTACCGCATTTTCCTTCTCTTTTGGGCAATGGTCGGTCTTGCCGCCGCCATCACAAACAACTGCAAGGAAAACGACCGCGGACCTTACCTTCGCTGAACATCAAAACATTAATGATTCCGACAACGGCGAAGTCGGAAAAACAAGAATCTTTCGCCGAGAAATGAGCTTTTTATAATCATGGAAAATAACAAAAAGAAAACTCGATTTAACGTGATCGATGCACTTGTGGTTCTGCTTATAATAGCTTTGGCTTTGGGCGCGGCATATTTTATCATATCCGCAAATAACTCTCGCGATATCTCCCAATATAATAAGCAGGTGGTATACACCGTGCGTATCTCGGGCGTTTCCGCAGATCACCTTGACAGATTCTCCGAGCAGGACGAAGTGTTCGATTCCAAAACATTTGCTTCCATCGGAAAGATAACAAAAATAACATCCGAAAACACCGTTGCAAACTCCGACAAGGCTGTTTTGGGCGAGGACGGCTCCTATTCCGTAAAGCAGAGCAGATATGAAGATAAATACGATATATATGTAACGATATCCGCAACGGCTAACATAGACAGCCGCGACGTTATCTACGTCGGCGAACAGCGCATCAATGTAGGCGCTTGCGTATATTTTCGTTGCAGAGGCTTTGCCGCAACGACATATATAACCGATGTACAAACGACATATTGAGCTTACAAAAGCAACTATTACATCTTGCGGTATATACCGCGGAAAGGATACGAAATGATCATTAAACACGTCGATGACAGACCGAGATTCAATATCGCGGACGTTATAATAATCATCATATCTCTGCTCGTTATCGCAGGCATTGGCTTGCGCGCCTACGGAATTTTCGCCGAACAGGACGATATGCAGAGCGTAACGATAGAATTTGCGATAAACAACATATCGGAGGGCAGCGCGGAGCTTCATAAGGGAGATCACCTTTTCCTCGTTTCCGATAACTCCAAGGTCGGCTATATTCTCGATGCGAGGACAGAGGCGGCGACCGCTTACGCATATGACGAAAACGGCGAACTCGTAAAAGCAACGGTTCCCGGCAAAATAACCGTCAAAGGCAAGATGGTCCTTGACGGAAAGATGACCGAAACAGGTTTTTATCTTAACGGAAAGACACTGCTTACGGAAACAAAAGAGATCTCTCTTTATACCTCCGAACGTGAAGCCGTTTTTACCATTATAAAAATAGGTTCGGAGGTATAAAGAGAGATCTCTTTTGTTT
>CAZERM010000041.1:0-13450 GCA_964514555.1 uncultured Lachnospiraceae bacterium | reverse complement strand
ATTATACTAATATAGTATAGCATAAATTTTTTATTTTTCAATATTTAAAAGCGAAATCTTGACTAAAAAATACGCAAATGTTATACTCTTGTTGTATTAAGCAAAAGAAAGCGGGTAAATGTATGAAAGAAAAGAAAAAGGGCGTTTATCTGCCGATAACCGAATTGCGCGGAATTGGCGAAAAACGAGCGAGTGCTTTTGAAAAGCTCGGGGTAAAGACGGTGGGAGACCTTTTGTTTCATTTTCCGAGAGCTTATGAAAACCGCGGCAATATAAAGACCATAGCAGAGGCGAATGACGGCGAACTATGTGCGCTCATCCTTTGCGTTGGGGCTTCACCGAAAAGCGCAATGATACGCAGGGGCATGACACTTACAAAGCTTGTTGCCGTTGACGAAACAGGCAAATGCAATATAACATTTTTCAATCAAGCATATGTGAAAGATGTACTGACAATCGGCTCATATTTTCGCTTTTACGGCAGGATCAAAAAGAGCGGCAGGACAGCTTCCATGAATTCGCCTGTGTTTGAGCCTGTGTTGCCGCACAAGCCGCTCCGTGCGCTCGTGCCGATATATCCGCTCACCTCGGGGCTTACGCAAAAGATGATGTCAAGCACGGTGAGCGAAGCGTTGAGCTTATCGTTTTCGGGTGAGGGCGCTATACGCGAATATCTCTCCGCGGAAATGCGCGAAAGATACTCTTTGGCGGAGCTTTCCTATGCCCTCTACGGCATACACGAGCCGCAGACGATGGATGAAGCCGAAAAAGCAAGGCGCAGACTTGCTTTTGATGAGATGTATATCTTCGCTTTGCAGATGTTGCGCGACGGCAAAAAGGAGAAAAAACCGAGCATATTTAATTTTCCGACACCCGACAGAGAGGTGTTTCTTTCTCATTTTTCGTATGCTCCCACTTACGCAAAAGATGATGTCAAGCACGGTGAGCGAAGCGTTGAGCTTATCGTTTTCGGGTGAGGGCGCTATACGCGAATATCTCTCCGCGGAAATGCGCGAAAGATACTCTTTGGCGGAGCTTTCCTATGCCCTCTACGGCATACACGAGCCGCAGACGATGGATGAAGCCGAAAAAGCAAGGCGCAGACTTGCTTTTGATGAGATGTATATCTTCGCTTTGCAGATGTTGCGCGACGGCAAAAAGGAGAAAAAACCGAGCATATTTAATTTTCCGACACCCGACAGAGAGGTGTTTCTTTCTCATTTTTCGTATGCTCCCACAGGGGCGCAGAAAAGGACTTTTGACGAGATAGAAGCCGATATGACGAGCGGTAAGAGGATGCATCGACTTTTGACGGGCGACGTAGGTTCGGGTAAAACACTTTGCGCGCAATATGCCGTATATACCGCCGTTTGCGGAGGCGCACAGGCGGCTGTCATGGCTCCTACAGAGATATTGGCGCGCCAGCATTACGAATCGTTCGCTCCCTTATTCGAAAAAATGGGGTATCGTGTTGAGATGCTCATAGGCGCAATGACTGCGGCGCAAAAACGCAAGGTCTGCGAAAATTTGCTCTTCGGCATAACCGATATAGTTATCGGTACGCACGCACTTATCGAAGATAATGTTATATTCAAAAACCTTGGGCTTGCAATAATCGATGAACAGCATCGCTTCGGCGCAGGGCAGAGGGCAAAACTTTCCGAAAAGAACGAAGATTGCCATATGCTCTCCATGAGTGCAACGCCGATACCGCGAACGCTCGCATTCGTGCTCTATGGTGATTATGACCTTTCGACATTGGACGAGATGCCTCCCGGCAGAAAGACCGTTGACACGTTCGTTGTAAACGAATCATACAGACCGAGGCTTTATGCATTTATCCGCAAAAATATCGAAGCGGGCGGTCAGGTGTATATAGTTTGCCCTTCAGTTGAGGAGCAGAAAGAAACACTCGAGGGCGAAAACGGCGAAAAAGTCGATGTTTCGGAGCTTTTCTCGTTCGGCGAACAAGAAGACGAAAAGCCAAAACTTTTGGCGGCTGTCGATTACGCAAAAGAACTTTCGGAGGAAGTGTTCCCCGACATACCCGTGGGATTTGTTCACGGCAAGATGAAGAGCGCGGAAAAAGAGCGAGCTATGGCTTCTTTTTGCAGTGGAGAAACAAAGATACTCGTTTCCACGACTGTTATTGAAGTAGGTGTGAACGTGCCGAGCGCAACGCTCATGATAGTTGAAAATGCGGAGATGTTCGGCCTTTCGGCGCTCCATCAGTTGCGCGGACGTGTCGGCAGAGGAAACAAGCAATCTTACTGCGTGCTCGTTTCGAGCAGCAGGAGCGAAAAAGCCGCAACTCGCCTCGGTATATTGAAAGACAACCACGACGGCTACAAGATAGCGGAGATGGACCTTGCCATGAGAGGTCCCGGCGATTTTATCGCAGAGCGCGGCGGTTATGTTCGCCAAAGCGGCGAGGCAAGCTTTCGCTTGGCATCCCTCTCGGGCGACACAAAGCTGCTTTATGATGCATTCGAAGCGGCAAAAGAAACTCTTGCGGACGATGCGGAACTTATGGATCCCAAGAACGCGGAACTTCTTCGCAGGATAGCTCTCGAAAGAGCGGAAAGCGACGACACAAATTTTTGAAAATAAGCATAAAAACAGCGAAAGCGCCTCTTACGGTGCTTTCGCTGTTTTTGATAATATTTTTAGCGTCTTTTTTTGTTGTAATCGGAAATGGGGTTCACCAGATCGCGCCAATCGATATCGCCTCTGTCGAGAGCAGTGATTATCACTTCTGCCGTGCCGATGTTCGTGGCAACGGGGATATTGTTGATGTCGCAAGCGCGAATGATGGAATCGTCATCAAAGATAGCGTCTATATTTTTCTTGCCCGCGTTGCTGTCGCGGAAATAAATAAGTACGTCGATCTCGTTGAATGAGATACGGCTGGTAAGCTGCTGCATACCGCCCTGACCACCGGGAAGGAGCTGTTCTATATGAAGCCCTGTCGCTTCCGATATCATACTTCCCGTAGATTTCGTAGCGCAGATCCTGTGCTTTGCAAGAACACCGCAGTATGCGATGCAAAACTGAACCATCAGTTCTTTTTTAGAATCGTTTGCAAGCAATGCAATTTCCATAAAATTTATACACTCCTTTATTTAAGTTTTTTAAGACGCTTTATGTTTGTGAAAAGGGGTCGTTGTTCGCCTATAGTTCTGTAAGCTATATTTTCGAATGCGTTCGTAACATTTGAGCTGAGTATCTCGTCGACGAGTTTGCCCGCATCTCCTGCGCGGATAAGTTCCGCGTCATAGGGTACGACACCGATAAGTTTTACCGTTGTTTCGTCGATGACGGAGATTATCTCCTGCTTTGCACGTTTAACGGAACCGCCGTAAAGCTTGTTTATGATGAGTCTTTCACGCTTTACTCCCTTGCTCTGAAGGAAGTTTGCCGTGCGCTCTGCCGCGCGGATAGCCGCACGAGAGGGTGAAACGATGATATACGCGATATCCGCAACGCTTGCCGCAAACATAAGGGGTTCGCCGACACCGCCCGGGGTATCGATAAAGATATAATCGTAATCACCGGAGTTTGCATATGAGCGGACGACGTTACGGAACGTGTTTTTGCTCATATTGTTATTGAAATTAAACGGTGCCGCGATAAAATGAAGATTAGGGGTACGTTTATCTTTGACGATGGCTTCGTCCGGGGCTACTCTGCCCATGACCACGTCGCCTATGTCGTGAACGGCTTCATCGGTAAGACCGAGGATGATATCAAGGCATCTGTTGCCGAAGTCGCAATCTATAAGAAGTATTTTTTTGCCGAGTTCGGCAAGCGCCATGGCGAGATTTGCACACACGGTGGACTTACCGACACCGCCTTTGCATGATGTAAAAAGAATAACATGTGTTCCGATCGATATTTCGGACATACGCTCACCTCCGAATTAAAAACTAGAAATCCAATTTTAGGATAACATATCTTGGGAAAAAAGTCAACATTTAAGTTGAGCTTTATGCGCTTTGACGCAAACTTTGTTGAAAAGTACAAAAAAACCGAAGATTTTTTTGTTATGTGTCAAAACGATTTTCTTTATTCTACGCCATTTACAACGATAGTTTCAAGAGTTTCGAACGCTTCTTCAACAAGAGCATCTATATCGAGCTTTGCTTCCTCTGCTTCTACCTTTGCAAGCTCGGGGCGAGTTTTGGGGTGGCGAGGTGTGAATACCGTGCAGCAATCCTCGTAAGGAAGGATGGATGTTTCGAACGTATCTATCTCACGTGCGATCTTGATGATGTCCTCTTTATCGTTGCCGATGAGGGGGCGGAACACGGGGATGTCCGCTATGATATCGGTAACAACGAGTGCCTGCATAGTCTGGCTTGCTACCTGACCGATGCTCTCGCCCGTGATAACCGCATCACAGTAGAATTTCTTTGAAACTTTCATTGCAAGGCGCATCATGAAGCGGCGAAGGATGAGCGTGAAGTAATCTTCCTGGATAGTATCTCGGAGAACTTCCTGGATATGAGTAAGGGAGATAACGTGAACGTTCATCTCGCCCGAATAAGCGGCAACTTTATTTGCAAGATCGAGCACTTTTTCTTTGGCGCGTTCGCTGGTGTAAGGGAAGCTTTCGAAATGGAGAGATTCTATCTTTACGCCGCGTTTTGCCATCTGGTATCCCGCAACGGGGCTGTCGATACCGCCGGAAAGGAGCAAAAGACCTTTGCCGTTGGAACCCTGGGGCATACCGCCGATGGCACGTTCCTGACCTGCACAGATATAAGCGGCATAATCGCGTATCTCGACACGAACGGCTACTTCGGGGTTATGAACGTCAACTTTCTTTCTGCCGTGGCAAGCTTCAAGGATGGTGCCGCCGACGAGCTTGCATATCTCGGGGGACTGAAGGGGGAATCTCTTATCGGAGCGTTTTGCTTCTACTTTGAAAGTTTTGTAGTTTTCGATGTAGGGCATAAAGTCCGTGCGGACCGTGTTCACGATCTCGTCGATATCTTTGGGAACTTCCAAAGCCATCTGAACAGCGGAAACACCGAATGTATTTTTTGCTGCGCGGTAAGCAAGGTCCATATCGCAGCTATCTTCGAGCGGCTCTATGTAAACGGTGCTCTGTGCGGAGTATATTTTAAATCTGCCGAAGTTACGCAGACGTTTTTTAAGCTCTACTTTGAGGAGCTTTTCGAAATATGCGCGGTTTGCGCCCTTGAGGGCGATCTCGCCGAATTTGCAAAGAATGATTTTTTTCATGTTGTTCCTTTCGATAATGTGGATGTTTTATATTACGATATTTATAAAAATGAAACTGATTTGCGAAAAACTATTGGATTTACGAGATAAATGTGTTATTATATAATTATAATGCTAATTGCAAATCAGTGCAATATATTTTTATTATATCCTTTTGAAATATTAAATTCAATCCTTTTTGGAAAAATTATTTATACGGAGAAAAAAGTTATGGAAAATATCAAAAGAAAATTATCTCTTAATATAGCAGGCAAGCAGATAGCCATCATCACGGACGAAAACCCCGACTACGTTTTGAAACTCACTTCTATCATCTCCCAGAGAGTGAGCACACTTGCTCTTTCGGGCAACGGAGTTTCCAAGGCGGACGCCGCTCTTGTTTACGCGCTCGAATTGCTTGACGAAAATATAAAACTCAAAAAAGCGCTCGAAGAAGCGAAAAGCGCAGAATCCGTTGAAGTGATCGAGGAGATCAGAACGGAAAAAGCGAAAGAAACAACGACAGAAGCAGAAAAAGCAGATGAAAATGACGAATGATAAAAAACTGCCCGAGCTTCTTGCTCCCGCAGGTTCGATAAAGGCGCTCGAAGCCGCTGTTGCCGCAGGCGCGGATGCGATATATTTCGGCGCAAAAAATTTTAACGCAAGAGCGAGCGCGGAAAACTTTTCCGATGAAGACATAACGGCTGTAATAAAGAGGCTCAAAACGCTCGGTGTAAAGTCAAATGTTACGATGAACACTCAGCTTTACGAGGGCGAGATCTGGGATGCTTTGCGCGAAGCCGAGATAATAATAAATGCAGGCGCGGATGCGATAATCACGGCGGACTTGGGGCTTGCTTCTCTCATAAAGAAATATTTCCCCGAAGCGGAGCTTCACGCAAGCACGCAGCTATGCGGAGAGAATACGGAGAACGCACGCATATTGCAGGGACTCGGTTTTTCACGCATGGTGGCGGCAAGAGAGATATCACTCAAAAGCCTCAGTATGCTTTGCGAAAGCTCGCCGATAGAAACGGAGATATTCGTTCACGGTGCGCTCTGCGTGAGCCATTCCGGTTCTTGCCTTATGAGTTCCGTTATCGGCGGAAGAAGCGGCAACAGGGGCGAATGTGCCCAGCCTTGCCGTTTGCCGTACAAATGCCGCGGATGTGAATATCCTTTGTCGCTCAAAGATCTTGCTTTGGCGGCGCATATAGAGGATATATTGCCGCTCGGCGTGGCATCGCTCAAAGTAGAGGGCAGACTTAAAAGCCCCGAATACGTATACGGTGTAATATCCGTTTACAGAAAATTGCTCGACGAGGGCAGAAACGCAACAGCGGAGGAGATGGAGTTTTTGGCTTCGCTCTTTTCTCGTTCTGGCTTTACGAACGGATATTTCGAAGAGAAGATATCTCGCTCTATGCTCGGCGTAAGAACGGAGAGCAACAAATCCGCTTCACGCGCGGCGCAAGTAGATGTTAAGTTCGGCAAGAAATTGCCTATAAAGATAAATGCTCGCTTCTTCTCGGGCGAGCCAATGAAGATTTTCGGTTCCGTTGAACGCGCAGGCGAAATGTTCAGCGCGGAAGTCGAGGGCGCTGTCATCGAAGAAGCTAAGACGAGTCCGCTCGATGCAAACAGAATAAAAGAAAATCTTATGAAACTCGGCGCTACGATATTTGAAGCGGAGAAAGATGATGTTATAGTTGAAGTCGGAGATAATATCATGGTTCCGATGTCCGCGATAAATGCCGCTCGCCGTGCACTTTGCGAAAAGCTTGAATCGGCTTTGTCGGGCGAGAGCAAAGAGAACCACCCCGATTACACAAAAGGCGAATTTGCTCGCAAAAAGAGTGCGAAAAAGAGCGCATATTTTGTTTATGCGGATAATGTTACCGAAAGAGCGCTCGGATATTTTGACGAGATATTTTTGCCCATGGATGAATACATAAATTCGGGCTTGAGCGTACACGAAAATGTGGGCATAGCTTTTCAGCCTGTTGCGTTTGATGCGGAGCTTGACTCCGTTCGCGAAAAAGCAAAGCGTTGCGCTTCACTCGGTTGCAAAAAGGCGCTCATAACAAACCTTTGGCAGGTGGAAACGGCGAAAGGATGCGGTTTTTCACTCTGCGGTGATATGAGGCTCAATATATGGAACCCCTATTCCGCGAGCGTTTATGAAAAGCTTGGTTTTGAATCCGTCATCATATCGCCCGAGGTCGGTGTTTCGAAGTCTGCACACATAGGCGCAGGCATAGCTCGCGGAGCTGTTGCTTACGGCAAAGTGCCCGTGATGACACTCGAAAAATGCATGATAAGAGATATAAACGGTCTTACGGTCGCAAGGGAAAAATGCACTTTCTGCGATTCGAAGAAGTTCTCTTACTTGAAGGACAGAACGGACACTGTTTTTCCGATAGCACGCGAAGCGGGACACAGAAACGTAATATTCAACAGCGTTCCGATATATATGCTCGATAAAGACAAAAAGGAGCTTTTCAGCTACTTTATCTTTACGGACGAAAAGCCGAACGAAGTCGATAATATTATAGAAGCGGCGCGCAAAAAGAGCGCTCCGCGCGGTAAATTTAAAAGGATACAGTGATTTTTATGATAGAGAAGATCGTATTGGCTTCATCATCCCCTCGCAGACGCGAGATATTGGAGATGCTCAAGATACCTTTTGAGGTCATTCCGTCCGATGCCGACGAAACAGTCGAAACGGAGCTTGATGCAGGGGATTTTGTTTCGCTCCTTTCGAAAAGAAAGGGTGATGATGTTGCCGAAAAACTCAAAAGCGAAGGCAAAGATATTTCCAAAACGCTCATCATATCTTGCGATACGATAGTTTGCTACGACGGCATGGTCATAGGAAAGCCGCCCGATGACACACACGCCATACTTACGCTCGGTATACTTTCGGAATCATGGCACAGTGTTTATTCGGGGCTTACTTTGCGCCTCGGAGATAAAGTATACACGGATTTTGCAAGGACGGATGTAAAATTCCGCGAGATATCCGAAAAAGAGATAAAAGCTTACGTTGAAACAGGCGAGCCGATGGGCAAGGCAGGATCTTATGCCATTCAGATGCTCGGCTCTTGCTTTGCAGAGAGGATAGAGGGCGATTTTTATAATATCGTCGGTTTCCCCGTGGCGCTGTTCACAAGGATGCTCAAAGTTTATTTCGGCACGGATGTTTTTGATATAGCGGAGCTTTGATATGACTGAAAATGAGAAAAAAGAACGCGCAAAAAAGGTGGTCGATATCCTCAAAGAGAGATATCCTGCTGCTGTCTGCGCGCTTGAATACGAAGGCGACCCTTGGCGGTTGCTCGTTATGGGCAGGCTCTCCGCACAATGCACCGATGCGAGAGTCAATATAGTTTGCCGCGACCTTTTCGAAAGATACCGCGATGTTCATGCTATGGCAAAGGCGGAGTATGCGGACGTGGAAAGGCTCGTGTTCTCTTGCGGCGTATACAAGGTGAAAGCGGCGAATCTTGTCGATTTTTCAAAGATGATCGTTGAGGATTTCGACGGTAAGGTGCCCGATAATATGGATGATCTTTTAAAGCTTCCCGGCGTGGGAAGAAAGATAGCCAACCTTATCTTGGGTGATATATACCATAAGCCCGCGGTGGTGGCAGATACACATTGCATACGCATATCAAACAGATTGGGGCTTTGCGAAAGTAATGACCCCAAAAAAGTTGAGATGACGCTTTCGGGCTTGGTAGAGGAAACGGAGCAATCCGACCTTTGCCACAGGTTCGTGCTGTTCGGCAGGGAAGTGTGCATAGCACGCTCGCCGCAATGCGATGTATGTCCTTTTAAAGAATTTGAATGTATAAAATGACCGAGGAGGGGTGAACGATGATAACAGGGCCTTTGGCTGACAGAATGAGACCCGAGGATTTTTCGCACGTTTACGGCGACAGAAAGCTTTTCGGCGAAAGCGGTATATTCGCAAGGATGATATCTTCAAAACACATACCGAACATGATATTTTTCGGACCATCCGGCACGGGCAAGACGACCTCCGCAAATATCTTGGCGAAGGCTTCGGGAAAAACGCTTTATAAGCTCAACGCAACGAGCGCAGGTATATCCGATATAAAAGATATAATAGTGGAGACCAACTCGTTTCTCGGAAGCGACGGAATACTCCTTTATCTTGACGAGATACAGTATTTCAACAAAAAGCAGCAGCAGTCTTTGCTCGAATTTATCGAGGACGGCAGGATAACGCTCATCGCTTCCACGACAGAGAACCCTTATTTTTACGTTTACCCTGCGATAATATCCCGTTCTGCGGTATTTGAATTTAAGCCGATAGAAGTTTCCGAACTCGAAAGGGCGGTATACAGCGCCAAAGAATATTTGGAAAACGAAAACGGCAAGCACATAGAAATAGAACCTGAAGCGGTCCGCTCCATAGCTCTTTCGGCGGCAGGGGACGCGCGCCGTGCCATCAATCTTTTCGAAAACGTGGCGAATATCTCGAACGGAACTATAACGCTCGAGGATATAAAAGTATTTTTGCCCGAGGTCATGGGTATGAGCGGTTTTGACAAGGCGGGCGACGGTCATTACGACTTGCTCTCCGCATTGCAAAAATCCATCCGCGGTTCGGATCCCGATGCCGCTGTATTTTACCTGGCAAAGCTTTTGGCAGGAGGAGATCTTATCTCCGCTTGCCGCAGATTGCAGGTCATAGCCAGCGAGGACATAGGTCTTGCTTATCCGCAAGGCGCTATATTGACACGCTCATGTGTTGAGAGCGCAAAGGAGCTTGGACTTCCCGAGGCGGCTATACCGTTGGCTCATGCGACGGTGGCGCTTGCGACGGCTCCAAAATCAAATTCGGCGCATGATGCATATTTTGCCGCGGCGGCTGATGTTGCGGCAGGTAAGGGTATGACACCGCCCAGATGCTTGCAGAATGTTCACTTTGACGGTGTAAACAGCGAAGAAAAGGGACAAAATTATAAATACCCTCACGATTACCCGAACCATTATGTCAAACAGCAATATTTGCCGAATGATATAGCGGATGCGTGCTATTACCGCTTTGCGGAGAACAAGAACGAGCAAGCGGCAAAAGCTTATTGGGAACGCATAAAAGGCGTTTTGCCCGAAAATTTTAAAAAATGATCTTGAAAATCTCATAAAGCCTATTGAAATAATAAGAATTGTGTGATATAATTTGCACATCGATCTTTTCGGAGGATATCTTTTGATGAAAAATATAAAAATGTATACGGACGGCGCTTGCAAGGGTAACCCCGGCGCGGGCGGATATGCTTGTATACTTGTATACGGTGAAAACGAAAAAGTCCTTTCCGGCGGAGAAAGAGAAACGACAAACAACAGAATGGAGCTTTCCGCGGTCATAGCAGGGCTTGAAGCGCTCAAGGAACCTTGCGCGGTGGAGGTCATCTCCGACTCGAAATATGTCGTTTCCGCGATAAACGAGGGTTGGCTTCGCTCTTGGGTAAAAAATAATTGGAAGAAAAGCGATAAGAAACCCGTGCTCAACGTGGATCTTTGGCAGAGATTTATCGAAGTCTCCGCAAAGCACGAGATAACATTCACATGGGTGCGAGGACACAACGGTCATGATTACAACGAGCGTTGCGATACCATCGCTGTTTCCGAAGCAGAAAAATTTATATAATAAATTGGTAAGAGATCATGAAAAACAGAAAAGTTCTTTTGGGCATGAGCGGCGGAATAGACAGCACTTATGCCGTTGTAAAACTGCGCTCTCTCGGCTATGAAGTCGAGGGCGCTATATTGAAGATGAGCGAACACACCGATGTTGCGGCGGCGCAGAGATCCGCCGATGCTCTCGGAGTAAAGCTCCACGTTGTGGATTGCACGGACGATTTTTCAAAATGCGTTGTAAATAATTTCGTTTCGGAATATTGCGCGGCACGCACGCCCAACCCGTGCATAGTATGTAACAGGGAAGTGAAGTTTAAAAAGCTTTGCGAATGTGCAAAGGAAAACGGTTGCGACAATGTTTCAACGGGACATTATGCCCATGTGCGCCAAAACCCCGAAAACGGCAGATACTATATTTCGCGCGGCTTGGACGACAGAAAAGACCAAAGCTATGTTTTATGGCGACTCTCCCAAGAGGAACTTGGAATGCTTTTCTTTCCGCTTGCGGATGATGTCAAAACAGAGGTAAAGCAGATATCGAAAGATATGGCGCTCCCCTCCGCGGAAGCGAAAGAGAGCCAGGAGATATGCTTTATCCCCTCGAACGACCATGCCGCTTATATGGAAGAGCTTTTGGGTCATAGTTTTGCCGAAGGCTCGTTTATCGATGCGAGCGGCAAGGTGCTCGGTAAACACAAGGGCGTTCCGCGCTATACGATAGGGCAGAGAAAGGGGCTCGGCATCTCGCTCGGCAAGCACGTATTCGTAACATCCATAAATCCGCGCGACAACACGGTAACATTGGGCGACGAAGAAGAGCTTTTCAAAACGGAGCTTGATATCTCCGATCTCATTTTCCAGAAGCGAGTTATAGCGGACGGAGAGAGCGCAAAACTTGCGGTCAAGATAAGATATGCGGCAAAGCCTACCTCCTGCACGGTAACGGTGAACGGCAATAAGGCGCACGTCGTGCTTGACGAGCCTGCGCGAGCGATAACTCCCGGTCAATCCGCCGTTTTCTATGACGGAGATGATGTGGTTTTCGGCGGTTTCATCGATTGAAACGCGCGGCAGAGTGTTATTTTGCGCGAAAATCACACTTTCTAATAAAACTCGCTTTATGATACGAGAAAAATTAGAAAAAATCATTAAAAATCGAGCATGACGAAAGTTTGATTAAAATATTTGTTATTTTCAACAAAAGCTCAAAAACAGCCATTGTTTTTTGTGCAAACAGCACAAATTCAGTGGCTGTTTTACGTCGTTTTGCACATAAAGAACTAAAAAAACTTTTTTTCGCCATTTTCGAAAAAAAATCAAATAACCGCTTGACAAATGAAAAAAACTTATCCAAAGTCAAAAAAACATAAAAAATTGAATTAAAAACATACAAAAATACAGCAAAATCACGTTTTTAATTATGAAAATTTTTTTAACGGTTTGAAAACGGCTTAAAAACAAATGTTTGCAAAACTTGTTTTTTAATAAATAATATGGTTGAAAAAGTGAACGGTCGGAGGGTAAAGTCAAATTTTTTGCTCGTTTGCTTGCTTGACTTTAGCGTTTTTTGTATGCTATTATATATTCATATAAATTTGCTTTTTGCGTTCTTGCCTTTTTTCCACCATAAAAGGTACGGCGCAGGTTTCGGAGGAAAGCATGGAAATTTTAAAACTTAAGAAAGCCTTGGCAGGAACCCTTGCATTTGCGATGTTCGCGGGATGCACTATCAGCGCGTCCGCTGCGACCGCTTCTTCAAGTGGCTCTTCCTCGTCAAGCAGTACATCATCAATCATTGATGCAACTCTTGAACAGCTCAGCGATTTGTCTTGGAGTTCTTATTACGCTAAATACGCCGATATGAACAAATATGACGGCGAAGATATCGTAATCAATGCTTCCGGCTACACAAGCTTCCAGTATCCCGAAGGATACAGCGAAGACGACGCAGTTGTTCCTTTTGAGATTTTAGGCAGCCTTGACGGCAAGACCACGGTCCTTCAGACTCCCGATATCGGTACAACGACATGGACAGTTGAAGTTCCGAAATCCGGTCTTTATGCCATAGACATTAACTACTACCCCACAGAGGCTAAATCGACAGACATCGAAAGAACGCTCCGTATCAACGACAAGGTTCTTTTCGGTGAACTCAGAAACCTTGTTTTGACAAAGGTTTGGAAGGACGATTTCCTTGTGGATGCAGACGGCAACAAATATTTTGAAGCCGATGAAGGTGGTAACGAAAGCCGTCCTATGAAGATCCAGGCGCCTGAATGGAGAAACTACACAGTTTCCGACCCTACAGGTTACTACAACGGTGAATTCCTCTTCTATCTTGAAGAGGGCACAAACACGATCTCCCTTGAAGCTCAGAAAGAGCCCATGGCGATCGCATCCATCACACTTCGCGCTCCCGAGAAAGTTCTTACATATGCAGAATATATCGCACAGCACGAAGCTCGCGGACACAAAGATGCTCCCGTAGGCACAAAGATCCTTATCGAAGCAGAATATGCTAATGCTACATCGGACAGCACTCTTTACC
>CAZERM010000040.1:0-13536 GCA_964514555.1 uncultured Lachnospiraceae bacterium | reverse complement strand
GGTATATTCGGGTATCTCACGTGCGACTTTGCCGGGGATGTTTGCATCTTTCGTTGCGATATTCGGTAAGGCAGGCTCCGTTTTTTCGATCTGTGTGAGCTTTTTCGCGCTTTTGCGCTCCTCGTTATCGTGAAGCAGAGCTTGCGCTGTCTTTTCGTCAAGGAAGCCGGTGTTCGCCCTCACCTGTGTGCGTTTGCCCACATCATAGTAGGAAGCGCCGAGCGTATCTTCTTGTGCTTCCTGCGCCTTTTTGGGCGCTTTGGGCGCTTCTTCCACGCTTATGTCGAGCTTAAATCGAGGTATCTCGGGCACTTTAAATTCGGGTGCAGTCTTTACCTCGGATTCATTTTCCTTGGGTGCAGGAGCCTTTATTTCTTCTTTTATCGGCTCTTCATTTTTCTGTTCTACAGTTTCGGAAAGCTTGACCATTTCAAGCTTTTTGTCATCGCCTTTTGGAACGAAAGGAGAGATGACTTTTAATTTTTCTTCCGTCAACTTTTCGCTTTCTTCCTTGAGCGTTTGGAGAGCAGGTCTCGGCAATGACGATTCCAAAGCGCCTCTTACGGCATAATATACCGCATCGAAAACAGCTTTTTCATCGGAAAATTTAACTTCGAGCTTGGAAGGGTGTATGTTTACATCCACCAAGGAGCAGTTGAGCGATATATCCAACACGCACGAAGGAAATTTCTCGTGCGGAATATACGAACGGTAAGCCTGCTCCAATGCCGCAGTGAGCGTTTTATTTTTCACCGAGCGCGAATTTATAAAGAAATGCTGCATGGAGCGGTTGCCGCGAACATTATCGGGAGAGGAGATATATCCTTTCACCTTTACACCGCTGTGCGAAGAATTGACTTCCGTCATCTTCGTTGCGAATGCACCGAAAACGGAGTACATCGTATTTTTGAGATTGCCGTCTCCGCTCGTAACAAAGCGGAGCTTGCCGTCAACTATAAATTTTATCGCGACGTTTGGATGAGATATCGCCATCTTTTCCATAACGGAGGCGACATAAGCCGTTTCGCTCGCATTTGATTTCATAAATTTGAGCCTTGCAGGGGTGTGTGCGAACATAGATTCGCATATTATCGTCGTGCCGACGGGGCAGCCGCTGTCTGCCACATCGCGAAGTGAACCGTAGCTCGCCGTAATGAGCGTGCCGAGTTCATCGTCCTTTTTCGCCGTCATGATACGCATTTCCGTAACGGCTGATATTGCGGCGAGCGCTTCGCCGCGGAAGCCGAGTGTCATTATCGAATAAAGGTCGTTTGCGTTTTTTATCTTGCTGGTGGCATGGCGGCGCAAGCAAAGCATTGCATCCTCGCGCGTCATACCGCAACCGTTATCCGAAACGCGCAAAAACGAGATGCCGCCGTTCTTTATCTCCGCGGTAACCTCCGTCGCGCCTGCGTCTATGGAGTTTTCGACCATCTCCTTTATTGCGGAGGCGGGTCTTTCCACAACTTCGCCTGCGGCGATAAGGTTCGCCACGGACGTATCCAAAACATTTATTATTCCCATATCAATCCAGCTCTTTTTTCAGTTCAAATATAAGGTTGAGCGCTTCAAGCGGAGTGAGCGTGTTTATATCAACGGCGCGGAGCCTGTCGCAAGCTTCCTTTTCGTTCATGTTGTCGAACGTGATGATATCATCCTCTGGCACGTATGCCTTTGCTTTTGCGCCGTCGTGCGCTGCAGGAGAACCTGAGATAAGCTCAACGAGTATCTTTTTAGCGTTCTTGACAACTTCGTTCGGTACACCCGCAAGCTTTGCTACCTCGATGCCGTAGCTGTCGTTTGCCGCGCCTTTTACTATCTTGCGAAGGAAGATGATATCGTCATTCTTCTTTTTGGCGGAGATGTTGTAGTTTACAACGCCCACTTCCTCCTGCTCCATAGATGTAAGCTCGTGGTAATGCGTTGCGAAAAGCGTCTTTGCGCCGACTTTTTTGAGCGTATATTCCGCAACGGCGCGCGCTATCGCCAAACCATCAAACGTGCTCGTACCTCTGCCTATCTCATCATAGATTATAAGGCTGTTTTTTGTCGCATTGTGCAAGATATACGCTACCTCGCTCATTTCGAGCATGAATGTAGATTGACCCATCGCAAGGTCATCGGAAGCGCCTACGCGCGTGAATATCTTGTCCGTTACGCACACCACTGCCTCTCTCGCAGGGACAAAGGAGCCTATCTGCGCCATAACGGTTATAAGTGCGACTTGGCGCATATATGTCGATTTACCTGCCATATTCGGACCTGTGATGAGCATAAATTTATTTGCCGTGCCATCAAGCTTTGTGTCGTTCGGCATAAAATAAGAATCTTTTGCGTATTGCTCTACAACGGGATGTCTGCCGTCTTTGATATAGAGCACATCGCCGTATCCTACCTCGGGGCGAGTATATGAATTTTTTCTTGCTACTTCCGCAAGAGATTGGTAAACATCAAGTTTCGCAAGCGAGAACGCCGTTTTCTGTATCCTGTGGACATTTGACGATATCTTTTCGCGTATATCGCAGAAAAGGCTGTATTCAAGCGCGGAAAGCTTTTCAGAAGCACCCAACACCTGTGCTTCCATCTGCTTTAATTCTTCCGTGATATAGCGTTCGCAGTTTGCAAGCGTCTGTTTTCTTATAAAGCGTTCGGGCACGCTTGCGATGTTGGATTTCGATACTTCTATGTAATATCCGAAAACACGGTTATATCCGACTTTAAGGTTTTTGATGCCTGTTGCGTTGCGCTCTTCTTCCTCTATTCTTGTTATCCAGCCGTTGCTGTCCGAAACGATGGAGCGGAGGTAGTCAACGTCCGCATTGAAGCCATCACGGATAAAGCCCGCTTCCCTAATGGAAAAAGGCGGCTCGTCCACTATTGCGGAGCTGATGAGCGCATATATATCATCGAGCGTATCGAGTTCATCGTAAACAGCGGATATCTCCTCGCTTTCGAAAGAAGCGATTATCCTTTTTATCTCCGGGAGTTTTTCCGCCGTCTGTTTTACCGCAACAAGGTCTCGGCTGTTTGCCGTGCCGTAAACTATTCTCGTGATAAGTCTTTCAAGGTCGAGTACACCGTGGAGCGCTTCCGCAAGTTCGCCTGCATCAACAACTCGATCGTAAAGTTCCGCTACCGCGGCTTGGCGCCTATTGATGTAATAAGGGTTTTTGAGCGGAAAATCTATATATTTTCTCAAAAGTCTTGCGCCTGCCGCCGTTCTCGTTTTGTCGAGCACCCAAAGCAAAGTACCCTTCTTTTCCTTTGTTCGCATCGTTTCGCAAAGTTCAAGATTGCGGCGCGAACTTTGGTCTATCTCAAGATATTCGCCGTTGCGGTAAAAATTGAGCGTTTTAAGACCTTCCATATTATTCTTCTGCGTTTCCGCAACATAGTATAAAAGTCCTCCGACGGAAAGAAGCGAGGGTGAATCGGGGTCATCGAACTCTTCGGGGACGGAATCAAAGCGGTTCGCAACGCTCTTTATCGCGTGATCGGGCGCAAAACGCTCGGGGCATTTGTCGTTTATAACAGCGGAGAGCTTTTCGCGCAGAAATCTTTCCATGCCGTCTATCTCTGAAGCAGGAATATTGAGCACCACTTCGCGAGGGGAATATATGCCTATCTCCGTCATCGTTTTTGAAAGCATATCATTGCCCGAAAAAGCCGTTACGGAGATCTGACCCGTGGAGATATCCGCAAAAGAGATGCCTATCTCCTTTTCTGTATAATATATGCCGCAGATATAGTTATTTTTCTTTTCGTCAAGCAAAGAGGATTCTATAAGCGTACCGGGGGTTATCATGCGCGTAACATCGCGCTTTACAAGTCCCTTTGCCGTGGAGGGGTCCTCGAGCTGTTCACATATGGCTACTTTATAGCCTTTTCCGACGAGTCTGCCTATATAACCCTCTACCGCGTGATAGGGTATGCCGCACATCGGCGCGCGCTCGTCCTCGCCGCAATCTCTGCCAGTAAGCACAAGATCAAGCTCGCTCGAGGCGGTCTTTGCGTCATCGAAAAACATTTCGTAAAAATCTCCGATGCGGTACATGAGGATATATTCCTTGTACTTATCCTTTACGTCCAGATATTGTTGCATCATCGGTGTCATACTTTTTTCTCCGTTTCGATATTTAAAATCAGATCTTTTATTCTGCTATCTCGCCCATGAGTGCAAAGGGCGCAGAGCTTGTTATTTTAAGGTCTATGAACTTGCCTGTAAGGCTTTCGTCGCCGTCGAACAAAACTATTCTGTTACCCTCTGTTCTTGCGGACATCTTGGCACCGTTCGTCTTGCTCGGACCTTCTACGAGTACACGAAGCGTCTTGCCTACGTAATATTCGTTCTTTTCAGCCAAAAGCTCATTTTGAAGAGCCAAAAGGCGGCTCATTCTCTCTGTTTTAACGTCATCCGGCACTTGTTCGAGCTTTGCTGCGGGTGTACCTGTTCTGGGTGAATAGATGAACGAGAACACCATGTCATATTTAACTTTTCTCATAAGGTCGAGCGTATCGTTGAAATCTTCCTCCGTTTCACCGGGGAAGCCAACGATTATATCCGTGGAGATGGCGATATCAGGCATCTTTTCGCGCATATAATCGACAAGGGAAAGGTACGCTTCTCTGTTATAGTGGCGGTTCATCTCTTTGAGCAAACGGTCGCTGCCTGACTGCACGGGCAAGTGGAAATGCTTTGCTATCTTGGGGTTCGATGCCATAACATCGATGAGTGCGTGCGAAGCATCCTTCGGGTGGCTGGTCATAAAGCGCACCGTGAAATCGCCCTCTATCTCGCATATGCGCGAAAGGAGCGTTGCAAAATCACATTCACCGCCGAATTCCTTACCGTATGAGTTTACATTCTGACCGAGGAGAGTTATCTCTTTGCAACCGCTCTCGGCAAGAGAGCGTACTTCTTCGAGTATCTTTTCGGGGCGGCGGCTGCGTTCTCTGCCGCGAACATAAGGCACGATGCAATATGTGCAGAAATTGTTGCAACCGTACATGATGCTGACCCAAGCGCGGAAATTGCTCTCGCGGATAACGGGCAAGCCCTCCGCTATCTCCGTTTCGCCATCGTTGGGAACGAATATTCTCTTTTTCTTTTCATAGGAACGGTAAAGTATCTCGGGCAAATGAGCAAGCTTCTCCGTGCCGAACACGAAATCGATATAGGGGTAGCTCTTTTTGATCTTTTCGCTCATATCGCTCTTTGATACCATACAGCCGCAAACGCCTATCTTTAAGTTAGGGCGCGCATTTTTTAAATGCTTATATCCGCCTGTGATGGAAAGTGCGCGTTCCTCCGCGTGTTCGCGGACAGCGCAAGTGTTTACGATTATAACATCGGCAAGAGCAGGCTCTTTTACAATGTTATAGCCGCTTTCGTGAAGCATACCTGCTATTCTTTCGGAGTCGGCTTCGTTCTGCTGGCAACCGTATGTAACAACGCAAGCGGAAAGATCCTCTCCTGCGTTCATATTTCTCAGCGCTTCCATATATTCGGAAACAGTCTTTTTATCTTCCATAAACAAATTCCTTTTGAACATAATATATCACTTTATTATACTTCATTTTTGCGATATAGTCAACATTGTAAAAGTAAAAACTGTTTTTCCGCAACCAAAAAAGAGGGGAGGTGTCTATATAACTTAAAGTTTAGATCTGCTTTTATAACATTCCCTCTCTCGGTCGATCCACTTGTCAACGTGCATCTTAAATACGTAAATACCCCGACGGACCAAAGATCCGTCGGGGCTTATCATTTAAATTGTTTTTATTCGATTATAGTATATTGGAAAAATTCGCAATGAAGCTTCGTTCCGATATCCGCGCCGGCAGGAAGCAACGCAAGCGCTATGAAAACGTCTTCTTTGTCGTCGGCTCCGATCTCGCGCAGATAAGCATATTCGCCCTCTATTTTAACGACGATATAATCTTTCGGCTCCATACCGTACCTCCGTTTTATTGCAAATTATTTGTTTTTGATGTAATCATCGATAGCCGCTGCCGCGTGTTTGCCTGCGCCCATCGCAAGAATTACAGTAGCCGCACCTGTAACAGCATCGCCGCCTGCGTAAACGCCGTCTTTGGATGTTTTACCTACTTCATCCGCAACGATACAGCCGCGCGCATTTACATCCAAGCCCTCTGTCGTGTTCTTGATAAGGGGATTGGGGGATGTGCCGAGCGCCATGATAACGCTGTCTACTTCGATCATGAAATCGGAGTTTGCTTTTTCAATGGGTTTACGTCTGCCGGAAGCATCGGGCTCGCCGAGCTCCATCTCAACGCATCTCATAGCCGTAACATTGCCGTTTTCGTCGCCGATTATCTCTTTGGGGTTGCAAAGGAGCTTGAAGATGATTCCTTCTTCCTCTGCGTGATGTATCTCTTCCGCTCTTGCAGGGAGTTCTTCTCTGCCGCGGCGATATACTATGTATACTTCCGCACCGAGTCTCTTTGCACATCTTGCCGCGTCCATAGCTACGTTACCGCCGCCTACAATGGCAACTTTCGCGTGCTTTTTTATGGGTGTTGCGTAATCGTCAAGGTATGCTTTCATAAGGTTTATTCTCGTGAGAAATTCGTTTGCGGAATAAACGCCGATAAGACCCTCTCCGGGTATCTTCATAAAGGAAGGCAAGCCTGCGCCCGTGCCGATAAATACGGCTTCAAAGCCTTCTTCGCTCAAAAGTTCGTCAACGGCAACAGCCTGACCTACAACAGTGTTCGTTTCGATAGTAACACCGAGGTTTTTAAGGCTCTCTATCTCACGGCGAACGATATCCTTGGGCAAACGGAATTCGGGAATACCATACATAAGAACGCCGCCTGCAACGTGGAATGCTTCGAAAACCGTAACGTCATAACCAAGTCTTGCAAGATCGCCTGCACAAGTAAGTCCTGCGGGACCTGCGCCGACAACGGCAACTTTATGACCGTTCTTTTCTATCTTAACTTCCTGTTCTTTGCCGTGAGCCATGTGGTAATCCGCGCAGAAGCGTTCCAATCTGCCGATGGCAACGGGTTCGCCTTTTATACCGCGGATACATTTGCTCTCGCACTGGCGCTCCTGCGGACAAACACGGCCGCAGACAGCAGGCAAAGAGCTTGTTTCTCTTATCTTATAATATGCTTCGTCAAATTTTCCCTCTGCTACAAGAGCGATAAATTCGGGGATCTTGACGTTTACGGGGCAGCCCTGAACACACAAGGGCTTTTTGCAGTTAAGGCATCTTTTTGCTTCTGCAACAGCCATCTCCTCTGTATAACCGAGAGCTACCTCCTCGAAATTTTTATTTCTGACATCCGGTGCCTGTTCGGGCATCGGGTGCTTTACGGGAGACATATCTGCCATGGTCTTATTCCCCTTTCACTTTCATTTTCATAAGGTTGCAATGCTCATCGCGAGCTTTTGCTTCCTCCGTGCGGTACATACCCGAACGAAGGATTATCTCATCGAAATCAACGAGATGACCGTCAAAATCGGGGCCGTCAACACAAGCAAACTTTGTTTCTCCGCCGACTGTAAGACGGCAACCGCCGCACATACCCGTTCCGTCGATCATGATGGGGTTCATGCTCACGATGGTCTTGATACCGTATTTTTCCGTGAGCTTGCAAACGAATTTCATCATCATAAGGGGTCCGATAGCGATAACTTCGTCGTATTTTTCGCCCGCTTCAAGAAGCTCTTCGAGCTTGTTTGTAACAAAGCCCTTGTTGCCGTTGGAGCCGTCGTCCGTCATAACGAAAAGGCGAGAGGAAGCGTTCTTCATCTCATCTTCAAGAATAACGATGTCCTTGTTACGGAAGCCTGCTATCATATCTACCTGTGCGCCGAGCTCATGGAGCTTCTTTGCTTGGGGATATGCGATAGCGCAACCGAGACCGCCGCCGATAACGGCAACCTTTTTGATACCGTCTGTATGTGAAGGCTTGCCGAGAGGACCCGTGAAAGCGAAAAGCTCTTCGCCGACATTCATCTCGCCCATAGCCATGGTAGTCGCACCTACCGTCTGGAATATAACAGTAACGCTGCCCTCAGCTCTGTCATAATCTGCAATAGTAAGAGGGATACGCTCGCTCTTTTCGTTGGGCATTATCATAACGAATTGACCCGGCTCTGCCTTCTTAGCAATGCGGGGTGCATCTACCTTCATAAGCACAACATTCGGCGTAAGCACTCTTTTTTCAAGAATTTTGTTCAATTAAGAAACCTTCTTTCCGTACTGTAATGACAGTATTCTATCATTTTTCCGGGATTTTTTCAATATCTATCAAAGCTTTTGTCTAAAGATTTTGAAGAAATTTTGAACAAATGCGGCAAAATCAAGAACGCCCGACGAAATATCGGGCGTTCACTGTTTATTCTGCTGTTATCTTGTCCGCATACGGACCCCAGAAGTAGTTGGAGATAAAATCGTTATACGACTCGCTTGCCACATAAAATCCGGCGCCCTGCGCCATGCCGTCGCAAAGTCCCATGGATACGTTGTTTACCGTCGTATCGTTGGGATCGGTCGCCATGATATGTACCTTTTCAAGGTGAGATGCACCCGAAAAAGCACCGTCATTTATCGTGGAGATGCTTGCGCTGATGTATATCTCTTTTGCGTTTGCGGAAGCAAAAGCGCCTGTATCAACAGCATATATGCGCTTTCCGTTGTATGCTTTCGGTGTTGTGAGCACGCTCTGCTCTTTGCCGAGTGCGGAAAGTCCCTTGATATTATATCCTATCACTTCGCCCGAGCGCACAACTTCGGAAAATTCGAAGTATACTTCGTTTTCGTCATAGCCGAGGTCGTCTTCGCCGGCATCCGTTTCGGGTATCTCGGGAACATCGGGTATATCGACATCAACGAGAAGTTCTTTGCCGAGCGCCGCCGCAATATCTTTTGCGAGGTTTGCCGTGTGCATCATCGCACCCGCATCGTTGAGGTGGAAGTTGCTATCGTAAAAATAGCCGCTGAGGTAGATATAATCGTTGGGATTGCTGATAAGCTCCGCATCGATCGCATTGTCTATATAATTTGCAAAAAGTTTGATATCTTCTATCGTTACGTCTTCCGATATCGCATCCTCGTTCATGGGAGCAAAAGAGAAAAGCACTTTTGCTCCCTTTTTCTCCGCAAATCTCACATAATCGTTTACATGATCGATAAAATCACGGTCTATCTTGTGTACGGAAAAATCTATCGTCATGCTTCCGTCGTGTCCGAGCGGCATGATGTTGTATTCTCTGGGATAGATGATATCGCCGTATTCGTCAAACGAATCGATATTGTATACACCCTCGGGCGAAAGCTCGCTGTCGGAAAGGCTGTATTTCATCTTCTGCACGGCATAGCGCCAAGCACCGCCGAGCATATCGCCGTAATTATCGCTTCCTATCTTGAAAAGGAGCGACATATCACTGTCGCAAGCCTGCCAAGCGGATTCAGCGTTGAAATAGAGCGAATACGTCTGTGCATCCGTTTCGGGCGCAAGGATTATTATATCGCCTTCGTTTATCGCATCGCGCGAAAGATCTATCATCATCTTTGTGCCGAGTGTGGCGTAAAGACCGAAGTTGACGCACGGCATACCGAGCATCTCCTCCAAAAGCTTTGTATCAACGCCGAACGGCACGCTGCTGCCGCCGATAACGATGACTTTAGGCTCGTCTATTGAATAAAGTCTTTCGACCTTTTTCGAAAGTTCACCCAAAAATGTTTTGCCGAACTGCGGCGAAACGCCGAATATTATCGAAGCGACCATGACGAACGGCAAAAGCACGCAAAGGAGGATGCAAATAAAACTTATCCAAGATCTTTTCATATTCGTTCCTCCTTAAAATTGAAAATAGATGAATGTGCTTGCACCGCCGACGGAAAGAAGCATTATCCAAGCAAAGGCTACCGCCCAAACGAGCCATACCGTGCTCGTTTTTGTGCAGATACTGCCGCCCGCTTCGCTTCTGTTCGTCAAAATATCAAGCTGTGCCATTATAACAACGCTCAATATCGCAACGAGTATCGCCGTGATGCCCAATCCCATGGACGAGAGCGCATCTCCGATGCTTCCCCAGCCTACAAAAAGGTTCGAGAAGAGCTTGCCTATATCGGAAATACTGTTTGCGCGGAAGAATATCCAAGAGAAGCAAACGAGTATAAATGTTATCGCCCTCTGACCTGCTCTGAACCAAAGGCTCTGCGTATTTATGTGAAGCTTTGCCCAAAGAGTTTTGCGGCTCTTGAATGTAAGCTCACCGATGATGCGGTAAGCCGCATGGATAAGACCCCAGATGACAAAAGTCCAGTTTGCGCCGTGCCAAAGTCCGCTCACAAAGAATACCATGAAAAGGTTGAACATATGGCGTGGTCTTGAGCAGCGACTGCCACCGAGCGGAAAATAGAGGTAATCACGGAACCAGGTAGAAAGGCTTATGTGCCATCTAGCCCAAAAATCCTTTACGGAGCGAGCGGTATAAGGTCTGTCGAAGTTTTTCATGAGCGTTATGCCCATGACTTTGGCGCAACCTATCGCGATATCGGTGTAACCCGAAAAATCGCAATATATCTGGAATGCAAAGCATATCGTCGCGATAACTATCGCAGGACCTGTTGCATTTGCCGCATCATTGTAAACTATATTTACGTATTCCGCCAAAAGGTCGGCAACGACTATCTTTTTAAAGAATCCGACAGCCATCTTGCAAAGACCTTCGCGTGCGTTCTTAGACGTGAGTTTATTCTTTTCGCGAAGCTGGGGCAAAAGGTTTCCCGGACGCTCGATAGGTCCTGCCACGAGCTGGGGGAAGAATGTTACGTAAAGCGCAAAGAGCAAGAAATCATGCTCCGCTTTTTCATCTCCCCGGTAAACGTCTATCGCGTAAGAAAGCGTTTGGAACGTGTAGAACGATATGCCGACGGGCAATATCAGATCGAGTGTAAAGTCATATGACAAACTTGTCGCATTACCGAGCACCCAACCGAGTGATTCCGCAAGGAAGTTATAATATTTAAAGAAGAACAATACGCCAAGGCAAGAAACAAGCGTTACGACTATACAAAGTCGCTTGACCGCTTTCTTTTCGCTCTTTTCTATTATCAGTGCGCTGAAATACGAGACTGCCGTTGTGAAAAGTATGAGCACGATAAGCTTTATATCCCACGCAAGGTAGAATATGCAGCTCATTATGAGCAAGCTTATGCGCGAAAGCTTTTTGGGAAGCAGGAAATAAAGCAAAAGCGTTATCGGGAAAAATACGAGAAATTGCCACGAGTTAAATGTCATTTATCTTTCCTCCCTGTCTTGATCTCGAAAAACAATCTGCAAACCAATGTTATGCAAACGAGCAACAGCACGTCGCAAAGTGCGCCGCCCTTATACATTATCGCAAGGCTCGCCGCGGCAAGGAACACCGCATCTATCAAAAGAAATATCGCACGCGCCTTATTCAGGAGATGTTCCGCCACGCAGAGAACGACGGATATCGCCGAAAGTACCAAAGTTAATATTATCGTCGCATCGGAAAACATGATCAACCCTCTTTTTCAAAATAAGTCTTCATAAATTCAACTACGTTCTGTGTGCGTACATTTGCGCCCTCGGGGATAAGATGCCATTCCGAATCGAGCATATATTCGTGAGCTACAAGGCAATCCTTGTATTCGGATATTATCTCGATATTAGGGAACGCTTTTTTGAGCGCCGTTTCGTAATCCTTCATTTTCTCATCGCTTTCAAAGCGACCTTCTTTGTCCATCGCGGGCCATGTATAGAGTATCTTCACGCCGTTGTCGCTCATCTTCTGCATGATATCCGCAAGGTGGTCTGTGCTCGTGCTGTTAAGGAACGAGATGTATCTTGAGAAGCTGTAAGAATTGTTTCTTTCCTGATGATCTTTGGGGGAGGCACTGTCGCCGTAGATGCTCGTACCCGTAGCGAACGCTTCAAAAGACTGCTGCTGGTTGTGGTGCGAGCTTGCGTAGCTTGAATATGTGCTGAATACGCCGCTGTAGTTTGAAACGTTGATGTTACGCAAGATATCGTAATGACCGCCGTTGAATTCCCACAATCTGGAGGAAAAAGTATTATCGCCGAGCATATAGTTGCCTGCTTCGGGCGCCCACAAAGTGATATCGCCCTTATCCATGATTTTTTCGAGGTACTCGAAATAGAATGCCGCCGTAACATTCGCGTTACTGCCGAGGTTTACAACTTCATATTTGCCGCCGAAAGCTTCATCGATGAGCCCGCAATTGAAGCCGTAATAGGAGCCTGAACCGCCGTATATCGCAATGATATCCTTGCCGCTGTTCTGCGCCCAAAGGAGTCTGTCGAGCTTTACGTTTGCAAAAGCCGTTGTCCAGCTGCTGTAAAGTCCCAAAACGGCATTGATACGAAGATCTTCGATCGTTGTGCCGTTGAAGCTGTTATCTGAGATGTATATAAGAGAATCGAACATTACAAATGTTTTAAGTGCTTTGCAATTTGTAAAAGCGCCGCTGTCAACATTCGTTATGTTTTTGGAAAGCACAACTCGCTCCGCAGAGGAACCGTTGAACGCTTTTCCTGCGATGCCCACTACGTTTTTGCTGTCTATCGCATCGGGGATGACAACATTTTTGTCATTGCCTTTATATTTCGTGATGTAAAGTCCGTTTGCTTCTGCCTTATATTCGAAATCGGAAGCACTGCTCTGCTTTTCCCAAATGCAGTAAAGCTCAACGCTCGACTGTTCGTTGAGCGCAACGCGAGAACCGAGGCTTATCGCCGTTCCCGTGCCGTCCGCTTTTGTGTTATATTCAACGAGCGTGTAGCCCTCGTTTACAAAATAGTCTTCTTCGGGGAGAGTGTTGGGGCATTTATACCAAACAACGGACGCTTTCTGAGTATATGTATCCTCGCCGCCTTTTTTGACCTTGCCGCCATTAGCATGATAAACGATATTGGCGCTGTAGTTTGCCCACAATGTCGTCTCTTTGGAAAGGTATATCTTGTATTCATCCTTTGTGGAGGCTCTCTTGCCACCGTTGGACATGGCTTCGCCCGTGGACCAACCATCAAAGATATAGCCATCTTTCATCTCTATCTTAACGGTTATGTTTTCGCGAGAACCTACACCCTCCTCCGCCGTTGCCGTTATGCGGCAGTATGCCGGGTTGTACATTATCTTTGCGTATTTGCCGACTTCAAGCGTTACAACATCGTTTTCGCCGAATGTTTCAACGATATCACCACCGGAGGAAGTCGTGGTATCGGTCGATGTATTGGGCGCGGTAGTCGAGATATCCGCACTTGTACCGAGAGTATTTGCTGTTGTGTCGTTCTGTCCGCCCGAGCAAGCCGAAACGGAAGCGCAAACGGCAAGCGCCGTTATTACAGAGATGATCTTTTTCATAAAAAATTCCTTTCATGTTGAAGTTTTAAAAGCATATCATACAACAAGTATAAACAATTTGCACTAAAAAATCAATCCCCTTTTATATTCATAAATGCAAAATAAATAAAAAAATTTGTAAAAAAACAATATTTTTTCTGTTT
>CAZERM010000039.1:0-13554 GCA_964514555.1 uncultured Lachnospiraceae bacterium | reverse complement strand
TCTATATTATAAATGAAACGGCTTTTATTTTCAATAGATAAATTCAATAATTTTTAACAAAATATTAAAAAGGAGCATATATATGTTCAATTATGCTGTCATTTGCGAGTATAACCCCTTTCATTTGGGACATGAATATCAGCTTTCGCAGATAAAAAAGTCGGGCGGAAGCGTTACTGCCGTTATGAGCGGAGATCTTTGTCAGCGCGGAGAAGCCGCCATCATAGATAAATATGAACGAGCAAAAGCGGCATTGCGCGGCGGTGCTGACCTCGTTCTCGAACTTCCTTTTCCGTACAGTTGCGCCGGAGCTGAGAAATTTGCCTTCGGAGCCGTCGATATAATAAGTAGGCTGGGGTTTATAGACAAACTATCTTTCGGTAGTGAGTGCGGAGATGCGGATCTTATCGAAAAGACCGCAAAAAATGTCATTTCGGATTCATTTGAACGTGCTCTCGGCGAAAACATGAGAGCGAACAGCGAAAAACCTTACGGCACGATGTATTTTGACACTTACCGTGAACTTTTCGGCGATGACGGCATATTCAGCGGCTCCAATAACATCTTGGGCGTATCGTATGCTTCCGAGATAATAAAAAGGGATATACCCATAGAGTTTTCCACCGTCAAGCGTGTCGGTCAGGCTTACGGTGGCGCTGGTGAAGGCATGGCGAGCGCCACTTCCGTTCGCGAGACGCTTTTTTCAAAAGGAGCGGATGCTGTAAAAGATATGCTGCCGCAATATTCATACGAGATATTGAAAAGCGAATATGAAAGCGGAAAAATAGTGGACACCGAAAGATCTTTTGCTGTTTTTGCCTCGTTTTTGCGTACTCGCTCGGCGCAGGATATAGCAGGGTTTGCGGAAAATGATATAAGCCTTGCTTCACGCTTGATAAAAGCAGGCAACGAAGCGCACAGCATGGCGGAGCTTTACTCTTTGGCTCAGACAAAAAAATATTCGCTTTCTCGCTTGCGTCGTGCGCTGTTGTTTTCATATTTCGGTGTTACAAAAGAGATGCTCTGTGCGCCGCCTGCGTACACTGTATTGCTTGCCGCAAACAATAAGGGCAGAGAATTGCTCGCAATAGCGAGAAAAAAAGCCGACATACCGATAATTACGAAGCCTGCGGACTACGAAAAGTACGGCGAAGACGTGAAAGTCGCCTTTGAACTTTCGAAAAAAGCCTCTGCTGTCCGCCTTTTGGCGCAAGAGGGCGTGGGGGCTGTCTCCGAGATAATGAAGAAAAAACCATACATAGAAAAATGACGCGGTAAGCGTCATTTTTGCATATAATGATAGAGGAGGTGATATTTATGATAAAAGGCTCGATAGCCGCTATCGTTACGCCTTTTCTTGAAAACGGAGAGATAGATTTCGATTGCTACGGCAGGATCATCGAATTTCATATAAAACATGGGTCAAACGGCTTGGTCGTGTTGGGCACGACAGGAGAAGCGCCGACAGTCAATGACGACGAATCAGCTGCGCTTGTTTCATATGCAGTGCGGACGGCTCGAGGCAGGATACCGATAATAGCAGGTTGCGGTTTCAACGATACTGCTCGCGCAAAAAAGAGGTGTGTTGCCGCGGAGCGCATGGGTGCGGACGCCATACTTTTGCTGACACCATATTACAACAAAGCCAATTATAGAGGCATGACGGGGCATTTTATAACGTGCGCCGAGAGCGTAAACATTCCTATTATTATATATAATGTGCCGTCGCGCACGGGTTGTTCGCTTACGGTAGAGCAGATAGCGGAGTTAAAAAAACACCGAAACATATCGGGAATAAAAGAAGCAAGCGGCAACATGAGCTTTCTTACAAAAGTATGCGCGCTTGCGGACGATGATTTTGCGGTATATTGCGGTTGCGATGATATAAACGTGCCTGCGCTTTCCGTGGGAGCCGTTGGCATTATCTCCGTGCTGGCGAATATATTGCCAAAGGAATGTCGCGAGATGACGGAGCACATGGAAAAGGGAAATATAGCGCTTGCGCGAGCGTTGCAACACAGGTACACGGGGCTTATCTCGGCGCTCTTTTCCGAGGTGAACCCGATACCGATAAAGACCGCGATGAACATCCTTGCGTTTAAGGATATAGGAAACGTCGGTTCGTTCCGATTGCCCATGTGCGAAATGAGCGCGGAGGCGAGAGAAAAGCTGGAAAAAGAACTTCTGCTCGTGGCAGAGGATCTGGAGAAATACAGGTGAAGATAAGGGCGACTTTCGGTCGCCCCTACGGAAGGTAATATAAATGAATGTGTAGGGCAGGGGCTTGCTCCTGCCGCTTGAACCGAAAATCACGGTGTTTATAAACTTTGTTTCAATAAGCGAGAGCCATAAGCTAAAAGTTCGGGTCAGGTATTGAGTGGCATCGGTGATAATATAAAAAATCGGCAGATATTTCTATCTGCCGATCGGTTTTAACTGAAATTATTCAGCGTCTGTTGCTTCTTCAGCAGCTTCGTTCTCGTCGTTGAGAAGAGCGCGGATGGAGAGGCTGACTTTCTTGTTTTCTGTGTCGATCTCGAGGATCTTAGCAGCAACTACATCGCCTTTTTTGAGTACTTCAGCGGGTGTAGCGAGCTTCTTGTTAGCGATCTGAGAGATGTGGATAAGACCGTCAACACCGGGAAGGATCTGTGCAAATGCGCCGAAGGGCATGATGGAAACGATTGTAACGTCTGCTACATCGCCAACTGCGTATTTGGATGTAAATGCGTTCCAGGGGTTGGATTCTTCTGTCTTGTAGCCGAGGGATACTCTGCCTTTTTCACGGTCGAAAGCTTTAACGAATACTTCGATCTCGTCGCCAACGGAAACAACTTCCTTGGGGTTAGCGATTCTTGTCCAAGAGAGTTCGGATGTATGTACCATACCGTCAACACCGCCGAGGTCTACGAATGCGCCGTAGCTTGTAAGGCTCTTAACCTTACCAACGTAGTGCTTGTCAACTTCAACGTTTGCCCAGAATGCTTCTTCAGCAGCCTTGCGTTCTTCTGTTGCAACTTTGCGGATAGAACCAACAACGTGGTGCTTTTCGGGAGAAACTTCAATGATCTTGAATTTCTGAACTGTGCCAACGATAGAAGAAAGTTCGCCGCCGCGAGCAACCATTGTCTGGGAAGCGGGGATGAAGATTCTGTTGGAAAGAGCATATGCGATCACGCCGCCCTTAACTGCGCCTGTGATCTTGCCTTCGATAATTGTTTCGTTTTCAGCAGCTTCGATAACTTTCTGCCAATCCTTCTGTGCGTCAACTTTCTTTTTGGAAAGCATAGCGATACCTTCGATGTCGCTAACTCTGATAGCGATAGCGTCAACTGTGTCGCCAACTTTGAACAAGTTTTCAAGTTTAGCTGTGGGGTCGTCTGTAACGTTTTCAAGGGTAAGAATACCTGTAACCTTGGAACCGATATCAACGTGAACTTCTGTATTGGATACAGATGTAACAACACCGGACACTTTATCTCCTGTATTTAAAGTTTTGAAAGATTCATCAAGAAGCTGTGCGAAATTTTCCTGTTCGCTCATGATTTTTTTTACCTCCTCAATCATGTAACCGGGCGTAGACGCTCCGGCTGTGATGCCTACTATAGGCATTCGTGTTATATTTTTCGGAATGTCTGTGAAATGTTCGACAAAAAATGTCTGCGGATTATTACGGCGGCTTATCTCAAACAATTTTTTCGTATTTGAGCTGTTTCTGCCACCTATTACCAGCATAGCGTCGCATTTTTTGGAAAGTGTATTCACTTCTAACTGACGATTTTCCGTAACACTACATATTGTATCAAAAATAAGCGGATTTGTACATACTTTTTTGAGAAATTCTTGACATTTTTTATATTCAGCCAAATTTTGAGTCGTTTGGGAAGCTAAAATAAACGTTTTCGTGCATATTTTTTCATTTTCAAGCCCGAAAATGATGTTTTGGAGCTTCTCATATGAATCAAAAATAAAATATTCTCCTTTGATATGACTCGATATACCGATGACCTCGGGATGCTTTTCCGTTCCGAAAAGGAGCGTTATGGTCTGTTCGCTCGTGTATTTTTTCATTATCGAATGTATCTTTGACACGAACGGGCAGGTGCAATCCACCAAAGTAGCGCCGCTTGCCGCTATCTTTTCCATCAATTCTTTTTTAACGCCGTGGGCGCGGATGACGAATATGGTGTTTTCAGGGTCGTTTGCAAGTATCTTGTCAAGCTCGTCTTCTTCGACAGGCTCAACGCCATTTTTGCGAAGATCTTCTATCATGACGGGGTTATGGATGAGAAGTCCGAGGGTGTATATCTTTTTGCCCTTGTTTTTCTTTAAAATATCATATACAGTGCTTACGGCGCGTTCAACACCGAAGCAAAAGCCTGCATATTGTGCAACTTTTATCTCCATCATTGACCTTCGATATTTCTGTCGGGGTCGAGAGAGCAGATCCTCTCCGCTATGATCTTTGAAGCCGCATTGACTTTTGCGGATCTGCTGTTATCCTCAGCATTATCCGTTTCAAATCCGAGCTCTTCATATTTTATCATATCTCCGTAGTAAATATCAACCTTTCTGAAAAATTTTGTTCGAAAATTTTTCGGTTTTATGTAAATAGGGAGCACATCGCACTTTGCTTCGCGCGCTATCATGCACGCGCCGCTGTGAAATTGGGAAACTTCGGGGGCTTTATCTCTGCATCTTGTGCCCTGGGGGAAGATGCAAACGACTTCGCCCTGCTTGAGCACGTCTATTGCGCTGTGGAGCGCTCTCATATCAGCCATGCCGCGCTTTATCGGAATAACGCCGAGCGTATTTGCAACATATCTGACAATAGGGTTTTTTGTTATCTCGGCTTTTGCGATGAAGTGTATCTGTCGCTTTGTACCTATGGCAACGAAGCAGATGTCATGCGCGCTTACATGGTTCGCGCAGATGAGGTATGACTGATCCTTACCGGGACGTTTTTCTTTGTTGTGGTATTTTATCGGAAAGCAGATATGATAGAATATCCTTACGAAAAAGAGCATAAATGCATAAAGTGGATTCATTTTGTTTTCTCCATTATAATATTTATTGCTGTTTCAAGCGTTTTTTCAAGGGAATCTGAATTGTCGAGCATTATAGCATCATCCGCAGGGATGGCAGGGGCTATCTTTCTTGTGGAGTCGTTTCTGTCGCGCTCCGCCATCGTAGCTTTTACTTCTTCAAGCGTTATCTTTTCACCTTTTTCGATAAGTTCCTCGTAGCGACGGCGAGCTTTTGCTTCGTCGCTTGCGTTCATGAAGAATTTTACTGTCGCATTGGGGAGGATGACTGTGCCGATGTCTCTGCCGTCCATGATGACGTTGTTAGTCTTTGCCATGCCGCGCTGCAATTCGAGCAGATATTCGCGAACTGCGGGGATAGCGGATACTTTGGAGGCACCCATGGATATCTCATTCGTACGTATCTTATCGGAAACATCTTCGCCGCACATGAACATTCTTTGCGAACCGTCGATATATTTTACTTCGAGAGAAAGCGAGGGCAAAAGCGCACAAACTGCGTTTTCGTCGGAGGGGTCAACATTGTTGCGGAGCGTGAAAAGAGCGATGGTGCGGTACATCGCGCCCGTGTCAACATATATGTAGCCGAGTTTTTTTGCCAAAGCTTTTGCTACGGTGCTTTTGCCCGCACCGGAGGGACCGTCAAGTGCAATACTTACCATAATAATTATACCTCGTTAAATTTCTGAAAGCTTATCTACTGCCGCTTCCGCCGCTTTCATAGCGGTAGAAAATGCTATCTGAAGGTTAAAGCCGCCCGTGTATGCGTCCACGTCGATAACTTCGCCTGCAAAATAAAGGTTATCCCATTTTTTCGCCTGCATAGTGTTGGGCGATATTTCGGAAACAGCGATGCCGCCGCTTGTAACTATCGCTTCGTTGATGGGGCGCGTGCCGCTTATCTTAACGGAGAAGTTTTTGATAAGAGCAACGAGATCTTTGCGCTCCTTCTGGGTGATGGAGTTTACTTTTTTGCTTGCGGGTATGCCGGAGCGCGCAACTATCGGCGCTATCATGGACGAGGGGAGCAAGTCGCAAAGTGCGTTTGCGAACTCTTTGTTTTTGTATTTTTCGAAGTCGGAGACTATTCTTCTGTCGAGTTTTTCGGAATCGAGAGCAGGCTTCAAGTCGATATGTACTTCGTATCTGTCAGGCTCCATGGGGCGCATATGAGCCGAAGCGGAAAGTATCATGGGACCGCTCACGCCAAAGTGCGTGAACAACATTTCGCCGAAATCGTCATATATCTTTTTGTTTTTCTTTGCTGTATCGACAACGGAAACACCGACATTTTTGAGAGCCAGACCCTGCATCTCAGGGCAGCAGGGGTCGTTCGATGTAAGACCGATGAGCGAGGGGATGGGTTCGACCGTCTTTATGCCGAGTGCTTCTGCAAAGCGAAATCCGTCGCCGTCGGAGCCTGTAACTGTATAGGAAACGCCGCCTGTGCAAACTATGACAGCATCAAATTCGTATTTGCGCTTTTCCGTTGTAACGAAAGCGATGCGCTCGCCACTCTCGTCGGGCACGAGAGAGACTACTTTTTCGTGAACTATCTTTGCGCCGTTGTCAAGGACGTATTTTTTGAGCGCCATGACGATATCGTGCGCTTTATCGGAAACGGGGAAAACTCTGTTTCCGCGTTCTGTCTTGAGCGGAACGCCCAACTCTTCGAAAAGCGCCATCGTGTCTGCGGAGGAGAAAGAGTTTATTGCGGAGAACATAAATTTTCCGTTTTTGGTCATGCTTTTTATAAAATCATCGGGGGTGCAGTTGTTAGTAACATTGCATCTGCCTTTGCCTGTGATGCCGAGCTTCATGCCCAAAAGCTTATTTTTTTCAAAAAGGGTAACATCGGCACCCATGGAAGCGGCTTTGCCTGCCGCGCTCATTCCTGCGGGACCGCCGCCTATTACGGCTATTTTCTTCATAAAATCACCTCTTATTCTTTTGTGGAAGCGAGAAAGTTTTCGGCTTCCTCAAGCGCCATGAAAAGTTCTTCCGTTCTTTCATCGATAGCCGCTATGCGTGCGGATATCTCGGAAAGGCGAACATAATTTGTTGCGGCGCTCGTCGAAGCTTCTTCTTCAAGCGCTCTCTTTTCTTCATCGAGCTTGTTTATCTCATTTTCTGCTTTCTCTATGATGCGCTCGTTTTTGCGTATCTCGGATTGGAGCTTTTTATTTTCAAGATATTTTGCTTTGTTTTCGGTTTCTGCCTTGGGTGCGGCTGATTGTGCCTCGGAAAGGGCATCTTTCTGTCTTGCTTTATACGCAAGGTATGAATCATAGCCGTCGTGCCAATCGTAAAGGCTGCCGTTGGACATATCGAATATGCGTGTTGCGAGCTTCTTTATAAAGTAACGGTCATGTGAGACGGCGATGATAGTGCCGTCGAACGCGAGCAATGCTTCCTCGAGCGCTTCACGAGAGCCGATGTCAAGATGGTTCGTCGGTTCGTCGAGGATGAGCAAGTTTACTTTGTTGAGGATTATCTTGCAAAGAGCAAGTCTTGCTCTTTCGCCGCCCGAAAGTACGGAGACCGTCTTTTCCATGTCTTCTGCGAAGAAAAGGAAGCTTGCAAGAGCGTTTCTTGCGATGGTATATGTCAAGTCTTCGCGAGAATTCATTATTTCTTCGAGTACCGTGTTCGTTTCGGTGAGGTTCTGGATCTCCTGGTCATAGTAAGCAGGTTCAACGGCGCTTCCGAGGTAAAATTCGCCTGCGTCCTGCGCTTTTTTGCCGCCGAGTATTTTAAGGAGAGTGGATTTTCCGCAACCATTAGGTCCGATTATCAATATCCTGTCGTTTTTCTTGACAAGAAAGGATACATTTGAAAAGATCTGCTTTTCTTCGTAGGAAGCGGCAAGTCCTTCCGCCATGATGACATCGTTTCCGCTCTCGCCCGAATATCCGAACGAAAGGCGGATGTTTTTGGGCGCAGCTTTCGGTGCGTCTATCTTTTCCATGCGAGCGAGAGCTTTTTCTCGGCTCTCTGCGGCAACGATATTGCGCTCTCTGTTCCATCTGCGCTGTTGTTCGATATATGCTTCTTGGCGAGCGATCTCTTTCTGCTGTTCGGCATATTTATGTTCGAGTGCTTTGCGCTCTGCCGCTTTCTTTTCCGCAAAAGCGGAGTAGTTGCCGTTATAAAGTTTTGCTCGTTTGTGCTCTATTTCGAGCATCTTGTTTGCCACGACATCGAGGAAATAACGGTCATGGGAAACGATAACGAGCGTTTTGGGATATGAACGAAGATGATTTTCGAGCCATTCGAGCGTGTCTGTGTCAAGGTGGTTCGTCGGTTCGTCAAGGATGAGTATATCAGGCTCTACCAAGAGCAAACGAACGAGAGAGAGTCTGGTTCTCTCACCGCCCGAAAGACTGCCGACGGAGATATCGTGCATATTTTCGGGGAAGCCGAATCTTGCGAGCATGGATCTTATCCTGCCGCGGAACTCATAGCCGCCGATATCGCGGAAGCGCTCGGTGAGAGAGGTGAACTCTGCGATAACTTTGTCATGGCCTGCCGCTACTTCGTGTTCAAGCTCCGCAAGGCGCTTTTCAAGGCGAAGTTGTTCGGGGAACGCATGGAGCATCTCTTCGAAAACGGTGCTGTCAGAAAAGAGCATGGCGTTCTGTTCGAGCATGGCAACCGATTTTCCTTTGCCGATGAAAATATTGCCGTCCGTTGCGCTCTGCAAGCCGCATATTATTTTGAGAAGGGTAGATTTACCTGCGCCGTTCACACCGACGATGCCGAGGCGGTCTCCCTCGTTTATTGAAAAGTTTATTTTGTCGAGAATGACATCTGTGCCGTATTCAAGGCTGATGTCGTTTACACTTAATGCAATCATTTTAACACCCGGTAAAAAAATATTTATCAATTTATATTATAACTCGTAACATATGCTTTTGTCAAATTTTTTTATGATGCATATTATTTGATTACAGAGAATATTAAAAGGGAGGCTTATATATGAACACAAATGCAAAGGTGATATGCACCTTGTCTGCACCTTACCCCGAGCTTCGCGTAGAGCGCCAAAACCAAAATTACTCGCGCTTGCTCTCTGCGGCATACGCAGGGCAGGACGGCGAACTTGTCGCAATACTTATGTACCTTTACGGCGAGAATGTCAGCAAAGGCAGAGCGCCGAATGCTCTTTCCGAAACGCTTGCCTGCATAGCTAAGACGGAGATGCGCCATCTTTCTATGCTCGGCGAACTTATATTCATGCTCGGCGGCGACCCGAGATATATCAACATGACAAAGCGCATGGGCATAAACACGGCGATGCTTCCGTATCAGACGGATCCTTTGCGAATAGTCGCAAATGCCGTTGCCGCGGAGGATAAGGCGATAAAGCTTTACGAGAGCCTTTACAGGGTGATAGACGATAAATACATCCGCGCGGTGATAAAGCGTATAATCATGGACGAGGAGCATCATTTGAAGATATTTTCGGAGATGCAGAGCGTTCCTGTGCCGTACAGAAAATAAAAAAAGCCGCTGTTTGAGCGGTAATATGAAAATCGGCGGAGATGTTGCCATCTCTGCCGATATTTTTGTTTCAATATGAAATCTATTCTTTTTCCCAAGAAACGATGGAGCGGATGCCGCTGTTTTCCGTTTCCGCATAGGAGATATTGAGCTTATCTCCCTCACGGATAAAGAGAGCGCTTTCGTTATCGGCTATATTGATGCGGTAATATTTGCCGTCATCGCAAAGCAGATACCATTGAGAATTGCCGTCTATAACGAGCTTTTCTATCTCTTTGACGGTAACGCTAACGTTATCTTTTTCGGCTTCTGCGCCGCCGATAACACCGTTCTGTGCGAGCAATTTGCGGTAAGCATTGAGCACCTGCGCCTGTGTTTCGCCCGTGGCAACGATGCTGTATTGCTCTACGTTTACCAGCGCATAAAGCTTTACAAGACCGCTGTCGTCTTTAAGCACCATGATATAAGTTGCCTTGCCCGAAACATTTATGAGAGCCGGGAAGGAAGCTTTATAGCCTTTTTCCTGAACTTCGCCCTCTGCCGCGCTCATTGCGGAGTGTTCTTCCGCGCCGACAACGGAATAATATTTATATTCGCCCGTTCTCGCGTTGGAGAGGATGAAGCCAATGTTGGAAGCGTCGTTTGTAACTGATGTTACGCCCGTGTAATACCAAACGTCATCGTCATGCATGAGATAACCGAAATCGTCCGTTGTCTGCTTGCAGCCTTTGTTGCCGATGACACTGTTCCAAAAGCCGCCCGAAAGCGTGCCGTGCCAATTGTATTTCGTTTCGGCAAGGTCGCCGTCATAAACGATATCGACCCAGCGAGGAACTTCGCCTTTTGCGTATCTTTCGGAAGAGCCGTCGCAGGGGTTGAAGATGATAACTTCGTCAACGTCATATGCGCCGAACATACCGACCTGCGGCTTCATGCAGGATACGATGAAGAAAGGGTTGCCGCTCTCATCTATCTCGAATACGACATTTCCGAATATCTTTGTGGGATAGGAGAAGCGGAGCTTTCTGTAAAGGTCTTCGCCGAAATATGCGCTGTTCACATATTTGAGCGGAGTCGAAAGCTTTTTATAATCCGCTGTGTTGCCTACGGGGTCTACCATGATATAACCCGGGACACCGTTTGCTCTGTTTCCGAGCCACTTGAAAAAGCCGTCATATTCAAGGTTTGCGACTTTTTTGGGGTAGCCTTGGAAGTTTATCTGCGTATAAGAACCGCTTGAAACATACTGCGAAACGACATCAGAAAGGGAACCGAGCGCACGGTTGCCGATTATCGTTGCAGATTCGGAATCCATGAGTGCGATGTTGGTGATGTTGTCCGTTTCGGGCATATCTGTTGCAAAATCCGCATCATTTACCGTGATGATGTTTGCGTATCTCTGCGCGTTGAAAAACGTGAGGGAAGTAAAACCGCCTATCACAAGTATGACCAAGGGCAGGAACACGGCTAAAGTTGCGATATTTGCTCCTTTGGAAGTTTTTTCGCCTGTTCTTTTGAATGATATGTTAGTTCTGTTTGCAGTGTATTGAACGCTGTAAGCGTTTTTAAAAGAGTGGATGCAAAAAGGAAGTATATATATCGCAAGCGCCACGGTGAGAAATATCCAAAAACCTGAATAAAGAGAATTTATCGGCGGAAGAAATATATAAAAGAGTGCAAAAACTATAACAGTGCTTATCAAAAGCTTGAATATTACAGAGAGTGCGGCATTTTTCTTCATTATATATCACCTCGTGATCTTTGACAGAGATTTACTCCAATCTGTCTTTCTTTTTTACAACATATGCGTTTGTTTCTTTTGCTACTACACCCGAAAGTGCGATGAGCGCGATGATGTTGGGAAACGCCATAAGACCGTTGAAGATATCGGCGATGTTCCAAACAGCGGCAACTGTGAGGTACGGTCCGATGAGTACAGCAACGATATAAAGGATGCGGTAGATCCATCTTATAGATTTTTTGTTGCCGGAGAGATAGTCAAGGCATTTTTCGCCGTAGAAGTCCCAGCCGAGTATCGTTGTGAATGCAAAGAATACAAGGCAGAGAGCAAGGATAGCATAAGAAACGATCTGCGGGAAAGGAAGACCTTCGGCGAAAGCGTGCATGGTGATGGAAACGCCTTCAAGACCGATGTTCCAAGAGCCGCTGATGATGATAGCAAGACCTGTAAGTGTGCAGATGATGATAGTGTCGATAAATGTGCCTGTCATTGTAACGAGACCCTGGCGAACAGCATCGTTGGAACGAGCGGAAGCTGTCGCGATAGGAGCGGAGCCGAGGCCCGATTCATTGGAGAAGATGCCGCGTGCAACGCCTTTCTGCATTGCGATAAACATACTGCCGATAGTGCCGCCTGCGATGGCACGAGGATTGAATGCGCCAACGAATATCTGATAGAATGCGTTCGGCACTTTTGTTATGTTACAGATGGTAAGAATAACTACCGTCAAAGCGTAAAGGATAGCCATAAAGGGCACGATTATCGTTGCAACGGAAGATATTCTTTTGATGCCGCCGATGATAACGAACGCTGCCGCGATCGTAACGATGGCACCGCCGATGACAACAGCCCAAGAATAGGATGTTTTACCGATAGTGAAAGCGATGTGTTTGCCGTTAGGATCGAAAAGGTTTTTAATGGATTCGGAAATGCTGTTTACCTGCGCGAATGTACCGATACCCATAAGACCAACAAATGCGCCGAAAATTGCAAAGATCTTTGCAAGCCATTTCCATTTGCGACCCATACCTTTTTCTATATAGTAGAAAGGACCGCCCATGGGAGTGCCGTTTGCGTCAAATTCGCGATATTTGATAGCGAGGAAGCCTTCGGCATATTTTGTTGCCATACCGAAGAATGCCGCAACCAACATCCAGAAGAGAGCGCCGGGACCGCCGCCGTAGATAGCTGTCGCAACACCTACGATATTACCTGTGCCGATCGTTGCGGAGAGCGAAACGCAAAGCGCCGCGAAGCTCGATACTTCTCCCATAAGACCAACAAATGCGCCGAAAATTGCAAAGATCTTTGCAAGCCATTTCCATTTGCGACCCATACCTTTTTCTATATAGTAGAAAGGACCGCCCATGGGAGTGCCGTTTGCGTCAAATTCGCGATATTTGATAGCGAGGAAGCCTTCGGCATATTTTGTTGCCATACCGAAGAATGCCGCAACCAACATCCAGAAGAGAGCGCCGGGACCGCCGCCGTAGATAGCTGTCGCAACACCTACGATATTACCTGTGCCGATCGTTGCGGAGAGCGAAACGCAAAGCGCCGCGAAGCTCGATACTTCTCCCTTGCCGCCTTCTTCGCTCTGCACCATGAACTTCAAGGAGTTCTTCAAATGGCGCAACTGCACGAAGTGCGTGCGGATGGAGAGGTAGATGCCCGCGACGATGATAAGCACGATAAGCGGTATGCCCCAAACAAAGTCCGAAATGCTTTTGGTAATTTGTTCAAAATTCATAATGTTTCCCCCAAACCAGCGTAGCATAAATCCTATTTTGGAAATTTGCAAATATTTTTTGCAGATTTCTGTTGAAATAATCTTCGAAAAGGGATATAATGTCAACTGTGATTTATTTTTGTAAGATGAAAAAAGTATATCACAAATAGATTTTTATTTCAACCGAAAAAACGTTTTTTAAATTTTTTTGGCGTTAGATACAAAAAACGCGATTTTTGTTTTACGACAGTTTTGCACGTCAAAGACAATTTTTGAAAAGTGTCCGTGCATCAAAGACAAATGTGCGCGTTTTATGGACAGTGCGCTTGCCTTTTCGCAAGGAAACAAACATCGGGAACGTGATTTTGAATGTAATAAAAAAGTCGGCTCCAAAGCCGACAAAAGGGCAAAGCCCGTTATAAAAAACCAATATTTGCATCGAAAAAGAAGAAGTTCTTTGCTTTATATTGCTTTATATCTTTCGAAAAAGCAAAAAAACAGCTCGGAATGAACCGAGCTGTTGATGGAGCTGGTGA
>CAZERM010000038.1:3706-13678 GCA_964514555.1 uncultured Lachnospiraceae bacterium | reverse complement strand
GGAAAATGGCTTTTCTTGCTGACGGTAAAGAAACACTTATGGTGTGGCGTGATGGAAAACGAGTTGAGGTTCTTCCACCCGAAGGTATGATTATCGTTGATGATTTTCTGTGCCAAGAGAAAAACAAAACAAGAAAGAGATTTGTTTTGGCACACGAGGCAGGGCATATGAACTTATTATGTATCTCTATTCTTGGAAAATAAAGAAACTTTCTATTAAAAGTGTTATGTTAGATTAAATTCTCAATGTTACAGAAACAACTCAAGCGACTACTTGAAGAAGCGCAAAGCCGTAAATTTTATTGGTATGCTGTGGTCTGTCTTGCCTTCGCAACCATTAGCACGATTATAGTCTTTTTTACACAAATCCCGTTCTTAAACATAATCAGCATTTTAGGCGTGATCGGTTACGTGGTGTTAGGTCTTTTATCAAAACCGAAGTACAAACGCATGGCAGCCAAGAAAATGATCGTACCGTATGTTATTTCACGGTTGGTCATTCTTGACGTTGTAGTCGCGCTTATGGCGCTTATGGTATCTATTATAATTCTTTTATAATCCGGATATAAAACGAATGCCCTCGTTCCGAACGGAGCGAGGGATTTTTTTGCCTATATGTGAATTTTTCAGAAAACCTCTTGACATTGTCGATATTCGATATTATAATATAAAAATATAGATACAGAGTGTCGATATTCGACAATGGATGTGAGAAGAATATGCCAAGAGCAAAATTTCAAACATTGACAGAGCAGATGTACTATAAAAGAATGATGTTAGGTCTAATAAAAGTGACCACATAGATTTGTAGAGTATCTATATAGAGCGGTAATATTAAAGTAAAAAAGGATAAATACCTATGAAAAAGAGTGTAAAGTTTTTATCAACCATTTTGTCGATTATTATGCTACTGTCTTGTTTTTCTCTTTCTGCTTTCGCAATGGATAACGAAACGATAACAAATGCGGAGATGGTAGAGGATTGCAATTTTACTTCTGAAGAGATTACAACCTCAAAAGGAACTTCTTACAGTGATGTAAGCATCACAAATCAAAAGATCAACCATCAAGAATTAAAAAGGGTGTATGATAATACAACTTTCAACACAGAAGAAGCGCTACGTTTTATTGAGACAGCACCGAAAGTTTTCGCCTCTGAATTTGTGATCACTGTTGACGAGATCCTTGAATCAATTGGTGATGTTGAATTACTTGCTTCATCTGTCAAATCGGGTGAATATGAAAAAAAGATGGATACGGGTACACCTGGAGTTTCACTGAATGTACGTGTTGAATATACTATTGAATTGGTTGGTGGCAAGTACATTTTTACAGATGTACAAGGCTATCTGTCCATTAAAAAATCATTTTGGGGAACGCTATGGGCAACTTATATTTCTGTTGACATTGTAGATCCTTTCCATTATATATTGGATGAAGGAAACACGTGTAAAATAACTACATACTTGGATTTTACAGTGTATGCAGATGCATATCCAGCTACAGGAGTAAGTTATCGCGAGTTCCACGAAATGTCGTTTGTTGTAGGTGATGTTGTCTAAGGAGGCTATATATGTTAAAATCTTTTTTTTCGCTGTGTTTATGTTTGGCGATGCTTAGCACTTGTCCTTCGGAAGTTGTAAATAATATTGTAGATGATACCAATCAAAGAACATTATATCATGACATTATACCATATGATGATTTAATGGAGTATGCTACTACAGATGACGTTATTGTGGAGATCACTAATACAGATGAGTATAGTGTTTCAGAGATTGAGAATTTTCTGTTGGCTGGTGGAATAATTCTTCAGCGTTGCGAAAACGAAGAGAACAATGCCTTGTTGAATTTGCCGTTTGAAGTTTCTGAAACAATTGCTGATGAAGAAGATATTGAATGTGTGGCTTCAATATATTATGGAGTTGCAGGACAGATTGGGGTTAAAGATATTATTGTCGAGTCCAATGATTCTAAAGTAATAGAGGAGTCTATAACAAACGGATTAATAGCTGTTGAGAAAAGACAAAAAGATGCTTCTATACAAAATTATTCGGTAGATGCTGAAACAGAATACGCGACTGAATATATTGGAGAATATTCGTACTTGTATACGTATATCCCGTACTTTGAATTGGACGTATTGTATGAAGTATACACAGTTCAAGATTTGCAAAGTGGGAAAGATTATTACACGGTAATGGGATATGTGTTTGGTAACCCTGGATGTGTAATGAACAGCGTAGATGAAGATTATGAGAAAAAATATCAATGTGATTATCTTGGGGTGACTTTTGAAGCAACAACAACTGGATTGACGAGAAAAGATTATTCTCCTGTTCGAACAATAGATACTGATACATATAATGTTGATATAGGGTTGTCTTTGGAAAAAGAAAACATAGGAATAAGCGCGTCTTTGTTTAGTGCATCTTATAGCATTCCCGATACAGATATTGAGGTTACTTCTACAACTAAGGTTACTGATTGGGTTGTAAGTTATGCGGACTTTAAAGATTCACAAAAGAAAACAAGTGAATTTCACCTGGCGATTATTTGGGAATGTCCATCATCTTTTAACTCAGCGGAGTTTTCTATAACAACGTCATATCAAGTGGACTCATGGAATACCTTTCCGGTGAGCAGATCATTTACTGCTAATATTACTTGTTATCCAGATCGTATTACTTGGGAAAGGGCGTGATTTTATGAATAAATATGTTCCGGTATTAATGCGAATTTTTTCTGTTATATCTGCGATCACAATGATCGTATTACTAATTATGTATATAAAATCTGGGGATATAGGCAAATCTTACTCGGAATATCCATTCTACATTATAGTCTCTTTTGTTTCAACAGGACATTTTTTAGCTTTAAGTAAATTGACCGATAACAAATAAGATTAAAAATAAAAAATGGCGAGGTTGTCTCTAAAACGACAACCTCGTTTTTTTGCACTCTAATGCTTAACTTTTTATTTCAAAAAGTCTTGGAACAATGTGCAATAATCAGTATAATTGGATCGTTTGCTCGTTCAACTGCCTGTTGCTGTTGACAAGGCTTTGCGTTTGGTGATACAATATAGTCGATATTGTCCGTATCGCTCGAAATGGCGATATAACAAGAGGTGGTGAGGTTTGATGCGTGATATATGGAATCCGTGGCATGGGTGCGTGAAATGCTCCGAGGGATGCCAAAATTGTTATATGTATTATCTCGACAAAGTGCATAATAACGGTGATAGTTCGATCGTAACAAAAACAAGTGCTTTCAATTATCCGTTGTCTAAAACGCGCGACGGCAGATACAAGGTGCGGAGCGGAGAACATATCCGAGTCTGCCTTTCTTCCGATTTTTTCGTTGAAGGAGCGGACGAATGGCGCGATGATGCCTGGGAGGTAATGCGTCAGCGACCCGATGTGAAATTTTCGCTTTTGACGAAGCGACCCGAACGAGTGCGAGAGCATTTACCCGAGCATTGGGGCGACGGCTGGGACAATATTTCATTCAGCGTAACTTGTGAAAACCAAAAGCGCGTCGATGAGCGCATACCCATACTTTTGGAATTGCCGTTCAAGCACAAAGGAATAATGTGTGCGCCGTTTATCGGCGAAGTCAGCATTGAAAAATACCTTGCTGATGGGCAGATAGAGCAAGTTTTTTGTGGCGGCGAAAATTATGATGGCGCAAGACCGTGCAATTTCGATTGGGTCAAAAAATTGCGTGCCGAGTGTTTGGCGCATAATATCACATTCTGTTTTTTCGAAACAGGAACGGTATTCATCAAGGACGGCAAGCGCTACAATATGCCGAACAAATCTATCCAAGCAGCGATGGCACATAAATCCGGCATGAGCTTTGTCGGAAAAGAGATAAAATGGAACCTCACGGATATGCTGGGGCTTCCGATTCCACAAAGCGCATTGTATACGCCGCATTTCGGCAAAATTTGCGAAAAATGCGGTTCAAGACCCATCTGCAACGGCTGTTCCGATTGCGGAAAATGCGAAAAGATGTAAAACAAAAAAGAGGTTAAAAATGAAAGACAAAACAAAAAGATCGTTTATAATAACGGCAATACTTTTTTTGCTGTTTATAACATTCACCGTTGTCGTGTCATGCGTGGATGTCCAATGCATCGGACCGCAAGGCTCGGAAGTTGGCTTGGCAACGCTCAATAAAGCCGTATTTGACTTTTTGGGAGTCAATTCGATGTGGTATGACATCACGGATGCGCTCGGTATGGTCGCGCTTGCTGTAGCGTTCGGCTTTGCTGTGCTTGGTGTCGTTCAGCTCATAAAAAGAAAGAATATTGCAAAAGTTGACCGTCAGATATTGATATTGGGTGCGTTTTATGCGGCGGTCGTAGTGGTATACATATTATTCGAAATTGTAATCATCAACTATCGCCCGGTAATACTCGAAACCGATTTGGAAGCATCCTATCCGTCATCGCATACGATGATGGTTATCTGCATAATGGCAACGGCTATGATGCAGTTTGACCGTTTATTCCGAGAAAAGAGATCTTTGCGCGTGTTGCGCGTGGTATTGAACATGATATCCGCTGTTATCATAGCGGTAATGGTTGCAGGCAGATTGCTTTCGGGCGTGCATTGGTTCACGGATATCGTAGCAGGTGTATTGCTCGCCTCCGCATTGGTAATGCTTTATTATTCGGCGGTTAGCCTCGCGGATGGCCGTTGAAAAGTTCATATAAGTATGATAAAATAAGCTCCGCGATAAAATTGACGGCTTCGTAAAAATGCTCTTGCGAGCGATCTTGCGGAAAACTGTATTCCGAACAATATTGATACGATGGATGTAGTATTATAACGGCTTATAATAACAACACGCGCAAAGCAGAGATCGCAATAATATTTTAATTTGATATTAGGAAGGTAATATGACAGTAAATTATTTTATAAAATGTCCTGTTTGCGAGTCTGTAACAAGGATGCGTTCGCCTGCCGGTTATATATATTCAACTCCTGTTCGTATTCACTGCGGAAGTTGCAATACATTATTAAGCGGAGAATTTATATCCGACAACGAAAAAATAAAAGCTTATTATAAACCATGTAACTGCGAATCGATCATAACAAGGGATTATGATTATTATGGCGAAGCATCGGGGGAACTGTTGTGTGCAAAGATCATTCCTCAAAAAAGCAATATCGATGAAACACCGATACCGCGAATGTCGCCCGTGTTTGCGTTTATGGAAGCTATAAGTGCCGAAGAAAGAGCGGCATATATCAATTATGCTTGTTATGCAGGCGAATGGTCTAAAAATATAGATAAGAACAGAGTGAAATATGATCTGTATCTGAATAAAAAATATGAATTATTAAAGGTCAAATATGCAGACGAAGCTTTGCGATACGGTTACGATCTGAATGATAATGTGTATCAATATATATATTTCTCTATGTTTTATGATTGTGGCGGAATATTTAAAAAAGTCGAATTGAAGAAAAAATTAAATGATATAAACTATCATTTTTATCATTTGGATAAAGTGCCGTTAAATTTGTATTTGGATGTTTTGGAAAATGATAACAGAATAGAACGAGCAGAAGAAAAATTATACACGGCATTTTTGGAATTTCAAAAAATTGCTCCCAACATTATGCCTGCGATAGGAGCGACTTATTATGAATACCCGAATGATATCGATAATACTGCAGAAGGGCTAACTACTTGTACATTTGAAGATATCAGCCGTTTTTATCAAGATACTTTTGAGGTATTATCTGAATTTTGCGACATTGTGATAGGACTTGATAATATCGAAAATCGCAATGATTTTGACGTTTTTCAAAATAAGTTGGATATGAAAAAATTTCGAGAGCAGAAGAAAGAAAATAGAATTAAATTTTTTGATACTGCCGAGTTCTTTGCAAAAAGTTTTAATTTGGATTCCGATTCTAACGATTTAAGAAATGCCATAGGTCATAAAAATTATAATTATAACGGAATATCGCAGGAGATTATATATGCGCCTAAAGGAGCATCTGCTGAAACACGCAGTAAATATTTGTTGGATGTTGCGTTGGAATGTGTTTCTTTGATGAAAAGTGTTTATATTTTGCTTTTTTATATCTACGAACTAAAAAGATATCTATCGCTTAAGCAAGGTAAGGTATCTTTACTGTACCCATTATTTTATAAGCATATAAGATCACAAAATCATTGTGCTTGCGGTAGCGGTAAAAAGTACAGAGATTGTTGCAAAAAAACAATAGAAAAAAAGACGAAAAGTATCATCACTCCAAAATATCCCACGAAAGCTGATATTGATTTTTGACAATATAAAAAATTAACGGCTTGTTTAGTTTTCCGCAGCATTTTTATGCCGAATATTGGATAACATATTTGAACGACCGATGTTTTTTCGGTCGTTCTTTTTAATTTTCGGCGCTAGTTTAAATGCACTTAAAACTATTGAAATTTTCCCAAATATATGGTATACTATACATAATAAACGAAAAAGTCGCGCTTGGCAATGCTCTCGGCTACAGCCTTTTTTTGCACGGTTCCGTTTGAACGCCCATTACTTAAACGCATTAGCAGGCAAGTATCTTGTTTCGTGTGATATGGTTACGTTTGCTTGCGGTACCGACCCAAGACATAACATCCAAAAGGAGGGACAATATGTTTGGAAAGAAAAAAGCTGAAAAAGCGCTGAATCTTGAAACTGTTTTGGCGGCTTTGCGTAAAAACGAGATAGTTATCAACACCCATGCTTCTATCGATAACGGTATTCCCGAAAGAAGCAAATTCGGCGGCCGACCTGTTGTACCGCGCGGTTTTGAATGGCCGCACTATAACGGAGATATGGCTAATAGTCCGCTTTCGTTTCTTTGTCAGATAGACCTTGCGGATATTGCGGAATACGATAAAGAAGGACTTCTTCCCAAGCAGGGAATGTTGTCGTTCTTCTATGAGCTTGAGTCTATGCGCTGGGGATTTGACCCCGAGGACAAGGGTTGCGCGCGTGTATATTATTTCGAGGATAAAAATAAACTTAAAGCGCTCGATCTTCCCGATGACTTGCAGGAAGAATACCGCGTAAAGGAATTTGACCTTTCTTTTTCATGCTATAATTCTTACCCGAGCTTTGAAGAACTTGAATGTCATTCGAAAGTTGAATGTGATTGGGATAAATACGATAAAGCCATCGAAAAAATTGAGGGCAGAGAGTACAATTTGAATATAGAACGCCACAAAATTATCGGATATGCGGACATCGTGCAGAATGAGATGTTGACCGAATGTGAGATGACGACAAGAGGTTTTTCTTACGGCACTCCCGAGGATTTTCAAAACGCTTCCGCCGCAGAGAAGAAGGATATAGCAAGCTCCGCGACAGATTGGATATTACTTTTCCAGATGGCATCTATACAAGACGAAGATTACGAGCTTATGTTCGGAGATTGCGGCAATCTTTATTTCTATATCCGCAAGCAGGATCTTGAAAAGCGTGATTTCAGCAATATTTGGCTTATTTTACAGTGCTATTAAAGTAAAAAGCAGGACCTTTAAAGTCCTGCTTTATTTTTTAGTCGTTATTGAATGGATAACCGCCCCACCATTCGTTTCCTGCGGGATATTCGGTTTCGCCTTGTAAAAATACAATGTCTTTTGTGGAATTGTAGTTATTTGAAGTGTGATTCCAGTTATTGATGTCGAAGTATATGTATGATATTTGAGAATTAAGAAACATATTATATACATTAGCATTTGTAAGTGCAACACCGCGCATATCGATTGAAAAGAGTTTTGAACATCCTGCAAACATATATGTCATATTTCTGTCTTTGGTGGATTCATAAGTCTGAACATCAAAAGATTCATGTGTGCGATTTGCAAGCGTTTTCTTCGGACCAAGGGAAAGATCCACTCGTTCTATGGCTTCGCAACCATTGAACATATAAGAAAGATCTGCACCTTTGGAAATGTTAAAATGACCGAGGTCAATGTAGTTATACATCCATGCAGTCGCGCCTGTGTTCGAGTAGTCATATGAATGCAACAATTTTGTGCAACCATCGAACATATGCGAAAAATCCGTAACATTAGAGGTGTTGAAGTTTGAGACATTGAAAAGCTGCATATTTGTGCAACCTGCGAACATATAGCTCATGTCGGTTACATTTGACGTATTGTTAAATGATATGTCCGCGTTAGCCATTGTGTTGCAATTTTGGAACATACCTTTCATAGTCGTGCAATATGTCGTATCCAAGCGCCAAAAATGATGCATCGACCACGAAGTAGTGCTTTCCAGACCTGTGAAACCTGCAAAAGCATAGCTCATATCTTCAACGGCGAAAAGTTCGCCTCTTTCGTTGCCGCCGATGATACCGAGGTAAGTATACTGAGTATCTTTTTGAATAAAAGCATACGTCGGGTGTTCATCCGAACCGCCTACTCTCCAAGCTTCCACTACGTTGATCGTCTGGTATTTTTTCTCGTTTTCATCCAAGTAAGTTATGGTTTTTGCGGTAGAGTCGTATTCTACTTTCATCCAAGTACGTCGTATGAATAATTTGTTGACCTGAGTCTTGCTATACGTTGTTGTTTGCCACCAAGAGGTATTTTCCAAAGTGCAATTGCCGACGTCAAAAGTGGATTCTTTTGAAGCAAACACGATGTTTATGCCGTTTACTTTAAGCTGATTTGAAGTGCTTGTATCGTTGCGCTTAACGGTAACTTTTACTATCATCGTGTTATCATTCGCACCGTCTCTCGGCTCGATGATATCGTATTTTTGAAGTGATATATAGTTCTCATCGTCGAGGCGCTCGATCGTAACGCTTGCATCTCCGCCCGTGGGAAGGGAAGTGTTGCCGTCTTTATCGGAAAATACACCGTAATGATAATATTGATATTTAGTATTGTTGTTATAAAGTTTTACATAATATACGGCTTCGTTCTTTCCTTCGGGAATGACAACATCCTGCATAAGTGTTCCGTAATATTTGCAAGGGGTCTCGCCGCTGAAATCTTCGCTTTCGGATATATCGATTATAAAAACATTTTGCTGAGTGTTCGCGTCGATAATACCGTTTATGCCGAGATCCGTTGTGAGCGTAGCATATCCAATGCTTATACAAACAAAAAAACAGAGAAAAGCCGCGCCAAGCAAAAGCTTATGTTTCGTTCTCATGTAAACGCATCTCCTCTCTGTTTATTATTTTTTATTTAAGCTCTTTCTTCGTCGTCAACGCTTATATCAAAGTGATACAATATCTTTTCGTTTGTTGTGATAAAGAATGTTGTACAAGTTTTTTCCTCGTTTTCGTACATGAGGATGGGGAGTTGAAGCGTATCACGAAGTGAAAGCATTTGGTTGAACGTATCGATATGCAATATCTGATAGCCCGTGCTGTTGAATTTGTTCGTTATCTTTTGGATATAGGAAGAATAGTTGGAATAGAGCTTGCGTACTTTTCTTGCGTAATCGATGTGCTTGTCCGCAGTAACCGCACAGTAGATGGAAAGAGCTATTATCGTGCAGAGCGCGAGCACGCCTGACAATACCGCGATAATTTTGAAAATATCTTTTGCGCTTTCATCTTTAACGAGTATCTTCTGCTCTTCCGCAGGAACAGTTGTTGTTACGTAAGGTTTAACTGTGCTTTTATTGAGCGGAACATGAAGCTCTATAACATATTCGCCCGATTTATCGGAAACGAATGTTTCGCTCATGCCAACAACGTCAACATACATTCTCACGATAAGACTGCTCGATGTATTGATGAGCTGATATGTGGAAAGGAATGATCTTGCAAGCTCGTTATATTTGTTGTAATCGATAAAGATATTTTCGTCTATGGAGATGGAACTGCCCTCCGCGCTCTTTGTGGTGAGCGGAATTATTTCATATGTAGGGTTAAAGATGGCAGCGTCCGCGTCTTTATCTCTTATTTCGAGCTGGGCATCGATGCGGTAGGAATATTTAT
>CAZERM010000038.1:0-3696 GCA_964514555.1 uncultured Lachnospiraceae bacterium | reverse complement strand
GCTTACGTCGTCCGTGCCCATATGCAGATCATATTTGAAATCCGCTGTCATGTGATCGATAAGGGAAGTAACATAAGCGTGGCTTCCGTTAAGGTGGTCAACATCATAGAACGCGTTATCTTCAAGGTATGCATAATAGATAGCGTTGCCTTCTTGTGTGTAGGAAACATAGGTATCTTTATTCATCTTATAGAACTTGAGAGAGGAAAAGAGCGAGGCTATGACCAAAATTATTATCACCGCTGCCTGTATATTGATTATCTTTCTTCTTTTCCGCTGGTATTCGTTCCATTTAATTCTTTCATTTTCTGACATAAATCAAATCACTCCGTAAATCTATTTAAAAAGCGATCGGCACCAAATGGATGGATAACCGATGAATTTTATTTTCAAATGTACTTTGCCCACGATCTGACCGCGCAATATATAGCCGGAATCGAGGCCGTCGTTAGCGTCGCCCTTTGTGTAATATCTGACTTCGCCGTTTATTCTTTCTATCTTTGCAATGCGGTGGATTATCTTTGTATCTCTGTTTGTAAAGACGATGACATCGCCCACCTGCAAGATGCCGCCGTCATCTCGTTCATATACAACGGCGTCGCCCTTGTTGACTTCGCCTGTCATGCTTTCGGAGCCGACAACGAGTATGCCGTACCTAAACTTACACGAAACGAGCATGACTATTGCTATCATGATGATGAGCAAGAATGCAACAAAAACATAATTCAGGGCGTTTTTTCTTTTTGAAACAACAAAGTGTCTTTTTTTGTAAAGTGCGTGGATGAAAAGATATATCACCAACGGCAACACTAATTTTGCAAAAGAGAGCATTACGTCGGGTATCTTTGTGCTGTACGGTATAATGAAAGGGTACAGCGTAATGATGAGCCTATAGAGCATATTCGGCAGAGCGCCGTATTTGTATGATATATAGGTGTATAATATGTTAGCCGTTACGGCAGGGAAGATAGCCATGCCGACAAGGTCCATAAATCGCGAAAAGTTCGCAAAAGAGTTTCCTGCGGAGAGGATGGAGATGTCCGAAGCGAGGCAAGCAAGATAAGCCAAGACGGAAACCTTGAAATTTTTCTGTGCGAGCAATGTTCTGCGCGCTATCTCCGAGGATACTATTGTAACGGCATACGGTATTATATATTTGCTCCAAAAGGAGCCGAGGATCAATACTTTGGAAAAACCAAAATAAAGCCCTGTCAAATAAAAAGCCGTTACCGAGATAACGGCAACGACAGTCATAAGCATTGCGACTTGCTTTTTCTCAATATCCGTGGCACTTCTCTTTTTTATGTAAAAAGGAAGGATCACAGCGCATACCGCGCTCCAGACCGCCATAGAGATATTGCCCCATGTGCCGCTCGGAAACAAAGCGACCAAGAGGGTGATAGCAAAATACGTTGCCGAGATAATATATAATTTTTTCTTATCTGTACTCATATACTTTCTCCGATTTTTTATCTCCCTCTTGTCATTTTGTTTGAATTTTGGGTTGAAATTGCGAATACAACTCAATTAAATTGTGGGTGTTTCAGCGTTGAATTGGATGCTGAATGATACATTAGACACTGTATCGGGGGGTGTCTGTTTAATTTTGATCGTTACCACGATATCTTTTGTACCACCGTTTGCATCAACTGTAGTGCCTTCAAGCAAGTCAGTTGTAACTGCAAAATATGTTGGGTAATCACAATGGATATCAATATTCTTAAGTGTAGCTACATAATTGGGGTTGTCATTTTTTACAGTAGCTGTAAATGTAACAGTATCATCTTTTACAAACAAAGCACCTACGGGGATAGTCGCTGTGATAGTGTCTTTATCAGAGCTGATTTGAGGTGTACAGCTTTTAGCCTCATCAGAAGCGCCAGTGTTGGAGCAATTGATCTGTGTTACAGCACTAAAATAGATATCTTCATCCCATTCGGAAGCGGCGCCGGGGTTATTAACGTTATCAACCTGTACACCGAATGTACCACTGATGGTGAGAGTATCAGTCAAAGCAGCATAACCAATGCCGAGGCAAAGAACAGCTACAAGCAAAAATGCAACAACTACTCTTTTTCTGTTTTTCATAACATTATCCTCCTTTCCCAAAGAATTATAGTTATCGACTTTTCAGCCGAGTTACTACCGTAATAAATAAAAAATAACATAACGAGAGTTATGTTACAAAAAAATATATTGTCTATCGACGGATAAATGCGATTATTTTCCAAAAAACAGTATACGCATAAAGCCTTTCAACATAATGGGAAATTTTAGTCAAAGAAAGGCTTTTTTGGGACGAAAAAATTTAAAAAACATGAATATTTTGTTAAAAAAGGTATTGACAATTTAAAAATTTTGTGGTAAAAAATTTATGTAAACGAAAGTTTGCGCGGAAAGTAAACATAACTCTCGTTATGTTTTTTGAGGCTCGATGTGCGTGCATATCGAGCGATTTTTTATATTATCAAGTGCATATTTTCCATCTTGCGTTTGTGTTCCGCGCCCGTAGTTATTATATAGATGCGCGTGGTGTTGATGCTCGAATGACCGAGTATGTCGGCGAGTTTTGCTATGTCTTTTTCTATGCTGTAAAATGTGCGCGCGAAAAGATGGCGCAGGTTATGCGGAAAGACTTTGCTCGGCGCTACGTTTGCTTCCGCACAGAGGGATTTCATCTCTTTCCATATACTGTTGCGGCTGATAGGCTTTCCGCAGCGTGTTAAAAATACCGCGCCGCAAGTGATATTTTGCTCCTTCACATAACGAAGGAGCTTTTTCTTTAATGCCGGCACGATAAAGATGCGGCGGTTCTTTCCTTTGCAATTTACAATGGCTTCGCCGTTTTGCACGGCTTCCACGGTTATATATTGAAGTTCGCTTACGCGGATGCCCGTGCCGCATATCGTTTGAATGATGAGGTTGAGGCGAGAGTTGCCTCTTTTGTTTGCGGCGGAGAGCAGGCGAAAATATTCGTTTTTGCAAAGTTCTTTTTCCTCGGAGCAGTAGGCTTGACGTTGCACGCGAAATTGCTTGATGCAGAGCTTATGGAGCGAGCAAAAACGCAAAAAGCAGTTGAGCGCGGCTATCATGGAATTTGCGCTCGAAACTTCGTAGCGCTCGCCGAGGTATGATTTATAATCGAGCAATATCTGCTTTGATAGATCGCGCTCGCCAAGGTAGGAAAGAAAGCATTTTACGTCGCGGATATATTTTTCAACGGTGGCGCGGGAGCGCTCCTGCTCGACAAGAAAAGTTTTGAAATTTGACATTTTTTTAAATGTTATTTTATTCATAAATATTCTCCGATTTTTTAAATTTGTGTTCAGTATTACCTAATTATATATAAATTATAATGCAAACGCGGCTTTCGGCGCATACAAATGAAATAATTGTAAATTTTCGGCGATATCCTGCGAAATTTCGGCAAATATATTGACAATCGGGGTTTATCGGTATTATAATAATATAAACCGTTGAAGCGGAGATAAAGCCTTTCAAGACTTTACAGAGAACCCGGGAGGGCTGAGATCCGGGCGAGAAATTGTTTGGCAAATGGACCGCGGAGGGCGCAGTCAAAGGATCTTTTCCGAGTATACTGCGACGTTCGGGCAGACGTTATCTTGCCGGGGATATGTTCGTATCCTGCGAAATTTCGGCAAATATATTGACAATCGGGGTTTATCGGTATTATAA
>CAZERM010000037.1:0-13780 GCA_964514555.1 uncultured Lachnospiraceae bacterium | reverse complement strand
GAAACGGAAAGAGTATTTATCGTGTAAAGTTTTATATAAATGTTTTATTTTACTTTAATATTATAACAAAGAAACGCATTTTTTTAAAGATGTTATTTGTCCAATTTTTGCAAAAAATATTTGGTCATTTTGCACAAAAGAATAAAAAATCTCTGTATTTTCGTGGAAAATAAAAGAATTTTCTAATTTATTAGAAATCAAAAGCCTTTCATCGTAAGACCTATCCTGCCCTTGTTTTTATCAATGCTTTTTATCTTTACGCGGACATGGTCGCCGACGGAAAGCGCCTCGCTCGGATGCTTGATAAATTTCTCGCATATTTCGGAAACGTGGACCAAGCCGTCCTGATGTACACCGATATCGACGAACGCGCCGAAGTCTATAACATTACGAACGACACCGTTGAGCACCATTCCGACCTGAAGGTCGTTCATATCGAGTATATCACTGCGAAGCTCGGGCAAGGGGAGGTTATCGCGGATATCTCTGCCGGGTTTTTCGAGTTCCTTTATAATATCGCGAACTGTGGGCTCACCTGCTTCAAGCTCGTTTGCGAGCTTGTCCATGCCGTAGGAATCCGCAACTTTTTCAAGTCCTTTGAGACGGAAGCTTTTGACATCATCGTCCGTATAATCGAATTTTGCAATTATCTTTTTTGCCAAGCCGTATGATTCGGGGTGGATGCCGGTGTTATCGAGTATTTCGGAGGAGCCTGAAACTCTGAGGAAGCCGGCGCACTGCTGGAAAGCTTTTGCGCCTATCTTTGGTACTTTGAGTATTTGTGCGCGGTTTTTAAATTCACCGTTTTCCTCACGGTATTTAACGATGTTCTTTGCCGCTGTCGCATTGATGCCTGCGATATGCTCCAAAAGCGAATAAGAGGCCGTGTTGACGTCTACACCTACGGAGTTTACGCAATCCTCTACGACGCCCGAAAGCGCTTCGTCAAGGCGTGCTTCTTTCATATCGTGCTGATACTGACCGACGCCGATCGATTTCGGGTCTATCTTAACAAGCTCCGCAAGTGAGTCCTGTATTCTTCTAGCGATGGATACGGCGCTTCTCTGTGTAACGTCGAAATCGGGAAATTCTTCCGCGCCGAGTTTGGATGCGGAGTAGACGGATGCGCCTGCTTCGCTCGTAACGATATATTTTGTATTGCCGCCAAGCTCACGCAAAACGTCGGATATGAATATCTCGCTTTCCTTTGATGCTGTGCCGTTGCCGATGGAAACGACATCTACACTGTATTTTGTGATGAGCTTTTTAACAACTTTTGCGGCTTCTTCTTTTCTTTCCTGTGGCTTTGTGGGGTAGATAACGGCAGTATCGAGCACTTTACCTGTTTTGTCTACGACAGCGAGCTTACAGCCCGTTCTATATCCCGGGTCAAGACCGAGCACCGTCTTATCCTTTATAGGAGCCTGCATGAGAAGATTTTTGAGGTTCTGAGAGAATAATTTTATTGCGCCTTCACTTGCCTTGTCGAAAAGGTCGGAGCGTATCTCTCTTTCGATGGACGGAGCTATAAGTCTGAAATAGCTGTCTGAAACGGCGAAGAGGAGATTATTGTAAACAGGGCTTTTTACGTTCGTTACAACGAGCCTTGAAAGATAATTGAGGATGATATCGGCGGATATATCTACGCTCACTTTGAGAAATTCTTCGTTTTCGCCGCGGTTGATAGCGAGGACACGGTGAGAGGGGACTGTGGTGAGCTTTTCGCTGTAATCATAATACATCTCGTAAACGGATGTTTCGTCCTTTGCTTGCTTCGAGGTGAGGAAACCGTATTCGTAAGTGAGCGCGCGGATCTCCTTACGATAGTCTGCATTGTCGGATATCTCCTCTGCGATGATGTCGAGTGCGCCCGCAACGGCAGACTTTACATCTTTAACACCCTTTTCTTCATTTATATATTTTTCGGCTTCTTCCGATATGGAGGGAGAATATTCGTCCCTCTGTTCCATGATAAGCTGTGCAAGAGGTGCAAGTCCTCGTTCACGAGCGACGGAAGCGCGAGTTTTGCGTTTTTGTTTGAACGGGCGGTAGATGTCCTCTACTTCGGCGAGTATTTCCGCCGCGGAAAGGGCAGAGTCTATCTCCTCTGTCATCTTGCCTTGCTCGGTTATGGCGTTGCGTACCTCTTCCTTGCGCTTTTCGAGGTTGCGAAGATATGTGAGTCTTTCTCCGAGCGCACGAAGCTGTTCGTCATCGAGCGAGCCTGTAACCTCCTTGCGGTAGCGAGCGATAAAAGGGATGGTATTTCCCTCGTCCATAAGCTCGACAGCCGCACGGATCTGATTTTCTTTTATGGAAAGCTCTTGCGAGAGCTTTGCGATTATATCCATGTGCTTTTCTCCCGTTAATTATTTGTTCTGAAAACTACTATATATTTTATCATAATCGCAGTGAAAAGTAAACAATAAAATGTCGAAGCGAGGTATTGCAAACGATATCAAAATATGATACAATATATAAAAGTATTATGGTAACATTATAAAGCAAATAAGGAAGAATATAAAATGATAATAACTTATATACACGGCGACGGACTTTATGTAAATATGACGAACCGCTGCTCCAATGCGTGCGATTTCTGCGTAAGAAGCCACGGAGACACAGTTTACGGCAACCTTTGGCTTGACAGAGAGCCGACCGTGGAGGAGATAAAGGAGAGCATATTCTCGCGCGATCTTTCCGCTTTTTCGGAGATAGTTTTCTGCGGTTACGGAGAACCGACTGTTCGTCTTGATGATATGAAAGAGATATGCAAGGCTATACGCGAAAAGAGCAACATTAAAATCAGAGTGAATACAAACGGTCATAGCGACCTTATAGCAGGCAGAGATACTTCCGCTGATTTTGAAGGTCTTTTCGATGTCGTTTCCATAAGCCTCAATACATCGAGCGCCGAAAATTACGACAAGATGTGCTTACCCAAATACCAAGGCGCACATGAAGCGCTCATACGCTTTGCCGCAAACGTGAAAAAATATGTGCCGCGTGTCGTTCTTTCCGTAGTCGATACGACAATATCAAAGGAAGATATAGAAAAATGCCGCGAGATAGCGGAAAACATCGGCGTTGAATTTCGCTTGAGAGAATATATCTGATAAAATATCAAGAGGTGCTTTTATGGCAAAAAATTCAAAATGTGAATCATGCGAATATTACGACTATGACGAATGGACGGAGACTTATCAATGCGTTATGTCCCTTGACGAGGATGAATACGCAAGGTTCCTTTCACAGCGCACGGCGGAATGTCCGTATTTTAAATTTTACGATGAATATAAGAGCGTACAAAAGCAAAACTGAAGCGGCGGCAGGGGAAAACTCTGCCGTTTTTGCTTTTTGACGAGTTTTGGGCGCAAAACATAAATTTTTTGAATAAATTATTAAAAAACTATTGACAAACAGGCTTATAAGTGTTATCATTATGTCATCGTTTTAACAAGATAAAACGAAATAATCAAAAAACAATTCGAAAAGAGATGTTGACCATGAAAAAAATTATTGCTCTCGTACTTTCAGCCGCTCTTACGGCGTGCTGCCTCTTTGCTTTTGCAAGCTGCGGCGAAAAAGAAGATAACGTGCTCACTTGCGGCGTTACTATCTTTGAAAACATGAATGAACAGGATGATAAAGGCAACTGGACAGGCTTTGAATGCGATTTCGCAAGAGCTGTCGGCGAACTTATCGGTATGGATGTTGAATTCCAGATCATTGACTGGGGTCAGAAATACAACGAACTTAAATCCGGCAAGATCGATTGCATCTGGAACGGTTATACGGCAAACGGTAACGACAACGGCGTTGCAAGAAAAGACCTTGTCGATCTCTCTTATACATATATGCTCAACCAGCAGTGCGTTGTAGTTAAGAGATCCAACCTCGACTCCATCAACAGCAAAGAAGACCTCGCAGGTAAAACAGCAGCTGTTGAAAGCGGCAGCGCAGGCGCAGGATACGCTTCCGATATCGTTGGCGAAAACGGCAAGCTCGTTGAATTCCCCGCTCAGATAAGCACATTCCTCGAAGTAAACTCCGGCAAATCCGACTTTGCTGTTGTTGATATCGTTCTCGCAAGAAACATATGCGGTAAAGGCGACTATACAGACCTCGTTATCGTTGATTCTATTGAATTTGAAGCTGAATATTATGCAGTAGGTTTCAAAAAAGGCAGCGAACTTACAGCAAAAGTAAACGAAGCTATCAAGACACTTAACGAAAACGGCAAGCTCTATGAGATCGCTAAACAGTACGGTCTTGAAAACAGCCTCAATGTTGCTGTATTCGAAGGCTAATTATTAGAATATTAAAATACAAAGGAATATAAAATGGGTTTTTGGAAAGTTACACTTAGTTTGCTCGGTGGACTGAAATGGACCTGCCTGATCTTTGCGCTAACATTAGTGTTAGCGCTTCCTTTGGGTCTGGTTATTGCGTTCGGTTCCATGTCTAAATTTAAGCCTTTGGCTTATGTTACAAAAGTTTTTGTTTGGATTATTCGCGGCGTACCGTTGATGCTCCAAATTTTTGTCGTTTTCTATGTACCGGGTCTTTTGTTCGAAGGTTTTTCCGGTTTTGACAGATTTCCCTCTGTCCTCATCGCGTTCGTTATCAACTACGCTTGCTATTTCTCCGAAATATACCGCGGCGGTATAGAGGGTATAGCAAAAGGTCAGTATGAAGCGGGCGAAGTCCTCGGTATGACGAAAACACAGATATTTTTCAAAGTAGTCCTCATGCAGGTAGTAAAACGCATCATTCCGCCTATGTCCAACGAGATAATCACGCTCGTTAAGGATACGGCGCTCGCACGTGTCATCTCTGTTGCGGAGATGTTGAAAGCGGCGGAAAACTTCGCCAGCATGGGTCTTGTTTGGCCTATGTTCTACACGGCGGTGTTCTACCTTATATTTGTAGGCTTGCTCACGCTTCTTTTCGGATATTTCGAGAAAAAGCTCTCTTATTATAAAGCATAAGGAGGGGCGACGATGGCTTTTTTGGAAGTTAAAAATATTACAAAAAAATTCAGCAAGACGGAAGTCTTGAAGGGCATCGACCTTTCTCTTGAAAAAGGTCAGGTCCTCTCCATAATCGGTTCTTCGGGAAGCGGTAAAACAACTCTTTTGCGTTGCCTCAACTTCCTCGAAACACCCGACACGGGCGAGATATACGTTGACGGCGATTGCATCTTCAATGCCGCAGACACAAGTAAAAAGTCTTTCAGCGAGATAAGAGAAAAAAGACTCAGTTTCGGATTGGTATTCCAATCTTTCAACCTTTTTCCGCAGTATTCTGTTATGAGAAACCTTACTCTTGCGCCCAGATTGCGCGCTAAAGAGGAAGTTAAAAAGAATAAACTCGGCAAAGCCGTGCTTAAAGAAAAGTACGCCGAGATCGATGAAAAAGCAAAGGCAACTCTTGCTTCCGTCGGTCTTTCGGAAAAAGCGGATTTTTACCCTTGCCAGCTTTCGGGCGGTCAGCAGCAGCGTGTATCAATTGCGCGCGCGCTCATGCTCGACCCCGATATATTGTTCTTCGATGAACCCACGAGCGCACTCGACCCCGAAATAACGGGCGAAGTGCTCAAAGTTATCAAAGGACTTGCCGCTCGCAACATGACGATGATAATAGTTACTCATGAAATGAATTTTGCACGCGAAGTTTCGGACAAAATAGTATTTATGGATAACGGTGTCGTTGCGGTAGAGGGTTCCCCCGAAGAAATATTCGACAGCTCCTCGGACAGACTCCGCGCATTCCTTTCCGCATTCGGCGGCGCTAATACCTAAATTTGATCATATAAGGAAATAATAACTATGGACTGGCTATTGGATCTATTCACAAACCCCTATTTGATAACGGCACTTTCATCGTGGGCTGTGGCGCAGGTTGCAAAAACCATAATCCACCTCATAGTGAACAAAAAATTGGATATAAACCGTCTTTTCGGAGACGGCGGTATGCCGAGCGGTCATTCCGCTACAGTCGTTTCGCTCGCCGTGATAACAGGGCTTATCAACGGTACAGGCAGCGCTATCTTTGCGCTTGCAGCTATCTTTGCGCTGATCGTTTGCCACGATGCAAAGGGCGTCAGACGCGAAACAGGCAAACAGGCGGTGATCCTCAATGACCTTATAGAGCTTCTCAGCTTGCCTATGAAAGACGGCAAACAGAGAGATGTCAAACTCAAAGAGTTTGTCGGTCATACACCTGTTCAGGTGTTTGTCGGCGCTTTGGTCGGCGTGGCAAATGCTGTTATAATGTACAACATCTTTTTTAAATGATTATAGAGGACAACGGATATTGCGAAAATATCCGTTGTTTTTTCTTATTTGTAAATAATTGTTTTCTATGCTTGACTAAAAAGAGAATATGTGATATAATGAACGCGATATAGGGTGTTTATATCATATTATTACAGTGAGGTGAGCTGACATGGCGGAAAAAGACAAAAAATACGCGGCGCAAAATCGCAAAGCGCGCCATGATTACTTTGTGGAGGAAACTTACGAGGCGGGAATAGTCCTTTCCGGTACCGAGGTAAAATCCATCCGCGCCGGTACGGTAAATATGAAAGATTCTTATTGCTATATCGAACAGGGAGAGCTTTTCGCAACAGGCATACACATAAGTCCTTATGAAAAGGGAAACATATTCAATGTCGATCCCATGCGCGACAGAAAACTCCTTATGCATAAAAAAGAGATATTGAAGCTCTTTATGAAAGTCGGCAAGGAGGGTTATACTCTCGTTCCGCTCTCTATGTATTTTTCGGGAAAGAATGTAAAAGTCGAAGTCGGTGTCTGCAAAGGTAAAAAGCTTTGGGACAAACGCGAAACAGCTGCTCTTAAAGCGGAAAAGCGCGATATCGACCGCTACGAACGCGAAAGATACAAATAATATTCAAAAATGTATTGCAATGTCTGCGACATTGCCCCTATGGGGGCGTAATGGTTTCGACGGGGATCTTGCAGTATGGTAAGCGAGCCGAGATGTGGCAACTCGTTAAACAACCTCAAACTTAAAATTAAACGCTAATAATAATAAAGTAGCTCTCGCTGCCTAAGTGCGGCGATGTCCGCCCGATGAGTACCGCGACTTCGGCTCGGGCATAACACAGCGGTGAACGCGCACAGCCTTTTTGCTTTTGAAGCTGTCGTGTATAAAAAAGCTACCTTTTCCCTCAGCCTGTTTATCGGCGGTTCGAGAAGGGAATCTCAATAGATAGACTTCGCTCGGAGAAAGCTATATGAATAGGTTTTCGGACAGGGGTTCGATTCCCCTCGCCTCCACCAACGGCAAGCTGCTTTGCCATAAAAAACGCCTTGCTTTTGCATGGCGTTTTATTTTTTATTCAAACAAAGAAAGGAAACATTATGATTATCACAAGAGAAATGGGCACGGTATTGCCCGATACAACGATGACCTCGCCTGTCTATCTCGATGTAAAGAACGCGCCGTTTAAACTTTACGGTTTCAGCGAACCTTTTCGCCGCGTTCCTGCCGATGTGGCAGAGGCAACGAGCGACAACGTAAAGAACCTTGCCAAAATGTCCTCCGGCGGCAGAGTGCGTTTCCGCACGAATTCCGATTTTATCGTGGTTCACGGTGATTATGTTACTACGGGAGCGATAAACACAAGCTCCTTTGTGGCAACGAGCAGCTTTGATATGTTCTTCTATGAGGGAGAAGGCAAGCACCAATTCCGCGGCATATTCAACCCCTCACAGGGCAACGACAAGACATATGTTGAAAGCCGCATAAAATTCACGGATAACGAGATGAAGGATATCATCCTCTATTTCCCCTTGAGAGCGAACTTGAGAAACGTCTACATAGGTCTTCAGGAGGGAAGCGAGATCGAAGCAGGAAGCGAATATACATATTCCGATCCTGTTGTTTTCTATGGTTCTTCCATCGTTCACGGCGAAGGACTTTTGCGCCCCAGCTCATCTTATCCTGCTGTTCTTTCACGCCGTTTGGATTGCGACTTTGTAAACCTCGGCTTCAGCGGAAGCGCTCGCGCGGAGAAAGCGATAATGGAATATATTGCAGGACTTGATATGAGCGTGTTCGTTTACGATTACGATTATAACGCGGATTCCTACGGCTACCTTGCAGAAACTCATTACGAGGGTTACAAGATATTCCGTGAAAAGCACCCCGATACACCTGTTATCATGGCTTCGCGCCCCAACTATTGGACAAGAAACTATGCCTTTGAAAATTACACCTTGGATTGGGTCGAAAAGCGCCGCAAACTCATCGAATCCAACTATGAGCGCGCAAAAGCGGAGGGCGACAAGAACGTATACTTTGTTGATGGTTCCAAGATGTTCCCCGAGGGCTTCCGTGATGATTGCACGATGGACGGTTGCCACCCCAACGACCTCGGATATTATTTTATGGCGAACGCTTTTGAAGAAGTGCTTCGTCCTCTTTTGAAAAAATAATCTTAAAGGAGCACTTTTATGATATTGACAAAAGAGATGGGCGTAGTATTGCCCGACACAACGATGACTTCGCCCGTGTATATGGACGTAAAACAGGCACCGTTCAAAATATATGGCTTTAGCGAGCCTTTTCGCCGTCTTCCTGTCGATGTAGCGGAGGCGACGAGTCAGAATGTGGCTCGTATTTCTCGCATGGCTACGGGCGGCAGGATCCGCTTCCGCACAAACTCCGATTTTATCGTAGTTCACGGTGATTACGATTTTGCGGAGACAAGCCCTCATATCAACATCGGTGCGGCAAGAGGTTTTGACATCTACTTTACTCAAAACGGCAAGCAGAGATTTCAGGGCATCATCAGCGGTTCGCAGGGCGAGGGCAAGAACTATGTGGAAGGTCGCGTAAGATTTGACAATGACATGAAGGAAGTAACGATATACTTGCCTATATTGACATCATACACAAATATCTATATCGGATTGAGAGAAGGGTGCGAATTGCTCGAAGCAGACGAATATAAATATGAAAAGCCTGTAGTTTTCTATGGTTCGTCCATCGTACATGGCCACGGTGTTTCAAGAGCGGGCATGATATATACAAATGTGCTTTCACGCAGACTTAACACGAACTATATAAATCTCGGCTTCGGCGGATCTGCAAGAGCAGAGAAAGCGATAATGGAATATATGGCAGGGCTTGATATGAGTGTATTCGTATATGATTACGACCACAATGCGCCCACGCCCGAATTTCTTGAGCAGACGCATTATGCAGGATATAAGATATTCCGTGAAAAGCAACCGACAACTCCAGTAATATTTGCAACGAAAGTTGACTACGGCATCGAAACAAAGATATTCGGCGATCTTACCATGCACGATATGAGAGAATGCCGAAAGATAATAAAAGCGAATTATGAGCGCGCAAAAGCGGAGGGCGACGAGAACGTATATTTGGTTGACGGCTCCGAGATATTCCCCGATGACTTGCGCGACGATTGCACGGTTGACACGTGCCACCCCAATGACCTTGGTTATCAATGTATGGCAGATGCATTTGAAAAGATCATCCGTCCTATTTTGGAAAAATAAATTTTGTGAGGAATTATCATGATAGTAACAAGAGAAATGGGCACGATATTGCCCGACACAACGATGTCTTCCCCCGTTTACATCGACGTAAGAAAAGAGCCTTTCAGACTTTGCGGTTTTTGCGAACCTTTCCGTCGTGTTCCCGTTGATGTTGCGGAAGCAACGAGCGAAAGAGTTGCACTTCTTGCAGGCAACTCCGCAGGTTGCAGAATTCGTTTCCGCACCAACTCCGATTTTATAGTAATGCACGGCGACTACTATTTCACGGAAAACAGCACATTCATGCCTGCGGCGGCTACATCAGGCTTTGACATCTACTTCACGGAAAACGGCAGACAGAAATATAAAGGCGTTTTCAGCGGCTCTCAGGGTCCCGGCAAGAAGTATACGGAAAGCAGACTTCGTTTTGACGACTCTATGAAAGAAGTAACGATCTACTTCCCGATAAGCACATCTTTTGACAGCGTTTACGTTGGTTTGCGTGAAGGTTGCGTGCTCGAAGCGGCAGATCCTTATACATACGAAACACCTGTTGTTTACTATGGCTCTTCTATCGTTCACGGCATCGGCGCTATGCGTCCCAGCTCTGCGTATCCCTCCATCATCTCTCGCAGACTCGACACAAACTATATCAACCTCGGTTTCGGCAGCGGCGCAAAGGGCGAAAAAGCGATAATCGAATATGCCGCAGGACTTGATATGAGCGTATTTGTATATGACTACGACCACAACACCCCCTCCTACGAGCACCTCGAACAGACACATTACGCAGGCTACAAGCTCTTCCGCGAAAAACAGCCCGATACACCTGTTATCATGGCTTCTCGTGTTGACTATTACCACGGCGATGTTGCGATGAACGAAAAGACACGTGCGCTTATCGAAGCTAACTATGAACGTGCAAAAGCAGAGGGCGACAAGAACGTATACTTCGTTGACGGCTCCAAGATCTATCCCGATGATATGGTATTGCGCGATGAATGCACGAGCGATAACTGCCACCCCAACGACATGGGTTACAGCCTTATGGCAACAAAATTCGGCGAGATCATCGAAAAGCTTTTGAAAAAATAATAAACTGTTTTTAAAGGAGAATTTTAATGCACGACGAGTTGACGAAAGTCGATATAAAAAAGATGCAGGATGAGATAGATTATCGTGTGAAGGAGCTCACACCCAAGCTTAAGGAAGAATTGAGCAAGGCGCGCGCACAAGGCGACCTCAGCGAAAACTTCGAATACAAATCTTCCAAGCGAGAATTGAGCCGAAATTACAGCAGGATAAACTATTTGGAGAGAATGATAGCGACGGCTATCGTAGTATCCACGGCAAGCAAAGATGACGAGATAGGTCTTTTCAGCAAAGTAAAATTGTACATTGAGGAAGATGACGAGGAAATGGACATCGTTATCGTTACCACGCTTCGACAGGACTCGACAAGCGGATTTATCAGCAAAGAATCGCCCTTGGGAAAAGCGGTCATGGGCAAAAAAGTCGGCGATAGAGTTCTCGTAAAGGTAAACGACAATTACAGCTATTATGTAGAGATACGTTCCGTCGAAAAAGGTGAGGACGACGAGAGTTTACAAATAAGTTCGTACTAAATAAAAAGGATATCGATCTTTGTCGATATCCTTTTTTGTTGTTGGTGTTATAAGCTTTTGAAAGCTTATTCTAATTCATTTTTGATATCCCTTGCCATAAGCTCGTGCATAACGTCATACGGCGAGCGAGAATTTTTGATTATATCGTAAACGGAAGCCGTTATTGGCATCTCCACGTCATATTTGCGAGCAAGAGCCATTGCCGCTTCCAAAGCGTGATAACCCTCTACTACCATTCCTATCTCAGCGGAGGCTTCCTCGTAAGTTTTGCCCTTGCCGATAAGTTCGCCGCAGCGGTTGTTTCGGCTGTGAACAGATGTGCAAGTTACGATAAGGTCGCCGATACCTGCAAGACCCATGAAAGTTCTGCGGCGGCATCCCATAGCAATACCGATGCGAGTCATCTCCGATATGCCGCGTGTCATAAGCATAGCTTTTGCGTTGTCGCCTAACCCCATGCCGCGCAAGATACCTGCGGCGATGGCGATGATATTCTTGAGAGCACCGCATATCTCCACGCCGAGAACGTCCGTATTCGTGTAAACTCTCATGCAGGATGCGGAAAATGCGTTTGCTATCTTCATGGCGATGTCTTCGTCCGTGCAAGCTGCGACGATGGATGTCGGCATACCGAGAGCGACTTCCTCTGCGTGTGTGGGACCCGAAAGCGCCGCCACGGTATATTTGAGCGTGGGAGCCTCTTTCACTATCTCGTCCTCGATTATCTCCGTCATTGTCAAAAGCGTTTCACGTTCGATTCCTTTTGCGGCGCTTGCGAGGATAACTCCGTCTTCGAGATAAGGGCAAGCTTTATTTGTTGTTGAACGGATAAATTCCGAGGGAACGACGAGTATTATAAGCTCTTTTCCTTGGCAAGCGCAAGCTATATCTTTTGTAAGCTCAATGCTATCGGGGATGAGCGCATTCGGCAGATTTTTGTGAATGTGAGTTTTGGAAAGCTCGTCTATCTCGTTTGGCAGAGCAGACCAAAGAGCAACATTATGATCATTGTTGGCGAGCAGGGAGGCAAGAGCCGTGCCCCATGTGCCTGCGCCCAATATTCCTATATTCATGTGTTACCACCTTAAAATATTTTATATAGATAATGATATCATAAACTTTGCGAAATATCAATAAGAAAAGCCTCCCGAACATTACATTCGGGAGGCTTTTGAAGAATATCAGAACAAGCCGTGGATAACGCCGTTATCGTCGATATCGATGCGTTCTGCCGCGGGTTCTTTGGGAAGGCCGGGCATAGTCATGATATCACCTGTGAGAACAACGATGAAGCCTGCGCCTGCGGAGATCTTGACGTTCTTGATAGTAACCGTGAAATCTTCGGGAGCGCCGAGCTTCTTTGCATCATCAGAGAAGCTGTACTGTGTTTTAGCCATGCAAACGGGAAGGTTGCCAAATCCAAGCTCTGTGAGCTGGTCTATCTGCTTCTTAGCCGCAGGGAGAACGGAGATGTCCTTGCCGCGGTATACCTTTTTAACGATCGCACGAATCTTATCTTCGATGGAGCCTTCAAGCTCGTATGCGTAAGTGAAATTGTTTTCCTGTTCGCAAAGCTTGATAACTTCCTCCGCAAGTTCTACGCCGCCTTCGCCGCCGTTCGCATGAACAGTGGAGAGGATAGTGTTAACGCCGAGCTCACGGCATTTTTTGATAACGAGATCGATCTCGGCATCTGTATCCGTGGGGAATTTGTTAACAGCAACAACAGCAGGGAGTCCGAAAACGTCCTTGATGTTTGCAACATGGCGGAGCAAATTGGGAAGACCTTTTTCGAGGGCTTCAAGGTTTTCGGGAGCGAGGTTCTTTTTGTCTACGCCGCCGTGCATCTTGAGAGCACGGATTGTAGCAACGATAACAACGGCAGAGGGTTTGAGACCTGCATATCTGCACTTGATATCGAGGAATTTTTCAGCGCCGAGGTCAGCGCCGAAGCCTGCTTCCGTGATGGCGTAATCGCCGAGCTTCATAGCCATCTTTGTAGCCATAACGGAGTTACAGCCGTGAGCGATGTTAGCGAAAGGACCACCGTGAACGAGCGCGGGAGTGCCTTCGAGAGTCTGAACAAGATTAGGCTTGATCGCATCTTTGAGAAGAGCAGCCATAGCGCCTGCCGCCTTAAGGTCGCCTGCTGTAACGGGTTTTTCGTCGTATGTGTAACCGATAACTATCTTAGCAAGTCTTTCTTTGAGGTCTGCAAGAGAGTTTGCAAGGCAGAGAACAGCCATGATCTCGGAAGCTACCGTGATATCATAGGAATCTTCGCGAGTAACGCCGTTTACTTTGCCGCCGCAACCGTCTACAACAAATCGGAGCTGACGGTCGTTCATATCAACGCATCTGTGCCATGTGATCCTCTGGGGATTGATACGCAAAGAGTTGCCCTGGTAGATGTGGTTATCGATCATAGCTGCGAGGAGGTTGTTTGCCGCGCCGATAGCGTGGAAGTCGCCCGTAAAGTGAAGGTTGATATCCTCCATGGGGACTACCTGAGCATAACCGCCGCCTGCTTCGCCGCCTTTAACGCCGAAAACAGGACCGAGAGAAGGTTCGCGCAAAGCAACGACAACATTTTTGCCGAGTTTACGCATACCGTCTGCA
>CAZERM010000036.1:0-13945 GCA_964514555.1 uncultured Lachnospiraceae bacterium | reverse complement strand
ACTTAACCTTACTCACACGGTAATGTCCAAACGCCACCTCCGCGCACTCGTTGAAAACGGCATCGTTGACGGTTGGGACGACCCCCGTATGCCTACACTTTGCGGTCTCCGTCGTCGTGGTTATACAGCGGCATCTATCCTTGACTTTATCGGCAGAATAGGTGTTTCTAAATCAAACAGCCTTGTAGATATCAGACTTTTGGAAAGCTGCATTCGCGATGAACTCAACGCAACGGCACAGCGCAGAATATGCGTTCCTCACCCTGTAAAAGTTATCATTGATAACTACCCCGAAGACAAGACAGAATATTTCTCTGTTCCCAACAACCCCAACGACCCCGAAGCGGGCACAAGAGAAGTTCCTTTCACAAAAGAACTCTACATCGATGCAGATGATTTTGCGGAAGTTCCGCCTCCCAAGTTCTTCAGAATGAAACCCGACGGCGAAGTTCGTCTTATGGGTGCTTACATCGCTAAATGTGTTGGCATCGAAAAGAACGAAGACGGCTCTGTGAAAGAGATACACTGCACAGTTGACCTCGAAGCAGGAAACGGCAATCCCACAGATGGCAGAAAGATAAAAGGAACTATTCATTGGCTCTCCGCTCCCAATGCCATCGATACTAATGTTGTATTGTATGATAATATGTTCACACTTGAAAATGTTGCCGATATGCCCGAAGGAAAAACATATGCAGACTTCATGAACCCCGACTCCGCTGTTGAGATCAAAGGCGCCAAGATTGAGCCCTCTCTCGCAAACGCTAAAGCAGGTGAGAAATTCCAGTTCGTACGTTTGGGCTATTTCGCAGTAGACAGCAAATATCCCAACAGATTTAACAGAATAGTTGAATTGAAGGGAAGTTTTAAAGCATGAATATCGAAAAAACAATAGAAAATCTTAAAAAGAACAATATGGAAGTATTCTTTGCGAATAATAAAGAAGAAGCTCGTTCCATAGCACTCTCTCTTATTCCCGAAGGTTCTGTATGCGCTTCCGGCGGCTCCGTTACACTTAAAGAGTGCGGTATAATCGACGAGATAAAAGGCGGCAATTATACTTATCTCGACAGAATGGACCCTGCGCTTTCCGCAGAGGAAAAGGAAGACATGGTAATGCGCGCGCAGACTTGCGACGTTTACCTTTCCAGCTCAAATGCCATCACTGAAGACGGCGAACTTTACAATGTTGACGGCAACTCCAACAGAGTATCGAACCTTTTGTTCGGACCCAAGAAGGTGGTTATCGTTGCAGGCATCAACAAGATAGTTAAAGACCTTGACGAAGCAGTTATAAGAGTTAAGACTATCGCGGCACCGCTCAACTGCAAGAGACTCAACTGCAACACATATTGCGCTAAGATGGGAAAATGCGTTTCCTTGACAAACGGCGGCAATATGCCCAAAGGTTGCAATTCCGATGACAGAATATGCGTAAACTATACTATAATGTCCCGTCAGAGAAAGATAGATAGAGTTAAGATCGTTCTTGTAAACGAAGAATTGGGATATTGATATAACGATAAAAAGGATAGAATGAATCAACATTCTATCCTTTTTTGCCTAAGCGGGAACTACATTCCTTTTCGTATGCGCTCTAAGGCACTTTTTTCTATTCGAGATACCTGCGCTTGTGAAATACCTATCTCATCTGCTATCTCCATTTGAGTCTTGCCTCTGAAAAAACGCATATTGATTATGGCGCTTTCTCTTGCGCCCAACTTGCTCATGGCAGTTTCAAGAGCTATATTTTCTATCCAATGTTCGTCGGTGTTTTCCTCGTCTTTGATGCTGTCCATGACAAAAACGGAATCCGAGCCGTCGGAATATACGGGGTCATATAAAGATATCGGTTCAACTATCGCTTCGAGTGCGGCTGTTACGTTTTCTTCGGTGGCGTTTATCTCTTTGGCTATTTCCGTATTTGTAGGCTCTCTGCCCAGGCGCTTTGATATAAGCTCTTTTGCGGAAAGGGCATGATAAGCCAAGTCTCTCATGCTTCGGCTCACGCGCATCATATTGTTATCGCGAAGGTAGCGGCGTATCTCTCCGATTATCATCGGCACGGCATAAGTGCTGAATTTGACACCTACGGATATATCAAAGTTGTCTATCGCTTTTATAAGCCCGATGCAACCGACTTGAAATATATCGTCTGCACAGCTTTGGCGGTTGCTGAACCTCTGTATGACGCTCAGTACGAGCCGCAAATTGCCGTTTATAAGCTCCTCTCGCGCTTTTTTATCTCCCTCTGCATTTTTCTTTAAAAGTTCGTCTGTTTCTTCGGTAGTAAGTGTTTTTAATTTAGAAGTATTTATACCACAAATTTCGACTTTATTATAATACATACCAATCCTCTTGACATTTTTTGCGTATGGATAAAGTATTGACAAAAGGAGTGGCTTTTTATGCAGATCAAAAAAATATAGGTATTTTCAAATTTTAGCAATAACGGCTTGACAAAATTAATGCATAAATGTATAATATTCTAATATAATGCATTAGAAAGTGGTGGATTTTTTGAGAAGTACAACTAAAGACATGACTGTTGGTTCACCTTTAAAGATAATTATAGGATTTGCAATCCCTGTAATGCTGGGCATATTGTTCCAACAACTCTACAGCGTAGTAGATTCTATGGTCATCGGTAAGTGGATCGGAACTGACGCATTTGCGGGCGTAGGCTCTACAGGCTCTATAAGCTCATTGATAATTGGTTTTTGTAACGGTATAGGTGCAGGATGTGCAATACCTGTGGCGCAATCGTTCGGCGCGAAAGATTATTCTTCGCTCAGAAGATATATTGCAAACTCCGTATGGGTATCGATAGCATTGGTATCCGTTATAACGTTTGTCGCGGCACTTCTTTGCCCGACAATACTTGATCTTATGAAGACTCCCGAAGATGTTTGGGAATATGCTTATGAATATATACTTATAACATTTATAGGTATTCCTGTTTTGTATGCGTATAATCTTTTGTCTGCAATGATAAGAGCATTGGGCGACAGTAAAAGTCCTGTATTCTTCTTGCTCATTGCTTCTTTCTTGAACATAATCTTTGATATATTCTCTGTTGCGGTACTCAACATGGGTGTTAACGGTCCTGCGTTGGCAACGATACTTGCACAGCTTATTTCTGTTATTCTTTGCGTGATATACATGAAGAAGAAATTTAAGATATTGAAGTTTGAAAAAGGAGAATGGAGATTTGAATCCAAGAAAGCACTCAAATCTTTGGCTATCGGCGTTCCCATGGGACTTCAAACTTCTATCATGTCCATGGGCAGTATCATCCTTCAGCGTTCCGTAAACTCTCTCGGTACTATCGAGGTCGCTTCTACGGCTACAGGTCAGAAGGTCGGTGCCCTTACAGGTTGTCCTTATGAAGCATTAGGTACGACAATGGCAACTTATGCGGGTCAGAATACAGGTGTCGGCGATACGAAACGTATCAACAAAGGTGTTTCCTCTGCCGTTATAATCGGTCTTGTTTATTGGGTGATAGCATCGATAGTGCTTTTTGCTTTTGGCGATACGATAGCGCTCCTCTATATAGATAAGACAGAAGTTGAAGTTATAAGCAACGCCCATATGTATTTGATGATACATGGTTTCTCTTATGTTCTTTTGACGTTCCTCATAATCATGAGAAACGTTGTTCAGGGTATGGGATATAGTTCTGTTGCTGTTGGCGCAGGCGCACTCGAGATGATAGCAAGAGCATTTTTGGGTATAGTTGCCGTTCCTATGTTCGGATACATCGCAGCTTGTTTCTCCGCAACACTTGCTTGGTTCTTGGCTGATATATTTATAATTCCTGCGTATTTCGTATCATTGAAAAAAGTTCGAAAGAACTATGAGAAAACGCATCCGCAAGCGGAAACATCAAATGTAATCTCGGCATAATTTAAAATCGACAGAGTGAACACCTCTGTCGATTTTTTTGTTATTAAAAAATGCTTTCCGAGTAGGGAAGATGCCTTCTATGCAACGCACAGGAGAGCCTTCGGGAGCATTATTTTCTTTGAAATAGCTGAGTTTTCCGAAAGAAGTTACCTCATCTTATATTTATCGGGCATTTCGCTCATAAAATAGCCGTAAGTAGTTCCGCGACCGCCGGCGCCGATAAGAATTACCGAAAGTTGTTTCATGACCTTTCCCTTTGCGTGTTTTTATGTTCAAATCAAGCTTTATATGCCTTTTCTGCGGAGGCACGCATATCGGCGATGGCTTTCGCTGCGTCTGCCGCTGCGAATACGGAGGAGCCTGCAACAAGTACATTTGCGCCTGCTTCAGCCGCGATAGCTGCCGTTTCTGCATTGATGCCGCCGTCTACTTCTATCTCGATGTTGAGTTTTTCTTTTTCAACGATATCGCGGATAGCGCGAACCTTGGGCATCATATCATGCATGAATTTCTGACCGCCGAATCCGGGTTCAACTGTCATGATGAGTACGAGGTCGCAAAGAGGGAGCAAGGGCATGAGAACGGAAACATCTGTGCCGGGTTTGATGGAGATGCCTGCTTTTTTGCCTGCCGCTCTTATCATTTTAAGAACGCTTGCGGGGTCTTCCGTGCTTTCGTAATGGATAGTTATTATATCGGAGCCGAGCTTTGCAAACTCATCGATATATCTTTCGGGGCGTTCTATCATAAGGTGAACATCAAAAATAATGTCCGTGGTTTTTCTGATAGACTTTATAACAGGCATACCAAACGAGATGTTGGGAACGAATATTCCGTCCATAACGTCTACATGAAGATAATCTGAAAATTTGTCAACTTTCGCGATCTCTTCGCCCATACGAGCAAAATCGCAAGCTAAAATAGAAGGTGATATCTTTATCATTGTTTTTTCTCCTTTATGATGAAAAAAATTTGGTCAACCATATTCCTTATTCGGCATAGAATAAGGGTAAAAAATCATGTCGAATATTATGCGCTGATGTAAAAAACAAGGTCGTATACTTATTATGCCGCATGACGCTTCGACATTTAAATATCTTAAAAACTTTCCGCTTTTCGGGCGGAAAGTTTTTAATTGCCGTTATATATCTTCGTGGGAGGGAGCAGCCACGGGAAGTTCGCCTTTGAACTTGGTTATCTCAACGACGAAACAACAATATTTTCCGTATTCGCTTTCGACATATATCTTTTCTCCGAGGCGATCCATTATCGAACTGCAAATGTAAAGTCCGAGTCCGACACCTGTTTTATCCATGCCGCGGCTCTTGTCGCTCTTATAGAAGCGATCGAATATGTGCGGCAGATCATCGGGAGAGATGCCTATACCTTCATTATATATGCTTACGCGAGCGAATCCACCCTCATCTGAGATAGTTATTCTGTATTTGCCGCCTTCGTTGGAGAATTTGACTGCGTTTTCGCAGATGTTGTAAACCACCTGATTTATCGCATCCTTATCCGAGTAAACGAACAATTTATCGTCGGGTGCGTTGAATTCAACATCGAGCTTTTTGGCATCTATTTTGTTTTCGAAAGAGAGAAGGATGACCCTTGCCATCTCGCAGATATCGAACGGAACCTTTTCAAATTTTCTGTTGCCTGCTTCCATTCTAGAAATATCAAGCAACTGGGAAACGAGGCGAGAAAGTCTGCGGACTTCCTGACCGATTATACCGAGGTAATATGAATGTTTCTCGGGCGGAATGGCGCCGTCAAGTATGCCATCGATAAAGCCTGATATAGTTGTCATAGGGGTCCTCAAGTCGTGCGATACGCTTGCAAGGAAGCTGCTTCGCGTATATTCGCTTTCGGCGAGCGATTGCGCCATGGTGTTGAATGCCGTAGCAAGCTCCGCTATCTCGTCTTCGCCGTCAACGGTGATGCGAACGTCAAACTTGCCTGCCGCAAATTGCTTTGTGGCATAACTCATCTCGCGGAGGGGAGAGACTATCTTTTCTGTTATGAAATATATCGCGATAAAACTTGCTATCATGACCCAAAGGCTGGCGATTACTATCGTGCGTACCGTGCCCATGGTAAGTTCATCTACGTCGCTCATGCTAAAGCAGACGATGAGCGCGCCTGCCGCGTTTTCGTCGCTTTCCTTATATTTCATCGGGAGGATATAAACGCCGAACTTTTCGTTCAACATACCAGACATATCGGTATAACGAAGTTCGCTCGTGGCGCTCGTTATATCATAAACGATGGCTTCATCTGTGATACTGCCGCTGTAAAGCTCTTCCGTGCAGACGAGTATTTCGCCCGTTTCGTTCGTTATCATGATGGTCATTTTTTCGGCATTTTTAGAGAGAATGTCTATCGTGCTTGAAAATTGATCCTTTTTCATTTTAACGAAGTATTCAAAAGGCAAAAATTCCGTCATCTTTGTCGCATTGGAATTATATTCGTTCTTTAAAAAATCCAACATATAGACAGCGGTGTTTTGAGCGATATTTATGCGCTGTTTATTTGAGGATTTTATTGTCATTGAGCTTACTATTATTGTAAGCATCATAAAGCTGATAAAAACTATAATCAAAAAAGCCGAGATATACTTTGTAAATATACTTTTTTTCACATTTTACGCCCCTTATAAAGTCATTTCAGGGAGTATCTTGTCAAGAAAATACTTCGAATTTATATCCAACGCCCCAAACTGTTTTGAGGTTCCATTTATCGGATACACCGTCGAGTTTTTCGCGCAAGCGTTTAACGTGAACGTCAACTGTTCTGGAGTCGCCGAGGTAATCAAAACCCCAAACTTTATCTAAAAGCTGGTCTCTTGTGAAGACATGGTTTTCGTTGGAAGCGAGGAAATACAACAATTCAAGTTCCTTTGGGGGGACGTCAACAGGCTTGCCGCAAAGTTTAAGCTCGTATTTCTGGAGGGATATCTCCATATTATCGAACTTGAGAGTTTCTGTTTCGGGTTTATCGGATTTTGCGTTGCAACGACGAAGGATAGCTTTTATTCTTACGGAAAGCTCTTTCATATCGAAGGGTTTTGTCATAAAGTCATCTGCGCCGAGTTCAAGACCGAGGACTTTATCGAATATTTCGCCTTTTGCTGTGAGCATTATGATAGGCTTGCCTGACATTTCGCGGATCTCTCGGCATACCTGCCAGCCGTCCTTTTTAGGCATCATTATATCGAGCAAAACGATATCGGGGTCATATGTTTTAAACATATATACACCCTGTTCGCCATCGTTGGCGGTCTGAACTTCGTATGTTTCGTTTTCGAGATATAACTTAACTGCTTCGCAAATGTTGCTGTCGTCATCAATAATTAAAATCTTTGTACTCATAATCATTTTGTCCTTTCTTTATTACGATAAATGATATACAACTACATTTTACCACTTACTAAAAGAGTTGTAAAGAAAAAATGAAATAATTTAAAAAATGTTTATAGTTTTTTTACTTTATCGGCGAAGTTTATTGGTATAACCTCCCAAAGGCAAGTAAAAACGCTTATGATATTATTTTTTAAAATAAGTTGCCGCACGGTTGATTTTTAATGTGAAGTGTGATACAATAACGGTTGAAAAATTTATTATATGACTATTTTAGGAGAACAAAATGAACGTTATTACCATATTAGTGCTGATATTCGCAATACTCGGAGCTATAGACAAGCTTTTCGGCAACAAATTCGGGCTTGGCAATGAGTTTGAAAAAGGCTTTGCGCTGTTTGCTCCGATGGTCCTTTCAATGTTGGGTATGCTCGTAGTATCGCCTGCAATAGGTGTTTGGTTGACACCTGTATTTGAGTGGTTCTACAACACATTCAGAATAGACCCATCCATCATACCCGCTTCGCTCTTTGCGAATGATATGGGTGGTGTTACTCTTTCGCAAGCAGTTTGCAGATCCGAAGCGATAGGCAATTTCAATGCTTTTATCGTATCCTCTATGATGGGTTGCGTAATATCCTTTACGATACCGCTCGCGGTAAGCGTTGTAAAACCCAACCAGCATAAAGAATTGTTCCTTGGTCTGCTTTGCGGTATAGTTACCGTTCCCGTTGGCTGTTTCGTTGCGGGACTTATGTGCAAGATAGCTGTATTGGATATTTTGCTTGATCTTTTGCCGCTTATAATACTTTCCGTAATAATCGGCTTGGCGCTTATATTCTTCCAAAATGCGTGCATCAAAGTATTTTCCGTTTTCGGATTTATAATCAAAGTGGTAGCATACATCGGACTTATATGTGCGATATTCACTTTCTTGACAAAGATAGAGATAAACCCCAACTTTGATACACTTGAAAATGCTTCCTTTATTTGCGTAAATGCCAGCGTTACTCTTGCAGGAGCGCTTCCTCTTATGTATGTTATATCCAAGTTGCTCAAAAAGCCGATAAACAAGATAGGCACAAAGATAGGTATTGACGATGTTTCCGCGGTTGCGTTCCTTTCAACACTCGTTACGAATGTTACCACATTCGGCGTGATGAACGATATGAACAAAAAGGGAACTATGCTCAACTCCGCATTTGCTGTTTCTGCGGCTTTCGTTTTCGGCGGACATTTGGCTTTGACGATGACGTTTGACAGCAGTTATATTTTGCCGATGATAGTTGGTAAGATAGTTTCGGGTATAGCGGCTGTTGCTTTGGCGGCTGTTTTGTATAAAGACAAAAAGAGCGATGCAAAAGCTGTAAAAGCATAAATAATAAAACTTAAGACCTGTTTTATATTTTGTAAATCAGGTCTTTTTTGTGCGAAAAATTATCATTTTTCGATATTGACTTTTTGAGTTTACTTATGTTAAACTAAGATTAAAGTCAATCGTAATAGACAAAATGAGGGTGTTTATTGATAGTCCGAAAACAGGTGTAAAGAAAAGCGTCAAAAATGTGCTTGATTATAAAAAGCCGACATTTTGGGTCGTGATATTGGCTGTTATATTATGTATAGTTGCAATAATATGCTTTTTGACCAATTCCATTGCAGAGAATACCGTTTTGATGGGTGCCAATTATAATATTGAAAAGGTCATTTATTCATCAAATTCAGATAACAATGGCAGTGCTGATATTCCTTTTCAATATTGCATAAATGCAGATTATCATTTGTATTACTTGAAAGATAAAAGAGAAAGTTGGGAATACATCGGAGCACTTACGCCATATGACTTGACAAACGAAGAACTTGACGGTTATATTTCAGCCGAAAATTCAGGAAAGCGCGTGAAGATAAGCAATATTACGGATGCATATACTTTGCAGACGGATAATGACGTTTACTTATCGTTGTGAAATAGAAGATAAAAGCCGCTCGAACGAAAAATTCGGGCGGTTTTATGGTTTTATGTTATAAAGAGAACAGTTCTTTTGCTTTTTGAACGAAACGCAGAACGTCTTTGTCTGCGTTAGCACTGTAGAGCAGACCGTAGGGAATACTGTAATCCCAATCGACGGGAATCGATACAAGCCCGGGGTGAACATCTTTCCAACATTCAATAGTGAGCAGAACGTTACCTGTTTTGGCGCAACGGTTGAAAACGGACATATCATAAAAATGAGGTGCATCTTCTATATGTATTTTCGGATGATGCGTTTCAATGTCGTTTCTCAGGCGGTCATTTACGCTCGAATCTCCTTTGTGAACCATCATAAGAGTTTCTCCGTACAAGTCGGAGACTGACACACGTTCTTTTGATGCCAGGCGATGTTCGCGCGATACGGCTATCATCTTTTTATATGTGCCGAGCGGCAAAAAATTGCAGATAGACATCCAAGACTTGGAATCGCACACACCTATCAAAAAATCGAATTTTTCACCTAATTTCTTTATCTCGGACAAAATGCCCTCGTGGTCGTCTTCAAACGGAACGAGGTTGAGCTTATAATTGGGGAAACTCGGCTTTATCTTATACCAAAGTTCCATAAACTGCTTTGCAGGATTGAGCAAAGATGTGCCTACACAAAACGTAGTGTTATAATCCGTCGAAACGATTCTTGCGGCGGCTATGGCTTTATTTGAATAATCTATGATGAATTTCGCATCATGATATATCATTTTGCCCGCTTCCGTCAGTTTGACTCCTTTTGGTGTTCTGTTCATCAATGTAATGTTCATACTTTCCTCAAGGGTATTTATCTGTTTCATAACGGCGGTAGGAGAAATAAACAATTTATCCGCTGCTTTTGTGAAACTTCCACAATCGGCAACGGTCAAAAAAGTATCAAGTAATGGATCATACATAATATACCTCTAAACTTAGCATAAACTTTTGGTTGATACAATAATAACATATATGATATTGTATGTCAATTATTTTTGTGATATACTGAAATAAAAAAGGATGTTTGAATTATGTTTTATGTAAATTTATCAAACGGTTTGAAGATGCCCCAGCTTGGCTACGGTGTTTACCAGGTTACAAAAGATGAATGTGAGAGATGTGTTCTCGATGCGCTTAAAGTCGGATATCGCTCCATTGATACGGCTCAATCTTACTTTAACGAGGAAGAAGTCGGTTCCGCAATACAGGAATCGGGTGTTCCGCGTGAAGATATATTTTTGACGTCCAAGGTATGGATAGAGCATTATGGTTATGATGAATGCAGAAAGTCTGTTTTGGAATCTTTGAGAAAGCTCAAAACAGATCATATCGACCTTATGCTCTTGCATCAGCCTTTCGGAGATTATTACGGTGCGTGGCGCGCTCTCGAAGATCTTTATGATGAAGGCAAACTTAAAGCAATCGGTATTTCTAACTTTTATCCCGACAGAATGGTAGATATAGCTTCATTCGCGAGGATAAAGCCTATGGTAAATCAGATTGAAATACATCCGCACAACCAGCAGAGAACAGCGTTGGAATGGGGCAAAAAATATGACATACAGCTCGAAGCTTGGGCGCCTTTCGGCGAGGGCAGAGGCAGAATGTTTGAATTGCCCGAACTTTGCGCGATAGGCGAAAAATACGGTAAAACTTCCGCGCAAGTAATATTGCGTTGGCATTTGCAAAGAGGTATAGTTGTAATTCCTAAATCAACGCACATAGAGCGCATGAAAGAGAATTTCGAAGTATTTGACTTTGAACTTTCAATTGAAGACATGGAAATTATCGAAAAGCTTGATAAAAATACAAGTTTGTTCTTCTCACACACAGACCCTAATATGGTAGAGTGGTTTGTAAAAATGGTTGAAGAACGTAAAAAACAGCACGATTGCAATAAAGAAAATAAAAATTGGTAAGGAGAATTTTATCATGAGAAAAAATTTCGGAGCAAAACCCATACTTTATCCTCAACCCGTGTTTATCATAGGCTCTTACGACGAAAACGGAGTTCCCGATGCTATGAATGCCGCTTGGGGCGGTATCAGCGAATCGAACGAGATATCCATTTGCCTCAGCGCAGGACACAAGACAGTTAAAAATATTCTTGCCAGAAAAGCTTTCACTGTAAGCATGGCAACGGCTGACACGGTTGTTGCTTGCGATTTCGTTGGTATCGTATCCGGTAATACGGTTGCAGATAAATTTGCAAAAGCAGGCTTTCATGCCGTAAAGAGCGAATTTGTTGACGCTCCTCTTATAGAAGAGCTTCCCATGGCTGTTGAGTGCAAGCTTATAAGTTATGACGAAGAGAGCTGCCGCATGGTTGGCGAGATAGTAAATGTTTGCGCCGACGAAAGCATTTTGACAAACGGCAATATAGACCCTATGAAGCTCCGCCCCATCACATATGACGGCATGAACAGAGAATATTATGTTTTGGGCGAAAAAGTGGGCAAAGCATTCAGCGACGGAAGCGCATTGAAATGAGGTGCTGATATGAGCAAGAAAGTTTTGATATTATCCGGCAGCCCCAGAAAGAACGGAAATTCCGACATTTTGTGCGATGAATTTATGAGAGGCGCACTTGAAAGCGGCAACGATGTTGAAAAGATAAGAGTTTCCGCAAAAAGTATACATCCGTGCCTTGGTTGCTATCATTGCAAGGACAACAACGGCAAATGCGTTTTTGATGACGGCATGGCTGAGATATTGCAGAAGATGATAGATGCTGATGTTTTGGTATTGGCAAGCCCCGTATATTTTTATTCGATAGATGCTCAGTTGAAAGCGCTTATTGACCGCACGGTCGCGCGCTGGACAGAAGTAAAAGACAAAGAATTTTACTATATCGTTACGATGGCTGACGAAGAACTTTCTTCTGCCGACACGACGATAGCGTGCTTCAGAGGCTACGCCGATTGTGTAGAGGGCGCAGTTGAAAAGGGAATCATCATCGGCAACGGCGTTTACGAAAAAGGCGAAGTCAACGGCAATGATGCTATGAATAAAGCCTATGAAATGGGTAAAACGGTATAAAACAAAAATAGACATGATCTTTACGATCATGTCTATTTTTTATTTCAATTATTTTTTGATATCGAAAGTTCTGTTTTCGCCGGAGCCGTAACGAACAGCGGAGAGAGTATAATTCTTGGAATCGAACGTAAAGATATCCATGCTGGATTCTGTTGCGGAATAGGGCTCTCTTTCGTACATGATACCGTTATCGCCTGCGCCCATACCGGAATTTCTTCTGCCTGCGATCATCGTTGTGATGGAGAAGAATCCATATTTGTCAACGCTTGTTGTGTCAACGTGGCAATGACCGGATATTCTTGCAGGTATATTGTGCTTGATGCCGCCGAAATCTGCTGTGATGTCGTATCCGAAATCGGGGTCGTCGCTGGAGATATGGATCTTTTCGCCTTTTGCAAAAGCAGTTGTTATCTCGTCAAGTGCATCAAAATTATATGCGCCTTCGTTGGGAGCAGGAGGGAATTTTACATGGTCAAAAGGCATATGGTCTATGAATATAACATTTTCGGGTGCATTTGCAAGAGCTTCTTTGCAGAGCCATTCGAGCTGTTTGCCTCCGAAACCGAAGTGGAACTGCTGGTTATATCTCATGATATCGCCATCGAGGATATAAGGCAGGTCAGAGCTGTTCAAGAAGACAGCACGAGTGTTTGCTTCGGGAATGTCAAAATAGCCGTAGAGAGCTTTATTTTCGCCGTTGTGGTAATTTGCAACATTGCTCTTTGCGGAGAAGAGGATATCATACTGAAATTCATCAGGAACTTCGAAGCCTGTGCGACATACGCTGTCGGAATCCTCAAGTTTGCCGTGGATGGAGTTTTCGTCGTGGTTGCCCTGAACAAAGAAGACGGGAACATCAAAATCGGATACGAAAGAAGCAAGGTCCTTCATCATATCGATATGTTCTTCTTTGGAGTTGGGGTAGTTACCTACGTTATCGCCGCCGAAGCATACAAAATCGATCTTGTCTGTTTTGTTGAGCTCGTTTATTGCGTGAACAAGGTTAGAGATGCTCGTTTTCATTTCCGTTATATATTTATAATGGAAGTCTGTGATGAATGCGAAGCGAACGTCGCCGTCTTTTTTCTTGGGAAGTTCTTTCTTTACGCGTTCTGTTTCAGCCTGAGCATAATCTTTAAAATCAAGTATATTCATAATTTATCTCCTTTTTTATTTTGTAATAAATCTGTGGAATACTTTTTTACCTTTTCTGATGATAACGCCGTCTTTAAGCGCGTCTGCATCGATAGTCTGAGAGAATGTTTCTGCTTTTGCATCGCCGATGAATACGCCGCCCTGCATAACAAGACGTTTTGCTTCACTTCTGGAGGGAGCAAGTTTGCCGAGTGTGAGAAGGTCAAGGAGAGCTACCTTGCCGTCTGTGATGATATCGGCAGGAACTTCTGTTGTGGGCATATTTTCGGAAGCGCCGCCTGCAAAGATAGCGTGAGAAGCTTCTTTAGCTTTTGTTGCTTCTTCTTCGCCGTGAACGAGAGCTGTAAGCTCGTAAGCGAGGATCTCTTTCTTTTCGTTGATTCTGTTGTCTGCCCATGTTTCCATTTCTTCGATCTGCTCAAGGGGAAGGAACGTGAGCATCTTGATGCACTTCATAACATCGGCATCGCCTACGTTACGCCAGTAC
>CAZERM010000035.1:0-14212 GCA_964514555.1 uncultured Lachnospiraceae bacterium | reverse complement strand
GTTACTACATGGCAAAACTCTTTGAAGCATTCTTTTCTTAAATATATAATATGATATAAAATAAAAACTTCGCTGAATTTGACTTCAGCGAAGTTTTTTTGCTTTTGATGTTTTATCTGTGATAAAGCTTCTTTGTTTGGTAAACAGGGTCGCAAGTGAGGTTCGTTCCGAGCTTCTTGAACACGTTTTCGTCTACACGTGTGAGCATTACAGTGGAATGTACCTCCGCATCCTTAAGTTTTTCGAGCTGTTCGAGTGCGAGAGCCGCGTTCTTATCCGTCGTAGCGCAGATGGAGAGAGCGATAAGAAGCTCATCTGTATGCATACGAGGGTTCTTGTTGCCCATGTGGTTTACTTTCAAGCGCTGGATAGGCTCGATTATCGTCGGGGAGATAAGCAATACATCTTCGGGAATACCTGCAAGGAGCTTGAGTGCGTTAAGGAGCATAGCGGAGCCGGGTCCGAGAAGATCTGTCGTCTTACCGGTAACTATTCTTCCGTCTGCAAGTTCCATTGCCATCGCGGGCTTGCCTGTCTGTTCGGCTTTTTCTCTTGCAACTGTTACAGGTGCTCGCATCTCGTCCGTCAAGCCGAGCTTGCTCATGATAAGCTCGATCTTATAAAGGTCATTGCCTTCGCTCTGACCGTTGCGAACGGCGCATTTTGCCGCAAAATGACGGCGGATTATCTCGTCATAGGAAGCCTGTCTGCAAGCTTCGTCGTCCGTGATACAAAAGCCTGCCATATTTACGCCCATATCCGTGGGGCTCTTGTAAGGGGAAGAACCGTATATCTTTTCAAACATCGCATTGAGCACGGGGAATACTTCGATATCTCGGTTGTAGTTTACGGCAGATTGACCGTAAGCCTCCAAATGGTAGGGATCTATCATATTAACGTCGTTAAGATCGGCTGTTGCCGCTTCATAAGCGATATTAACAGGGTGATTGAGCGAAATGCTCCAAATGGGGAAAGTTTCAAACTTAGCATAACCTGCGCGCACGCCTCTCTTCTGCTCGTGGTAGAGCTGGGAAAGGCAAGCAGCCATCTTGCCGCTGCCGGGGCCGGGAGCCGTGATGACTACAAGCTCGCGCGTAGTCTCGATGTATTCGTTTTTACCGAAGCCCTCATCGCTCACGATAAAAGGAATATTGGAAGGATAGTTAGGTATGTGGTAGTGCTTGTAAGCCTTTATACCAAGCCCTGCAAGACGCTTGAGAAAAGCTTCAGCCGCGGGCTGTGCCGCAAACTGTGTGATAACTACGCTTCCTACATAAAGACCAATGCTTCTGAACGCATCGATAAGACGGAGCGCGTCAAGATCGTACGTTATACCAAGGTCGCCGCGGCGCTTGTTCTTTTCAATATCGTTTGCAGAGATAACAAGGACTATCTCCGCGCGATCTTTGAGCTTTTCGAGCATACGCAGTTTGCTGTCGGGCATGAAACCGGGAAGGACACGGGAAGCATGGAAGTCGTCAAAAAGCTTTCCGCCAAACTCAAGGTAAAGCTTTCCGCCGAAAGAATTTATACGTTCAAGTATCTTTTCTGATTGCAATGCTATATATTTATCATTGTCAAAACCTATTTTTTTCATATACACACCTCTTTTCGATTACAACAATTAAGTATAACACAAAAGCCTTGTTTTTTCAATAATATCTCTTCGCATTCTCTTATTTTTTTATATGCATTATTGCATTGACAAAGAACATAAATTATCTTATAATCATAATATAAGCACATTTGAACATCAAATATACCGAACTACGAAAGACAGGTTTTTTTATGGGAGAACAGCCGCGTGAATATTACCGCCGACTCGTCGATATGGCGATGACGGCAGGAAAAATTATGATGAGCGCAGGTGCGGAAACGCACCGCGTTGAAAACACGATACTTCATATACTTGCAACATCGGAATTTACAAACGCAGACGCATTTGTGTTGAAAACAGGCATAACTATTACGATCTCGGACCCTCGTTACAAGACCATCTCCGTAACGAGCAGAGTTTACAGCGGTTCTTCAAACCTTTCAAAGGTTTGCGAGGTAAACAAGCTCTCGCGTGAATTTTGCGCCGGTATGATCACATTGGAGCAAGCGGAAAAAAGACTTAGAGAGATACAGAAGACAAGCCTTTACAGCCCCAAAATGCTCGTATTTTCAACGGTACTCGCTTCCGCAGGCTTTGCCTACGTCTTCGGCGGAGGCTTCTTGGAGGCATTTATAGCCTGTTTTGTGGGCTTTCTCTTGGGACTCAATAACGTATACCTTTCAAAATATATCCGTCAATCTTTCATTTCCGACCTTTTGGGCGCTATGATAGTTGCGGTGTCGGGCGTTGGCATATCGTTCATCATCGAAAGCATATTCAATGTATCGGTGGGGTGCCAATACATAATCGCAGGCTCGCTTATGCCTCTCGTACCGGGAACGGCATTCACAAGCGCCGTGCGCGATATCGTGGCAGGCGACTATATCTCCGGTCTTGCCAGAGTGGCGGAGGTACTTATCACAGCCGTTTCCATCGCACTTGGCGTTGCTTTCGGTCTTAATGTAACACATTGGATAGGCATCGACATAAACGTACAGTTTACTCTTGAAGGTATCCATTCCATGGGTACACACGCGGTATTCGCCGTTATATGGGTATTTATAGCGACCATAGGCTTTAATAAAATATTCTCTTGCCCCAAGCAATACGGGCTGATATGTTGCCTTATATGCTCCGCTTGCTGGACGATCTACCTTTTCTGCGTATCTCTCGGCTGCTCCGGTGTTTTGGCAACATTTATCGATGCAATGTTCGTAAATATTACTTCGCAGATATTGGCTCGCAAGAAAAAATCTCCCGTAACGCTGTTTCTTATCATCGGCAACCTGCCGCTCGTTCCCGGATACGGTATCTATAAGGTCGCATATGATATGTTCAGCGGCGGCAACGTAAGCGCTTCTCTTACAAACGCGCTCTTGCTCGTCGGCGCAATAGCTCTTGCGATACTTATCACAGACACGGCTATCGATATCATCATGCGCTATATGGTATACAGAAGAAATAAACGCAATATGCGTTCTTTGCTCAAATAAATATAAAAAATCAAAAAAGACTGTTGAATGATATCAACAGTCTTTTTTTATCTGCTCTGCTTTACAGCCTCTTTTATATCGTCATATGAATAGCCGTAGCGCAAAAGCGCGGCAACAGCTTTTTGTTTTTTGGCTCTATTCGCAAATATCTGCACACCGCCCATCGCTTTTATGCGCTTGGCGCAAAGATAGGCAAAATCAACGTCCAGCGAATCAAGAGCGCCGTCTACCGCTTCTTTGGCAAAGCCTTTTTCGTAAAGAGCGGAACATATCCTTCGCGGTCCGTAAAGCTTTTTAACGGCGATATCGCGCGCCAGAAGCTCCGCGGAAGCAGTTTCGTTTATATATCCGCTCTCCTCAAGAAAGTCCGCCGCAGATACCGCAGACTCCTTCGAAAAGCCTTTTTGCACAAGCTTGCGAACGAGGCTTTTTTTAGTATTATCGGCAAAAGAGAGTATGGAAATTCCCTTTTTGATGGCGGCTGTCTTTTCCGCCATCTCCATCACCTCGTCAAGTTTTCCACACGAGATTTCCACATTTCCACACGGATTTTGTGGAAATCCAAGCTCAAAAAACATCTCCGCGGTAACGGTAAATTTGCGCCTTTCCGTGTTCTCGCCGTCGGATATCTCAAAATAAAGCTCCGCCTCCGCACCGTCCGCAATGGGCTTCACGGCATAAAGTACAACATTCATTTTTTATCAGTCGTCTGCGGAAACATCGAGGATATGAAGGTCAAGGCTTTCCTTGTCTTCATCTTCGTCTACGCCGTCCTCGATGTCGAAATCTTCATCAGCGGAAAGTTCGTCTTCGTCGTCAAGAGAATATGCGTCTCCCGAAGCCAAATCTATCTTGTCCTTCTGCGCTTTTATTTTTTCTTCTATCTCGGAAAGCAACGCGGGATCGGACTCGATAAACGCTTTCGCGTTTTCTTTACCCTGACCGATGCGCTCGCCGTTATAGGAGAACCAAGAACCGCTCTTCTGAACGATTCCGAGGTCGATACCGATATCAACGATCTCGCCCGATTTGGAAATACCTTTTCCGTATATGATATCAAATTCGGCAACCTTAAAGGGAGGAGCCACTTTGTTCTTAACTACCTTACATTTAACTCTGTTACCGTACATTTCGCCGCCCTGCTTGAGCGTTTCTGACTTTCTTACGTCGATACGAACGGAAGAATAGAATTTGAGCGCACGACCGCCGGGTGTCGTTTCGGGGTTACCGTACATAACGCCGACTTTTTCACGGAGCTGGTTGATGAAGATAACAACGCTGTTCGTCTTTGCAATGGAGCCGGAAAGCTTTCTGAGCGCCTGGGACATAAGTCTTGCCTGCAAGCCAACATGGGAGGAACCCATAACGCCGTCTATTTCCTGCTGAGGAACGAGCGCCGCAACAGAGTCTACAACGATAACGTCAACAGCACCCGAACGAACGAGCGCTTCTGTGATCTCGAGCGCCTGCTCGCCGCTGTCGGGCTGAGAAACGAGAAGTCTGTCTATATCAACACCCAAAGCTTTTGCATAAACAGGATCAAGAGCGTGTTCTGCGTCGATAAACGCAGCTTCGCCGCCTATCTTCTGCACTTCTGCCGCTATATGGAGCGCAACAGTCGTTTTACCGGAAGATTCAGGTCCGAATATCTCAATGATCCTGCCGCGCGGAACACCGCCTATGCCGAGGGCGAGGTCGAGCGTAAGAGAGCCTGTGGGGATACCCTGCACATTCATGCGGGAGTTATCGCCAAGCTTCATAATAGTTCCCTTGCCAAAGTCCTTCTCTATCTGAGCAAGCGCTGTGGCGAGGGCTTTTTTCTTTTCCTCTGCGTCCATGGGCGCGGAAGTTACCGTTTTTTTCTTTGCAGTTTTTGTTGCCATATATACTCCTTTCATTCGCGTTTGATTCCGCGACGCCAAAACGCCGCGGAATCAAATCATATATCAAATCTAACTATATTTAAAATTATATATCGTCTTCGTCGGATACGGGCACGGAAACGCTGTTTACAGCCATGTTGTCGCTTACTTCGATAGCGGCATTAAGTTCTTCTTCCTCTTTGGATTCGGATCTCGTAGCAGCGAAGTTTACGATAACGGCATTTTCGTCTATACGCATTGCGCGAACACCGACAGTAGAGTTTCCGTCGTATACGTTGATATCGGAAACGGGCATACGGATAAGTATACCTTCGTTTGTGATAATCATGATATCGTCATCCTCGGAAACTGCGGCGATACCTGCGAGCTTACCTGTCTTTTCGGTGAGCTTATGGCAAAGTACGCCTGAAGTACCGCGGCTGTGAGCCGTGTAGCCGTTAAAGTCGTTACGCTTGCTGTAGCCTTTTTCCGTAACCGTAATGAGCATCTTTTCGTCATCAACGATAGCGGAGCCTACAACATAGTCATCGTCTTTAAGCTTGATACCGCGAACGCCACGCGCCGTTCTGCCCATTACTCTTGCTTCGTTTTCGTTGAAGCGAACAGCTTTACCGTCTCTTGTGGCGATGATGATATCGTTATCGCCCATAGTATGCTCAACGAATGCGAGCTTGTCGCCCTCGTCAAGGTTGATGGCAATCTTGCCGCCCTTGCGCTGGAACTCAAAATCTTTCACATTGGCACGTTTAACAACGCCCTTTTCCGTTATCATAACGAAATATTCGTTGTCTTCAAAACCGTTTATCGCAATAACGGACGTTACTTTTTCGCCCTTGTCAAGTTCGATAAGGTTTACAAGGTTCGTACCCTTGGAAATATTGGAGGCTTCGGGTATCTGGTAAACTTTCTTCATGTATACTTTGCCGTTGTTTGTAAACATGAGCAAATAGCTGTGAGAGTTTACGATTATGATATCGTCAACAAAGTCTTCTTCCTTCGTCTTCATGCCGCGGATACCTTTGCCGCCGCGGCGCTGTGCGGAATAAGCGGAAGCGGAAGAACGCTTGATGTAGCCGTCGCGTGTGATAGTTACGACACATTCTTCTCTTTCGATAAGGTCTTCGTCGATGATATCGTCGATGGCGCCTGCGATCTCTGTGCGTCTGCCGTCGGCAAATTTTTCTTTTATCTCGATAAGCTCTTTGGAGATGATGTCCAAAAGCTTGGATTCATCTGCAAGAACGCTTTCAAGCTCTTTTATTGCATCAAGCTTTGTGGAAAGCTCTTCTTCTACTTTGATCCTTTCAAGACCTGAAAGTTTACCGAGGGTCATATCAACGATAGCCTGCGACTGTACCTGTGTGAGCGCGAAGCGTTCGATGAGCGCATCCCTAGCCTCTGTTACGGAAGCGGAAGCGCGTATGGTCTTGATAACATCTTCGATGTTGTCGATAGCTATCTTCAGGCCCTCGAGGACATGAACTCTTGCACGAGTTTTATCAAGGTCAAATTCAGTTCTGCGTCTTACGACGTTTTCCTGATGTTTGATGTAATATTCGAGTATCTCTTTAAGACCGAGCAATTTCGGCTCGCCGTTTACAAGCGCTATCATGTTTACGGCGCAAGTATCCTGGAGCTGTGTATATTTGTAAAGCTGGTTGAGGATGACCGCACCGTTTGCATCGCGGCGGAAATCAACAACTATCTTCATGCCTGCTTTTCCGGATTCATCGCGGATGGCTGTGATACCCTCTATCTTTTTATCTTTAACGAGGTTTGCCATGCTTTCAACGAGCATACTCTTGTTTACCTGGTAGGGGATCTCTGTAATAACGATGCGGCGCTTGTCTTCTTCGACTGTTGCGCGTGCGCGAACGATTATTCTGCCTCTGCCCGTTCTGTATGCGTTATATATACCGGATGTACCGCAGATTATACCGTTTGTCGGGAAATCGGGGCCTTTGATGAATGTCATAAGATCGGCAACGCTTGCATCGGGGTTTTTGATAAGATGGAGCGTACCATCGATAACTTCACCAAGGTTGTGGGGAGGTACGTTCGTTGCCATACCTACCGCAATACCTACGGAACCGTTTACCAAAAGGTTGGGAAAACGGGAAGGAAGTACATCGGGTTCGCGCAATCTGTTGTCGAAGTTGGGCGAAAAAGGAACTACGTCCTTTTCGATGTCCGTGAGCATAGCATTTGCTATCTTGCTCATTCTCGCTTCCGTATAACGGTAAGCAGCCGCGCCGTCGCCGTCCACGTTACCGAAGTTTCCGTGGCCATCTATCAAGGGGTAGCGCATATTGAAAGACTGCGCCAAACGTACCATAGAATCGTAAACAGCGGAGTCGCCGTGCGGATGATAGCGACCGAGCACGTTTCCGACCGTCGTTGCGGATTTGCAGAACGGGCGGTCAAATGTGAGCTTATCCTCGTACATAGCATAAAGTATTCTGCGATGTACGGGTTTGAGACCGTCGCGTACATCAGGGAGCGCGCGCGCCACGATAACGCTCATCGCGTATTCGATAAAAGCGGATTTAACGCGCTTCTCCATCGGTATATCGACTATCTTTTGGTTCTGATATGATATGTCCTTATGTTCCATTTTTTTACCGTCCATTCATTAGATATCGAGATTCACCGCATATTTCGCGTTCTGTTCGATAAAGTCGCGTCTGGGCTCAACCTTATCTCCCATGAGTACGGAGAACATCTCGTCGCAAGCCATAGCGTCTTCTATATCAACGCGCAAAAGCGTTCTTGTTTCGGGGTCCATGGTCGTTTCCCAAAGCTGCTCGGGGTCCATTTCACCAAGACCTTTGTAGCGCTCAGCCTGAGAGCCGTGTCCAAGCTCGGCAATATACATATCTCTCTGATCGTCGGAGAAAGCGTATCTTACCTGTTTGCCTTTGTATACTTTAAAGAGCGGAGGCTGTGCCAAATATATGTGTCCGTCCTCTATGAGCTTTCTCATATGACGGAAGAAGAATGTAAGCAAAAGTATCTGAATGTGAGAACCATCGACATCGGCATCGGCCATGATGATTATCTTGCCGTAGCGAAGCTTGGAAGCATCAAAATCTTCGCCGATACCGCAACCGAGCGCCTGGATTATCGGGATAAGGCTGGAGTTACCGTAAACTTTGTCAAGTCTGCTCTTTTCTACGTTGAGCACCTTACCGCGGAGAGGAAGGATAGCTTGGAAATGGCTATCTCGTCCGTCTTTTGCAGAACCGCCGGCGGAGTTACCTTCGACAAGATAGAGTTCTGTAAGATCTACGTTCTTTTCGTGGCAATCGGCGAGCTTACCGGGAAGACCCGCACCGTCGAGCGCACCTTTGCGGCGAGTAAGTTCGCGTGCTTTTCTTGCCGCTTCTCTTGCACGGGAAGCAGCGAGAGATTTTTCTATTATATTTCTTGCAACATTGGGGTTCTCTTCGAAAAATTCAGCGAGTTTGGAGGAAACGAGAGAATCTACAAAGCCTCTCATATCGGAGTTACCGAGTTTTGCCTTTGTCTGACCTTCAAACTGCGCTTCCTGAAGCTTAACGGAAACAACGGCGCAAAGACCTTCGCGCACGTCTTCACCCGTAAGAGCCTTGTCGGAATCTTTCAATATATTCTTTTTACGTGCAAAATCATTGATAACACGAGTGATAGCCATCTTGAAACCAAGCTCGTGCGTACCGCCCTCTATCGTGTTGATATTGTTTGCGAACGTCATAAGCGTTTCGTTGTAGCTGTCATTATATTGGATAGCGATCTCCGCTGTTTTATTGCTTGCTTCCGCCTTCATATAGATGACATCGTGCAAAACAGCGCCGTGTTTTATCTCGTTGAGGTGTTCAACGAAGCTCTTTATACCGCCTTCATAGAAAAGCTCGTTTTTAACGATCTCTTCGCCGCGCGCATCCGTAACGATTATTTTGATGCCGGCATTAAGAAACGCCTGCTCGCGCATACGGTTGAGTATCGTTGTATAGTCAAATTCCGTCGTTTCGCGGAAGATCTCCGCATCGGGCTTGAATCTTACATAAAGACCGTGCTTATTGCCGCATTCGCCTACGTTGCAGAACGGACGAACAACAACACCGCGCTCGAATCTTTCCGTATACATCTGTCCTTCGTGGCAGTTTTCTACTTCTGTCCATTCGGAAAGCGCGTTTACTACGGAAGCACCTACGCCGTGCAGACCGCCGGAGAATTTATAGCCTTCTCCGCCGAATTTACCGCCTGCGTGAAGCACCGTGAAAACTACTTCGAGGGTGGGGATGCCTGTTTTTTCATTTATACCGCCGGGGATACCGCGTCCGTTATCCTGGATGGAGACGCTGCCGTCGGGGTGGAATGTTACTTCTATTTCGTTACACTCGCCTGCCATAGCCTCGTCGATAGAGTTATCCACTATCTCATAAACGAGGTGGTGCAGACCGCGTGCGGACGTTGAACCTATATACATACCGGGGCGTTTTCGTACAGGTTCAAGACCTTCGAGCACTTGTATCTGCTCGTCTTCATAAACGTGTTTTTCTTCTGCCATGTTCTAATCCTTTCAAAAAATCAAGACCGAATACTTGAATTTTTCATTTATCATTTTCGGCTTCGTTTCTGCGGACGAGTGTCTTTGCAGAAAGAAGCGAAAAACAAATATTTTCGTTATTTTTATCGCCGTAAAGAACGAAAGCGCGAGGTACTTCGTCCGTCGCAGTAGTAAGAAAACCCTGCTTTTCCTTTTCGGAAAGGTAAGCTCTCGTCGTTTTGGATACTGTCGCTGTGTCAGCATCGAATATGCCTATAACGTCCTTCGTGCGAATTATCTTGTTGTTACCTATATGAAGGTACATATTTTTCATATTGACCTTTCTTCATACTTTTTCCGTTCACGAAAAAGTATGTCATCTGTATGAAAACGTGCCGTTTTCAACGTAAATTTTTTGAGCTGAATCGGAATTTTCCGTAAATCGTTCAAAATCGCTCTCCGCACAGGAGGTCAAAATGACCTGCCTATCCGAAAGCTTTGATATTATATAGCTCTTTCGAGCTGAATCAAGCTCAGACAAAACGTCATCGAACAAAAAAACAGGCATCTCGCCGCTCTTGTCGCGAGCTATCTCTCCCTCCGCAAGTTTCATCGCAAGCGCTATACTGCGCTGTTGACCCTGCGAGCAGAAGAGCTTTGCCGCCTTGCCGTTGAGCTTTATCTCAAAATCATCTTTATGTGCGCCTGCCATGGTAACACCGAGTATCTTTTCTTTTTCTACGTTTTGGGAAAGGGCTTTTCTGTATCTTGCCTCATTCTCCGCAACATCGAAAAGTTCTTCGCCTGCGCTCTTGCTTATATTCGTCATATAATCGAACGATATATGCTCCGCGTCGCCCGTCATATCGTTAAGGCAGATATCAACGATGCCTTCGAGCATCTTAAGATATTTTGCGCGGCAAGCAGTTATCCTTGCGCCGCAAGAAGCGAGCTTTTCCGATAATATCCCAAGCGTCATATCAAACGAAGCGCCGTAATTGAAACTGTTTTTCAAAAGAGCGTTTCTCTGCTCAAGTATCTTGCCGTATTCGATAAGATCGGCAAGATATGCACGGCTTATCTGCGACACGGCGCTGTCAACGAAGCCTCGGCGCACCGAAGGTTCATTTTTGACTATTCCCAAATGATCGGGAAAGAAAAGCACCGCTTTAAAATTTCCTATAAATTCGGAAGCCTTGGGGATCTTTACGCCGTTTTTGAACATCTGCTTTTTAACTCCGCGACCAAGCCTCATCTCAAGCTTGTTTCGGCGCTCCTCCGTTAAATATGAAAGAGATATGCGCGCATTTTCTTTTTCGAAGCAGATCATATCGCGCTCTTTTGTGTGGCGAAAGCTTTTTCCACCCGCGAAAAGGTATATCCCCTCCAATACGTTAGTTTTTCCCTGGGCATTATTACCGTAAAAGATATTAACGCCCTTGCTGAACGAAAAATTAAACGAATCTATGTTTCTGAAGCTTTCAAAAACAGCATTTTCAAGGTACATATGATTACTCTCTCATCTTCATCGGGAGCGCAAGATAGAGGAATTTGGAATCTCCGCTCTCGCTCTCGCCTTCTATAAGCATACTCATAAGTGCTGATGTAAGAGAAAGTTTCAAAACGGGCTGGTCCGTGCTTCTCAATATCTCGATAAGATATTTGCAGGGGAAGCCGATCACAAGATCCGCGCCGCTCTTTTCGATCGGTATCTCGTCAAAGAATTTACCGTTTATCGATATTGCGGAAACATTGAGAAGACCGTCCGTGAAATTAAATTTAACGGCGCTCTTTACCTGACCCTGAACTCTGTCTTCCGTAACGAGAGAAGCGCGTTCGAGTGCATTTTCGAGAGCATCGCGTTCAACAGTTACAAATGTTTTACATTCTTTGGGATAAAATCTCTGATATTCGATATAGTTGGCATCAACAAGGCGAGAGAACATGACTGTTTCCTTTTCCTCGGAGCCGTATTTCATTTTAAGAGAGAATATAATGTGTTTTCTTGTAAGACTGAATTTTATCGTTTCGTCCTTATCTTCGAGCAAACGAAGAAGCTCCGTTATAGTCTTTCCGGGGATGATAAAATAAAGTTCTTCCTCGCCTGTTTTAGAGTAGATCTCTGTTTTCATCATTATCTCACGAACAGCAAGACGGTAACCATCGCAAGCGACCGCTTTCATCTTGTCGGAGTTGATCTCTATATAAAGACCTGTGAGCGCGGGGCGAGTTTCGTCGTGCGAAATTGCGAATGCGGTCTGGTTGATTATCTTTTTAAGCGTATTCTGCGGAAGTTCGAAGTGTCTTTCGGGAGAAAATTCGGGGATCTTCGGGAAATCGCTTCCGGGAAGATAGTGGAGCTGGAATTTAGATCTGCCGGAAGAAACTGTTACCACATTGTTTTCGCCTGTTTCGAGAGTAACCTCGGCAGGCATATATTTTACGATAGAAGCGAGTTTGGAACCATTTATGACCAAACTGCCGCCTTCATGCACATTTGCGCTGATCTCGATTTTGATACCTTTTTCTATATCATAAGCGCATACCTGGCAACGATCATCACCGACCGTATTTATGTATATACCTTCAATAACGCTTGTCATCTTTTCCGCAACGCAACCGAGCGAGCGAGTAATAGCGAGCAAAAGAGCTTCTTTTTCAAATGTTGCTTTCATTTGTACCCCTTTCCTTTATAAGAAAAAAATTACGATATTATTGATATCATTAAAAAACGCGCGTAAGCCTGAGTGTTTTTCAACGATCTTCTGCGGATCTCTGTATCCGCGTTCTTTAAATTATATAAAAAAATAAAAATAAATAAATATTTTGGTAGCAGTAGCAGGCGTAGGATATGTATAAAATGTGGAAAACGGAAAAAGTCTGTCCCATCAAGGGTTTTCGAATCCGGAAATACACTTTTTCGCAGTGAATTTCTCGGAAGAGACTTTGTTGAATAAAATATCCGCAAAAAAATCCGCCGTCTCGGCGCGACCAAAAGTGGAATAACTTGAAAACCCTGATGTTGAAAAGGAAAAGATTGTGGAAAAAGGCCTTGGCGCGAAAAAATATATGTATAAAAAATAAAAAACGGGTTATAATAAGCAAATTTTATCAACAAACATCTGCACATTGAAAAAAATTGCAAAAAGCCTTGACCGGTCATGAAAATATTCGGTTTTCAACATCGTTTTCCACACCATGTGGAAAACTTTTTTCTACATTTTCAACCGCCCTATCAGGTCTTGAATTCGCGAATAAGTGCATTTATATCGTGTTCAAAATTAGAGTCTATCTCCATCTCTCCTTTTACTACATCGATAGAGGAGATTATGGTGGAATGGTCGCGGTTAAATATCTTGCCTATGGAAGCCTGAGCAAGATCTGTGGAGTAGCGTATTACATAAATAGCTATATGGCGCGCCATAGCGATATTTTTAGTACGCTTTTTGCTTTTGATATCCTCGGGTGTAACATGATATTTTTTCGATATCTCGGAGATTATCCTTTCGGCTGTGATCTCTGGCGCTTCTTTGCCGCTCAAGATACTCGATAATTGTATCTTTGCAACGTCGATGGTGATAGGTTTGTTTGTAACGAAGCTGTAAGCGCCGAGCTTCTTTACAACGCCCTCTATCTGACGGATATTATTTTTGATATTTTCCGCTATGAACGTAAGCACCTCATTGGATATATCGAGGTTTATTGCCATAGCTTTTCTTTTGAGGATAGCTATGCGAAGTTCAGCGTCGGGCGGCTGTATATCGATGATAAGACCCGATTCAAAACGGCTGCGAAGTCTGTCTTCGAGCTGCTTCATATCCTTGGGAGGTCTGTCCGAGGTGAGGACTATCTGCTTGTTGGCTTCATAGAGTGCGTTGAAGGTATGGAAAAATTCTTCCTGAGTAGACACTTTTCCGGCTATGAACTGGATATCGTCTATAAGGAGCATATCGGCTTTTCTGTATTTTTCCTTGAAAACGGCAGTTTCTTTCTTTGCGATAGCCTCGATCAATTCATTCGTGAAAGATTCGCCCTTTACTATAACGACGTTATAGGATGGGTTCTTTTTCATCACCTCGTAAGCGATAGCTTTCATAAGGTGAGTCTTACCCAAGCCGCTCTGACCGTAAAGGAAAAGAGGGTTGTAAGCGGTGGGATTATTTGCAACGGCGCAGCTTGCTTTATATGCAAACTTATTGGATTCACCTACAACGAAATTTTCGAAAGTATAGCTTGAATCAAGTGTCGTTATGGTGCGCTCCGCCTGGTCGTCGCTGTAAAAGTCATCGTTTTTGCTTTCGGGGATATTTTCCTCTTTTTGAGGCGCATCGGATCCTTCCGCGGTATTCAAAAGACTTTCAGCCTTCGCTCTTTCAAGGTCGAAACCTTTTTCTGCGTGGATCTTGACGCTCACATGGAAGTTGAGGATGTCTTCAAGTATCTGTTCTATCTCCGGAGCATATCTTTTGTTTAAGAGCGATACAAAGTTATCGCTCTGTGTCGTAACGAGAGCAATGGAATCATCGAGGTAAACAAGCGTGAGCTTATTGAACCAAAGATCCATCGCCGCGTCAGAAAATTTTTCGGAAAGCCCATTCAGCACGAGCTTCCAGATATCTCTGTATGAGTCCATTAAAACCGTCCTTTTTGTGGCATGAATATAGTTGCCCATAATAATATCTATATTATACCATATTTAAAAATTTAATTC